>DAIOGM010000456.1:0-6084 GCA_036745215.1 Gemmataceae bacterium
TTGAAACAGACATGCGGCTTGCGTCGCCGTTGTGCCGAAGAGCGGCTTCGCCATCGCAATCTTGCCCTTGAAGCGCGGATCGGTCAGGTCCATCAGGCTTTTCGGAAAGTCGTCCTTCTTGACCTTGTCCGTGTTGACGATCAGCACGCGCGCTCGCGCGGCGAACGCGGTCCACGTCTGATCGCTCGCCTTGAATTCCGCGGGAAACGGCACGGCCGACGGACTGGCGTACGCTTGCAGGACGCCGTTCTTTTGCAAATCGATCGTACCGACAATCTCGTTGTTCCAGTGCACATCGCAGCGCGGCGACGATTTCTCATCGAGCAGCAATTTCTTCAAGCCGACGGCCTTGTTCGCCTCGGTGTCCCATTTGACGTCCACCTTGAGGCCGCTCTCCTTCTCGAATTGCTGGAGGATCGCCTCGGCAAACTCGCGATCGTGAGCGCAATACACCACGACGCGCGAAGCGGAGCTGCGGCAGCCCAGCATGGGAAGAAGGATCAGCAATATGAACACGGCGGGGACGCGAAGATGGGAGTTCATGCGGCCTCGAAAATGATTATGCGTTTCCGTTGCCGCGCATGGACTCGCGCGGCGAGAAGTACTTGATCAGGCGAACCTCGTTGCCCTTGTCGTTGTACGACATCTCATCGACGAAGCCGCGGGACATCATGATGCCGAAGCCGCCGTCGCGCAGGCCGAGCGCTTCGCGGACCATCGTGTGGCCGACGATATCATCGGGCGACGCGGCGTGCGGCAGGTTGGCCGGATTGAAGCCGGGGCCGGTGTCCTTGATGTCGATGGTGATTTTTTCCGGATCGATGCGGTAATCGATGGTTATGATGCGTTCGATTTGCTTCTTGTGCCCCCACTCGATGGCGTTGGTGCCGAGCTCGCGCACCGCCGTTGTCAATTGCTTGATCTGCTTCGTGTCCAGTCCGCTGAAGAGGAAGAGCGAGCCCAAGAGATGGTTGAGTTCTTCGAGATAACTCGTGTCGCTTTGAAATTGGAAGCGGATTTCCCCCTCGGCGCCGTGGGTTTTCAAATCATCGAGCCAGGTCATGGCATTCTGAATCGATTGGTTCAACGTCTCGGCCGTGAAGGGCTTGGTGAGGTAGGTGTTGGCGCCGACCTGCAAGCCGCGCACGCGATCCTCTTGCTGCGACAGCGCGGTGGTCATGATGATCGGAATGAGATTGGTTTCGCGATCGAGCTTGAGCGTCTCGCAAATGGTGTAGCCGTCGATATCGGGCAGCATCAGATCGAGGAGGATGACGGCCGGGCGATTTCGGCGCGCCCACTCTACGACGGTTTTGCCCTCGCTGAGCAAAGTCGGCTCGAAGCCCCAGATCTGAAGATGTTCAGAAAGGATGGCGCCGAGTTCTTTTTCATCTTCGACAATGAGCGCTTTTCTTGACATGATGCCCCTCCCGTTTTTGAGACGAATGGGACGGCCATGACGATATTGTCCCGCCTCGATTGGCTGCGGTCAAGCGTCAATTTAGCACTACCGCGTTGGGTTCAGTCGGCCCGAAATGACGAATGACGAAGCACGAATGACGAATGAAATCCGAATGTCGAAGCACGAATGACGAACGAAATCCGCATTTCGAACGAGTGATCCTGGCGCCCGGCGAGGAATCGACGGGATTTTGCCTGCGGGCGATTCTTTCGTCATTCGAGCTTCGTCATTCTTTCGTCATTCGAGCTTCGTCATTCGACATTTGGCGTCGAACGGCGCGAGAGCGGTTCAAGAGCGAAAAGAATGCTCCGGCCCCGGAAAAGCGCCTTCGCGCACTTCGCGACAATAGCTGTCAACGGCCTCGGCGATGGCGGCGCCGACGTCGGCGTATTTCTTGACGAAGCGAGGTTTCAGATCGTTGAACAGTCCGAGCATGTCGTGCGTGACGAGAACCTGCCCATCGCAGCCGACGCCGGCGCCGATGCCGATGGCAGGTATTTTCACGGAGTCGCGAATCTTCTCGGCCATCTCGACCGGCACGCATTCGACGACGAGAGCGAACGCGCCGGCCTTCTCGATGGCAAGGGCGTCGTCGAGCAGCTTCTTTTGATCGCGCTGCACGCGGAAGCCGCCGAGGCGATGCACCGATTGCGGCGTCAAACCGATGTGCCCCATGACGGGAATGTCCGCGCCGACAATCGCTTCGATGGCCGCGACGCTGCGCCGTCCGCCTTCGAGCTTGACGGCGTGGGCGCCGCCTTCCTTCAAGAGTCGGCCAGCGTTCTCGAGGGCTTGTTGCGGGCTGACTTGATAAGTCATGAACGGAAGATCGCTGACGATCAAGCTGTGTCGAACGCCGCGGGCGACCAGGCGCGAGTGATAAACCATCTCGTCGAGCGTAACACGCAACGAATTGGGCTCGCCTTGCATGACCATGCCGAGCGAATCGCCGACGAGGATCGCGTCAACGCCGGCGTCGTCCAGCAGGCGCGCGAGCGTGTAATCATACGCGGTCAGCATGGTCAAGCGGACGCCGCGTTTCCTGGCGCTCATGAATTCCGGCACGGTCATGGGCCGGCGTTCCTTCGCGTGAGCGAGCGCGCCGTTGGCATGGGGAGAGGCCGTCTGTGTTGGCATGCACTACTCTCTTTTCGCATCGGTGGTTGTCGAGGGACAATCAAAACCGGTAATCTCATTATAGGCAGTTTTTTCGTTTAGCGCCCACGTGGCGCCATGCGGGCGCTGAGTTGAAAATACTCGGCGAGCCGAGCCCCGTAAGGGGCCGGTTGAGTAACAACTCGGAACCTCAACCGGCCCCTCACGGGGCTCGGCTCGCCAATCGAACGTCGGTTTGGGATAATGACACGGGCCAACGAGGATTTTGTCATGCCAAAACGCATCCGCATCGGCTTGATCGGCGCCGGCGCCAACACGCGCTTGCGGCACATCCCCGGCTTGCGCGCGATCGACGGCGTCGAGATCACGGCCGTCTGCAATCGCCGGCCGGAATCCACCATCGCCGCGGCGCGCGAGTACAACATCGCGCGGACCTATTTGACGTGGGAACAAGTCGTCGCCGACGACGAGGTGGACGCCATCGTCATCGGCACCTGGCCGTATCTGCACTGCCCGATTACGATCGCGGCATTGCAAGCGGGCAAGCACGTGCTCACCGAAGCGCGGCTCGCCATGAACGCGGCCGAGGCGCATCACATGCTCAAGGCGGCGAAGCAGCACGCCCACCTGATCACGCAAGTCGTGCCGAGCCCGTTTGGCCTCAAGGGGCATGAAGTGATGAAAGAGCTGATCGCGAGCGGCTACCTCGGCGAGTTGCGCGAGGTACATGTATTCAGCTTCAACGCGGCGTTGGCGGATCCGGACGCGCCGCTGTCGTGGCGGCAAGATGCAACGTTGTCCGGCTACAACATGCTGACGCTGGGAATCGTTCATGAGACGCTGATGCGCTGGACGCCGCCGCCGGTGGAAGTGTTCGCCCAGGTGCACGCGCATTGCCCTTCGCGTATCGATCCAGCCAGCGGCGTACGGCGCGGCGTCGGCACGCCCGACAGCGTGCAGGTTTTGGCCGTGCTCAAGAATGGCGCCCGTGCCACCTACCACTTCAGCGGCATGACGCCGTTCGGGCAGACGGCGAATATTCAACTTTTCGGCAGCGACGGCGTTCTTTGTTATGATCTTGGCGCCGATCGCATCCTCGGCGCGAGTCGTCGTTCCGGCGTCACGGCGGCGAAGATGGCGGAGTTGCAGGAGATTCCGATTCCCGAAGGGAAGGCCCGCGCCTGGTCCGTCGAAGCCGATTTCATTGCGGCAATTCGCGAACAGAAACCGATCGAGTTCACGACGTTCGAGGCGGGAGTCGCCTACATGGAATTCACCGAGGCCGTCGCTCGCAGCGCGGAAACGGGCGAACGCGTTGAAATGGAACCACAGATGAACACGGATTAACACAGATAGGTCGAATTCCGCTTCCACTCCCATCTGTGTGCATCCGTGTTCATCTGTGGTTATGTCTTAGTGGTGCCCGTGGCCGTGCCCATGTCCGTGAGCCGGCGGGTCGAGATTGATGTCGCGCGGCGTCCAGTGCAACACGGTTTGCAGCCAGCCGAGGAACATCCCGAATGCCGCGAGCATGCTGACGTAACCGAGTTGCCACCAGAAATTCGGCAGCCCGCAATACGGGCAGGCGCCGGGTGTGATGCGCGACCACACTAATGCGATCACGAAAATCAACAAAACGGCGGGCGCCCACGCGCCTTGAACAAGCGCGTGCCGGGCCTTGTACCAATTGATTGCCCACAGACAAACGGCCGCGAATACGATCCACAGAACAAAATGAATGCCGAGCACGCCGACTTGAAACAAAAGCTTGAACAGCGTCTCGACGAGCAGCACGAGGTTTCGCCAAATCTCCTCGAACAATACGTTCATGGCGCCGGTCCTGAATAAAACGGATGGAATGCGATCAATGGAACAATAGGAGTCCCGCCCGCCAACGGCAACTTCGGAGATTGCACCCATGCCTCTTTTCGGCGCCCACATGTCCATCGCCGGCGGCTGCCACAATGCCATCACCGCGGCTGTCGAGCACGACTTCGACACGGTGCAGCTTTTCACCAAGAACAACAATCAATGGAACGCCAAGGAACTGACCGACGACGACATCAAGAAATTCCAGGAAGTTCGCAGCCAAACGCGGCTCAAGTTTTTGACCGCACACGATTGTTATCTCATCAATCTCGCCTCGCCGGACCCGGTGTTGTATGAGCGTTCGCTGGAAGCATTCATCATCGAGATGCAGCGAGCGGAGGCGCTCGGTCTGAAGTATCTCGTCATGCATCCGGGCACGCCGACCGATGGCGATGACGCGGCGGGGTTGCAACGCATCGTGCGCGCGCTCAACAAGGTTCACAAACGCTGCGCGGGCTTCCGCGTCAAGGTTCTTCTGGAAACGACCGCCGGGCAAGGCAAGAGCCTGGGCCATCGCTTCGAACATCTGGCTGCGATTCTTGAAGAGGTGCTGGAGCCGGAACGTCTCGGCGTCTGCGTCGATACGTGCCACATTTTCGCAGCCGGCTATCCGCTTTGGCCGGAGCTCGCGTACGAAAGCACCTTCAATCAGTTTCGCAAGCTCATCGGCTTGTCGAATCTCAAGGTGTTCCACATGAACGACAGCAAGAAGCCGCTGGGCAGCCGCGTCGATCGGCACGAGCACATCGGCGAGGGGCAAATTGGGCTGAATCCGTTTCGGCTGCTCGTCAACGATCCGCGGTTTGCCAAAACTCCGATGATCATGGAGACGCCGAAGGAGGGCCCGAACGGCGAAGATATGGATTTTGTCAACCTCCGAACTTTGCGTGATCTGGTTGGAAAAACGAAGTGAGGCGCTCAAGTGTTTGTTCGGCAAGGTCGATAAAAAGGGTTATCAGCCGGTCACGGACGAGCCGGCTGCGCCGACCGCAGAGACGCGTGGCGCGGGCCAGGATGGCGCGTTGCCGCGGTAACGTCTCGTGGAAGATGCCGCCAACGTCCCCCGATTGGCGCATCCGTCGGCGGAGCGGTTTTTCGTTTGCATGGCTTGCTGGACTACCAACCTCGCATACCCTCCTTGAGCGTCCACCCCCAAAGCGGGCCGTCCGAAAAACCGAACCCGAGCCGCCGAACGCCAAGCGCGTCTCGGCGGCTTTTTTTGTGCCGCTTGCGGTTTCGCGTTCGGGTAGCGTCAAGCGAGCGCGAAGCCGCAAGCGGCGTGGAATCTCGCGAACGAAAACCTATACCAACGAGGTGTCATCCGCATTTCACCAAACGGGTCGCAACCATGGAACTGCAAACCATCCACGCCCGCGAGATTCTCGACAGCCGCGGCAATCCGACGCTCGAAGTCGATGTCGTCTTGGCCGACGGCGCCACCGGCCGCGCCGCCGTCCCGTCCGGCGCCAGCACCGGCGCGCACGAAGCGGTCGAATTGCGCGACGGCGACAAGAAGCGCTATCTCGGCCGCGGCACACTGAAAGCCGTCGCCAATGTCAACGATGTCATCGCGCCGAAGTTGATCGGCATGGACGCAAATGAACAGGTCGCGATCGACCAGGCGATGCTCACGCTCG
>DAIOGM010000457.1:0-6063 GCA_036745215.1 Gemmataceae bacterium
ATCGTCATTCACCCTTTCGGTTGCGGCTGTGCCGCGCTATGTTCATCTGTGGTTATTTCAAGGATTCGAGCGGTCGCAAGCGCATCGCGCTCCAGGACGGCAAGAAGCCGCCGATGGCGCCCATCAGGATGCTGAAGATCATGCCGGTAAAGAGGACGCCGAAATCGAGCGTGAGGCGCAGGACGACGCTCTTGCCGCCGCCGCCGGCGCCGCTGGACATGATGCTCGTCGCGGTGCGCCCGTCGAAGACGATGTACGCGATGATGCAGCCCAATAGGCCGCCGAGGATGGCGATGACGAGCGATTCGAACTGAAACGACAAGAGGATCTGCCAGCGGCGATAGCCCATCAGGCGCAAAACGCCGATGTCCTTGCCGCGCTGGCTGATTGCGGCGAACATCGTGTTCATGATGCCGAGGACGCCGCCGATCGCCATGATGAAGGCGACGACGTAAATCGCGGCGCTGAACTGCCTGCTGGTCTCCGACATTTTCGCGTAGTACTCGCGCTCGGTGTAGGCTTGCAAGCTGCGTTCGTTCTTGAGTTCCTTGATGAGCGCCACGGCCAGCTTCGCCTTTTTTTCGTCGCTGGTGCGAACAATGTAAGAGCAATACGAATTCGATCGGCCAAAGTTCTCCTGCACGTGGCGATCGCGCGTCCAGATTTCGGAGCCGAACGAGTTGGTGCCTTCTTCCATGATGCCGGAGACGACCCAGGTGCGCGGCCCAAGGATGACGGTGTCGCCGGGTTCGAGCGTGCTTTTGCCGAGATCGCTGCCGAAGGTCCTGGCGACGCCGGAGCCGACGACGATTTCGAGCGCGGTGTCGCCGTTGGGAAGCTTGCGCACGCCGGCGGCATTGGGCCAATCGCCGCGCGCGAGTTTGACTTCGTGAATCGCGGCGGCGATCGGCATGTCGTTCATGCCGCGAAGTTGTACGAATCGCCGCGCTCGCCCGCCGGGCGGCGGATCGGGAATCATGTACATGACGATGACGTACACTTCTTGCGACACCATGAACGCCTTGGTCTTGGGGTCGTTCGGATCGGTCTGGATCATGACAATCTCGCCTTGCAGGATGTCGGGCAACGCTTGCGGACTGAACGGGGGCAAGTTGCTGAACGCTTCGTCGGTGGCGCCGTCGGAGAGGACCATGACGTTGCCGGGATTGCCGCTCGATTCCGCCAATTGATCCATGCCGCGAACGAACGAGAGCATGAACGTCAGCAGGGCCGTGACGAGTGTGAACGCGAGCGCGGTGACGAGCGTGGTCTTCCAGCGATTTTGCAAGTTGCGGAGGTTGTATACCAGCGGCACCTTGCGGATGGGCAAGCAGTACAGAATAATCGGCAGCAAGGCGAACACGAGGATGCACAGGCCGAGAAGCGCGAAGGCCGCCTGTCCCGGGTGTTCGGCGAGCCAGTTGAAAAACGGATTGCGAAAGGTGCGCATAATTCTTCTCGCTGCCGCTTGCGGCTTCGCGTTCGCGCGGCGCCGCGCGAGCGCGAAGCCGCAAGCGGCGGAATCACGTCACTTTCGAGAACACCTCGGAAACTTTCACCGACCGCGCCGTCCATGCCGGCACGACGCTGCCCGAAAACGCGGTGAGCGTACCGATGGCGAGGCCCCAAAGCATCGCGGCTTCCGGGATGCGGAACACGGGGAAGAACCCGATGCGAAACGGAATGCCGCCCCACTTCAGGTTGAAGAACAGGAACGTCGCGCCCGCCGCGACGAATCCCGCCGTCGCGCCAACCAAGAGCGCCTCGCCGAGGATCAAGAACATGATCTGGTTGGGCGAGTAGCCGAGCACTTTCATGACGGCCATCTCCGTGCGCCGTTCGCGCACGGTGATGCTGATCGCGTTCGCCATCACCAGTGCCATGACGATCAAGATGCCGGGCACGAGCAGGAACTTCATGGCCAGGAAGATGTCGCGGTACGCTTCGAGGAACGAGCCGACCAGCGACGACGCGGTCTCGACCTTGACGGGATAATCGTTGAACTGCGGCGCGTCCTCGATGATGCCGCCGATCTGATCGAACTTCTCGCGATCGCCGACGCGAATCCAGATCAGGTTGAGCCGTTTGTTCGCCAGCGGATGCGCCCGGCCATTGTTCTTGCGGGCGTAATCGTCGAACGCGTTGTTGAAGTAATCGAGCCGCATGATGGCGCTGGCGTTGTAGCGGCCATCCGGCAGCGCGCCGACGACTTCGAACTCCAGATCGATGCCCTTGTAGTTGAAGCTGCTCAATTTGAAACGTTCGCCGATTTGCTTGTTGAGCGACTTGAGCTTGTCGGAGCCGAGCAGGCAGCCTTGCGGCTTCTGCTTGAGCGCCTCGACGAGTTTCGGGTCCAGGCCGCTAAGGTCGTCCATCATGGGAATGATCTGATCGGGCTCCATGACGAAGAAAAAGATCATCGAATCCACGGTGATTTTCGCGGGGTCGGTCGAGCCGCCGTAGAAGGACCAGAGCATGAAATCGTTCGTCCCATAGAGCTTGTTGCCTTTTTCATCGACGAGCGACGGCAGGAATTTCGACGATGCGGGGTTGAGGTAGTCGCCGTGCGTCATGGGAATCTGGCTCGGCACGGACCATTTGTAGGTGACGATGATCTTGAGGTCCTTGGAGCGTTCCATAGTGGCCAGCTCGATGAAATAGATGATGGTCCAGATCATGGTGATCATGAACGCGAGCACGCCGATGGCGACGCCGGTGAGCAAGGAGCGGCGAAGATTGCGGCGCAGGTTCTTGACGCCGAGGAGGAACTGGCGCGGCGCCACGACGACGTAGGCGAAGCCGGCCGTCAGCACCAGGAGCGAGATGACCGCGGCGATGATATTGATCCAGTCGCCGGTGATCTGGTTGTAGAGATGCGTGAACATGTTGGATTCCAACTTCTTGGCGAGCCACGGGGTTTATCCCCGTGGAATGGATGTCCGCACCACGGGGATAAACCCCGTGGCTCGCCAATCGAATTTTACTTGCGTTCGCTTTGAAACTCCGTGCTCGCCGGCGCGCCGTTGGCGCGGGCGTCCATTTCCGCTTGCTCAAGAAGCTGGCCCTTTTCCAGGTGCACGATGCGCTGCGCCCGCTCGGCCGCGCGCGGGTCGTGCGTCACCAGGAGAATCGTCTTGTGCAGGCCTTTTTGCAATTCGTCCATCAGGTTCAAGATTTCGACGGCCGAGCGCGCGTCGAGATCGCCCGTCGGCTCGTCGGCGACGATCAGCGTCGGATCGGTCACGATCGCGCGGGCAATGCCGACGCGTTGCTGCTGGCCGCCGGAGAGCTGGCCGGGGCGATGATACATGCGATCGGACAGGCCGACCAGGTCGAGCACGTTGAGGATCTGCTCGCGCCGTTTCTGCGAACTCAAGGGCAACAACAGGAGCGGCAATTCGACGTTCTCGTACGCCGTCAGCACCGGCAGCAAATGGTAGAACTGAAAAATGAAGCCGATGTTGCGCGTTCGCCATGCCGCGAGCTGGGCTTCGTCCATGCGCGAGACGCATTGCCCGCCGATCCACACCTCGCCCTGGTTCGGCTTATCGAGCCCAGCGATGAGGTTCAACAGCGTCGTCTTGCCGGAGCCGGACGGGCCCATGATGCCGAGGAATTCGCCTTCCGCAACCTGGAGGCTCAAATTGCGCAACACCGTGATCGTCTCGTCGCCGCGTGTGAACGACTTGACGACGTTGCGGATATTCATGATCGGTTCGGCGGCCATGGAGTTACCTGTATTGAGTAATTGCCCAGCTCAATTCGTTAGTAAGTAGGACGGACATTCCTGTCCGTCCTCGCTTGGACGGACAGGAATGTCCGTCCTACATCCCAACGTCAGTCGAGCGATTTCACTTTGCCATTACCTTGCGATTCAAAAACGTCACGATCGCTCCCATCTCCGGCCGCAAGTATTCACCCTGCATTTCCATCGGCAACGCTTGCCCCTTGTTGTCGATGGCGGGGAACTCGATCTTCACGCGCACCGGCACCGATGACTTCGAACGATCCGCCATTGGCATGATGCGCGAGATGACGCCTTTATAAATGCGATTCGGAAACGCCTCGGGCTGGATGCGGCACTCCTGATCCTTGTACAGCTTGGCGATGTCGCGCTCGGCAATCGAGAGATCGACTTCCATCTTGTAAAGGTCCGCCATCTCGCACAGGCTCGCGGACAGGCCGTTGGAAAAAGCCGAGGGATTGACGATGTTGCCCTCCTCGGTCTTTTTACTGAGGACGATGTAGGAGACCGTTTCATTGCCGCGCGATGTCTTCGGGGCACGCACCTTGCAGTTGGCGAGGCGCCATTCGGCCTTGTCCAATTCGGCGTGGGCCTGGCGAATCTCGGCCTCGGCGCCGGCGATCTTTTCGTAACGCGGGCCTTTGCCCGTCTCTTTCATCATTTTGTAGGTGAGCTCCAACCGGCGGGCGCGGAAATCGAACGAATCGTAATTACTTTTGGAAAGTTCGAGATCTTCCGGCGATACCGAGCCGCGCTGCCTGAGCGCGACGTAACGTTGATACTTGGCGAAGGCTTGATCTTTTTGGGCAATCGTGTCCTTCCAATCGACCAGCGACTGCTCGATCTCCTCGTTGAGGAAATTCTTCAACTCGCCGAGTCGCCGTTCCGCGATTTCCTTGCCCGCCAGCACGCGATCGCGATCGGAACGGAATTCGACGTCTTCCAGCTCGGCCAACAGGAAGTCCTCCATGATCTCGTCGCCTTCCTTGAAGTTGAGCCTCATCACGGTGCCGCTGATCTTGGGACTGACCTGGATCAAGCTGATCGGCACGATGTTGCCCTTCGACGTGAGTGCGATCTCCAGCGTGCCGGCGTCGCCGGACGCTCTGGTAACGCCGAGGTTGGCGAGCGTCGTTGACGATGGCGACGCGCCTTTGCCGACGTTCAGGCCGCGCTCCTCGGCGAGTTTCTTGATCATCTCGTCATCGATGGGCGCGAACGCTTCGAGAGCGAGCAGCGACGTGGTGAAAAACAACAGGCCGCACAGCGTCCACGGCAGCCACCACCAGCGGCCGCCCTCCGGGGGCGTTTCGTTGGACTCGGTCAAGCGCAGGGAGCGAACGCGGTCGCTCAGCGTGCCGGCCTTGGTCGGGCTGTTATTTCCCGTTTCGCTCATGGAGCACCCCAATCGGTTTTCTTCGCGGACTCCGTCTGCTTATTCGTTGTTTCCGCGTTTTCCTTTGCGGCGGCGCGTCCCACAAATAGGTCGCCAGAATATCGAGGCATAGTCGAATGATCGCGCGCGGATTGATCGCCGCCGGATCGGCGGCCCGCTGCACCGCGAGGCCGTGGAAGATCGCTTGCACCAGCGTCGCCAGCGTGCGCGGCGACACGCGCCGCACTGCGGGCCGTTTCTTGAGATCGCGCTTGAGCGATTCGGCGCTGCGGCTGCGCCAGCTTTCGTAAAGTTCCGCGAGCTTCAGGCGAAAGTCTTCGCGATGGCTCGTCTGCGACAGGAACGTATGCTGCAGCGCATGAAACTCCGGATGCGCCGGCGGATCCTGCAGCACAATGAGCATGACTTGCCGGACGATCTCCAGCCAATCGAGGCGATCGAATTCCGCGTCGGCGTTGCGCTGGCCCATCAATTCGAGCGTGCGATCGAAGACAGCGAGGAGAATCTCTTCCTTGGTTTTGAAGTAATACGTCAGCTGTCCGCGGCTCATGCCAATCTTGGCTTCGATTTCCGAGAGCGAGAGGTGCTGAATGCCTTGCTCCGCAATGACGGCGGCAGCGGCGTCAACGATTTCGCCCTTGCGAATGCTGGCAATGGTGACGCGGCCGTTTTTCATATGGCATCAACTTCGTGGTTCGATCGCGTGGGAAGCGCCGGGAAATCCGTTTTAGACTGTGCGGTACGATTTTAGTCTGATCGGTCTAGGCGCGTCAAGATGGAGCGCGCGATTTGTTTCTTTCGTTTTCGCAACTATTTCGTTTTGTCGTCGAAAAGGTAGCGTCGTAGCGGCAAGCTGCCAGCCTGGCGCCTGCGTCCCAGGCTCTGCCCTATCTATTACCAACATCTTTTTCGTGGGACGGTC
>DAIOGM010000458.1:0-6039 GCA_036745215.1 Gemmataceae bacterium
GCGTTCACTATGTGCGCGGCGACCTCGAACGCCCGCCGTTCGCGGCGCGATCGTTCGACCTCATCGTTTCCAACGGCGTGATCCATCACACGCCGAACACGCACACCACGTTTCGCGCCGTCAGCCCGCTGGTGCGCGACGGAGGCAAGTTCTATCTCTGGCTCTATTATTGGCCGCGCTCGTTTGGGCATCGCTGGATCAAACGCCCGATCATCGAGGCCGCTCGCGCGGTCATTTGCCGACTGCCGACTTCGCTGCAAGAGAAATGCGTGCAAGCGTACGCTCGCACGCTGCACGCCCGCAATTCGCTCCTCGGCCGGCGTGATGCGCCGCCGTTGCCGGAGCTGGTTGTGGAAGTTTTTGACACGCTCACGCCGCGCTATCGGCATTACCACACGCCGTACGAGGTCGCGGAATGGTTCCACGAGGCCGGCTTTGAAGCGCCTCGCCTCACCCATTGGGACAACCCGCACGGCTTCGGCATGCTCGCCGAACGAAAGGCGATGACGGTGACGCCCGGCGTCAACTTCGGCAAAATCAAAACGCGTGCGGCGTAGTCCTTCGTAGCGACAAGCTGCCAGCTTGTCTGCTTACGCTTCAGCACGCAAGCTGGCAGCTTGCGGCTACGGAATCGATCGGCGACAACAGGTGACTCCCATGATCGGCAACGACGGCGGCAAGAAAAATATCCTGATCCTGTACGAGCACCGCGAGACGCACGTCAAGACCATTGCCGACTATCTCGAGAGCTTCCATCGCTTTTCGCGGCACAACGTTTCCTACGTCACGTCGCTTTCAAAATGCCATTTCGATCTCGATTACTTCGACGCCGTCGTCGTGCATTATTCGGTGCGTCTGTGTTTTCCGGGCCACCTCTCGGCGAGTTTTGCACATGCGTTGAAAGGTTACCAGGGGCTGAAGATTCTCTTCATCCAGGATGAATACGATCACACCCACGCGGCACAGCAGCAGATTCGCGAGCTCGGCATCGGCCTGGTCTTCACGTGCGTACCGGAGGAGTCGATCGCCAAGGTCTATCCGCCGGCGGAGTTCCCAACAACCAAGTTCGTGAACGTGCTGACCGGTTATGTGCCCATCGAATTGCGTCAAATGAAATCGTACGCGCCGATACGCGAACGCTCGATCTTGATCGGCTATCGCGGCCGCAGCATCGGCTACTGGTATGGCGATCTCGGCCAGGAAAAGCAGTGGATCGGCGCGCGGATGAAAGCCATCTGCAACGAGCGCGGCCTCGCGACCGACATCGCGTGGGATGAAAAATCGCGCATCTACGGCGATCGCTGGTTCGACTTTCTCGGCCAATGCAAGGCAACGCTCGGCACCGAGAGCGGCGCGAACATTTTCGATTTCGACGGCACGCTCGCGGCCACCGTGAAAGCGGAGATCAAGCGCAACCCCGATCTCACGTATGAGGAAGTGCATCGACGGTTTTTGAGCGATCGCGAAGGCGCGATCCCGATGAATCAGATTTCGCCGAAGGTTTTCGAGGCCATCGCCTGCCGGACCGCGCTGGTGCTTTTTGAAGGCCGCTACTCGGGCGTGCTGGAACCGGGGACGCATTACTTGTCACTCAAGAAGGACTTCAGCAACGTGAACGATGTGCTCGCCAAACTGTACGATGACGCGCTGCTCGAAGCGATGACGGAGCGTGCCTTCGTGGACATCATCGGCGAAGGACGCTATTCCTATCAGGCGTTCGTGAGATTCTGGGATGACACGCTAGAAGCCCATTGGCGGCCGACGACGCGGGCGGAAATGCCGTGGTTGCCGTTGCCGTCGTGTGATGCGCTGCCGACGTTTGCCGATTCGTATGGCAAGAATTTTCAAGCGCCGGCGTTGAAGCGAGCGTATCAGGCGATGCCGGCGTTTGTGCGAACGATTATCAATCGAGAACGACTCGCTCGTTTGTGGTCCTGGTGTCCGTCGCCGATCCGTGCCTGCGTTCGCGCGATCGTGAAGCCGGCACATTGACCTGGAGGGTCGCGCTATGCACCCAGTCAAGGGTTTTGCTCGCCGCGTTCGAAGAGCGACCGGCCGAGTTCTGGGTTTGATCACAACGTATGGCCTGGGAAACCAGGCGTACTGGAACACGGTCAACGTCACGCATCATCAAGCGTTCGCGACCGCGCAGGAGTCGCTTGACTATTTCGCGTGGCGCAACGATCAATATGTCGGCTACATCGAGCTGATGCCGGTGAACGGGAAGGACGGCCAGGTCGTTCTCGACTACGGCTGCGGCCCCGGCAACGACCTCGTCGGCTTCGGACATTTCTCCAAGCCCGCGCGCCTCATCGGCGCGGACATCGCCAATCGTTCGCTCGATGAGGCAAAACGGCGCTTATCGGTGCATGGCATCAACGCGGAATTCGTCAAGATTTCCGAGCACGACAATCGCGTGCCGCTGGAAGACGGCGCAGTCGATTACATTCATTCGTCCGGCGTCGTGCATCACGCTCAAGATCCGGCCGCGGTGTTGCGTGAGTTTCGCCGCGTGATTCGGCCGACCGGGAAATGCCGAATCATGGTCTACCATTACGACAGCTTGTGGGTCCATTTATATGTCGCCTATGTGCGGCAAATACTGGAGATGCGTGACGCAAACCTCGATTTGCGTTCGGCGTTTACCAAGAGCACGGACGGCGAGAATTGTCCCATCGCCCGCGTCTATGAGCCGGCGGAGTTTGTGACGCTGGCGGAAGAAAGCGGCTTCCGGTGTCGTTTTCTCGGCGCGGCCATATCGATTCACGAACTGAAGATTCTCGCCCATCGATTCGCGGCCATCGAACATCCGCACCTGGCGGCGGAACATCGGCGATTCCTGATCGACTTGACGTTCGACGAACGGGCCCTGCCGCGTTATCGAGGCCATCTGGCTGGGATTGACGGGTGTTACGAATTGACGCCGGTTTGAACCCGCAAGCTTGAATTTCCATCATTCTTTGCCGATTTTTTCTGATACGGCACGCTTTCACCGATTTGCTCTTGAGGAAAAACCGGGAAATCTTGTATACATGGGATGCCTGGCAAGGGATCGCCGGGCCCAAATTCCATGGAAGGAGACCGTCGATGTCGCAGCCTTCGCAACGACGCACCAGCACCTTGACAACGCGCCATCCCGTCGGCCCGAAATACCACGGCGGCGGACCGCATCTTCGCATCGTCGCCGAGCACTCCGAAGCCGAAGTACAGAAACGCATCGCCGATCTTTTGCACAAGATCGAATCTCATACCGCAACCGTCGGCGTCGTCGGCATGGGCTACGTCGGCTTGCCGTTCGCGGTCGAAAAGGGCAAAGTCGGCTTCAAGGTCGTCGGCATCGAACAGAATCCCGCTCGCGCCGCCACGATTAATCGCGGCGAGAACTACATACCCGATGTCAAGGACGAGGAGATGCGCGAACTGGTGCAAAAGGGTTTGTTGCGCGCGGTCTGCGATTTCCATGAAGTGCCGCAGATGGACGTCATCGTCATTTGCGTGCCGACGCCGCTCACGAAGAATCTCAATCCCGATCTCCAGTTCGTCGAATCCGTGACGCGCGAACTGGCCAAGTATCTGCGGCCCGGCCAGCTCATCAGCCTCGAATCGACGACGTATCCCGGCACAACGGAAGAGATCATGCTGCCGATCCTGGAAGCATCGGGTTTGAAGGTCGAGATCGATTTCTTCCTGTCGCATTCGCCGGAGCGCGTCGATCCAGGCAACTCGCGCTACACGACGAAGAACACGTCGAAAGTCGTCGGCGGCATCGGGCCGAACTCGCAGACGGTGGCGGTCTCGTTCTATTCGCAGACGATTGAGAAGGTCGTGCCCGTTTCGAGCGCCAACGCGGCGGAGATGGTCAAGGTTTTTGAGAACACGTTCCGCGCCGTCAACATCGCGCTTGTCAATGAGCTGGCGCTTCTTTGCGACAAGATGAACCTGAACGTTTGGGAAGTGCTCGACGCAGCGTTCACGAAGCCGTTCGGGATCATGCCGTTTTATCCGGGACCGGGCGTCGGCGGGCATTGCATTCCGCTCGATCCGCATTATCTGGAGTGGAAGGCGCGCGAGTACAACTTCAACACGCGTTTCATCGCCTTGGCGGGCGAGATCAATCGCCGCATGCCGGAGTTCGTCCGCGAGAAAGCACATCGCGTGCTGAACATGCTGGGTGTGTCGCCATCGAAGTCGAAGATTCTCATGCTCGGCGTCTCCTACAAGCGCGACCTGGGCGACTGGCGCGAGTCGCCGGCGATCGAGATCATCAAGCTCTTGCAAGAGGATGGCGCGGACGTCGTCTATCACGATCCGTACGTGCCGAACTTCGACGAGCACGGCGTCTCGCTCGAATGCGTGGCGTTGACGGACGAGATGCTCGAAAGTTGTTCGATGTGCATCATCGCGACGGATCATCAGGCGGTGGATTACGATCGCGTCGTGGAAAAAGTGGCGCACACGCTCGATACGCGAAATGCGTCGAAGCGGTTGACGAAGAATCGGGACAAGGTGACGCTGCTATGAATCGCCGCTTGCGGCTTCGCGTTCGCGTGGCGCCGCGCGAGCGCTAAACGTAAACGGCGTGCGGCTAATTCGATTGACCTTCAATTCCAATCCCTTATCCTGTCGTGATGAACGACCCGACCCCGCGCACCTCCAACTTCGGCAAATGGATGGCCCTCACCGCGGCCCTCCTCGGTTGGCTCTTCGACGGCCTGGAAATGGGCCTCTTCCCGCTCGTGCAAAAATCAGCCCTAGACGAACTCGTCGGCTCCGAACAGCGCACGCTGTGGATGGGCATCATGACCAGCTTCTTCCTCGTCGGCGCGGCGACCGGCGGCGTCCTGTTCGGCTGGCTCGGCGATCGCATTGGCCGAGTGCGATCGATGATGCTCAGTGTTCTCACCTATGCGCTGGTGAGCGGCCTGTGCGGATTCGCGAGCGACTTCGAGATCGGCGGCCTGCTCATTCGCGGCGCCTGGCAGATCGGCATTCTCCGCTTCATCGCCGCGCTCGGCATGGGCGGCGAATGGTCGCTTGGCGTTGCGCTCATCAACGAGATCTGGCCCGATCGTTCGCGCGCCTTTTTGGCCGGCCTCATCGGCGCGGCGGCGAACGTCGGCTATTTGATCATCGCCCTCGTCGGCGGCGGCATTCAGCAGAACATCCATTATGTTCGCGATCTGCTGGCGCTCGGCCTCTCCGAGGCGTGGGTCGATCATCTGATCAACGATCAGAACCAGGGCTGGCGATTTCTCATGATGCTCGGCGCCGTCCCGGCCCTGTTGACGTTCTTCATCCGGATTTTTGTGCCCGAGTCCGAGAAATGGGAACGCGAACGCGGTAAGGGCGCAACCTCGCACTGGGCAACACAAGATTTGTTGACCGTGCTCGTTGGCGCGTGTGCGGCGTGCGGCATCATCGCGCTGTGGGCAATTCAATGGAAGGAATATTTCGGCGACGATCACGACCGGGAAATCTTGACATTTCGTATCGTCGGTTCGATCATTTGTTTCGTCATCGTCACCTGGGGCTACACGTACCCCGTGCTGTCGTATTTGAAGCGGGCCATGGCTAGCGGCCAGGTCGGAGCGAGCGATTGGAAGCCGATGCTCAAACGCATGTTGCTCGCCGCCACGCTGAGCGGCGTCGCTCTCTTGGGCACCTGGGGAACCATCCAGCAGGCGCCGGCCTGGTCGGGAACGCTTGCCGACACCGTCGCCACGGCGCCGGCACAGACGCAAGTCGCCGCCTCGCTCGGCGCCATCATCGGCACCATCATCGCGGCTTTGCTCGGCGGCTGGCTGGGGCGGCGCATCACGTATTTCCTTTTGTGCCTCGCCTCGTTTGGCATCATTCAGCTGTTCTTCAGAACGACCGAGGTGTTCGACACACGCTTCATCATCCTCGCTTTCTTGACCGGCGGCATCACCGCATCCTTTTATGGTTGGCTGCCGCTTTATCTTCCGGAACTGTTCCCGACGGCGATCCGCGCCACCGGTCAGGGGTTCGGCTTCAATTTTGGCCGCATCCTTGCGGCCG
>DAIOGM010000459.1:0-6038 GCA_036745215.1 Gemmataceae bacterium
GAAGAACGGCCATGAGCAAGCGCGTTTGGCCCTGGGCATCTACGCGCGCCGGGTTCGCCAAACAATCGGCGCATTCACCGCGACGATGGGCGGCATCGATGCGCTCGTGTTCACCGCCGGCGTCGGCGAGAACGCGGCCGAGGTGCGGCAGGCGATCGCCGGCGGCCTGCAATGCCTGGGATTGGAACTGGATGCGCAGGCCAACGCCGCATGCCGGCCGGACGCCGACATCGCCACGGCGCATTCGCCGGCCCGAATCTTCGTGATCGCAACGCGGGAAGATGTGACCATGTTAAGGGAAGTTCTTCACGTGATGGGCCGTGTCTGAGGTCCCATCCCTTGGTTCATTTTTTCGCTTGATACTCGGGGCCGAAGCCCGGTTCCGCCTTGACCGGATCGGGCAGCTTGCCCTTGCCGGCGAGGTGATCGACCAACACTTTGTTCAACTCGGCAGTTGTCCCCTTGAAGGTGGTGCGCAGGTACGGCTCGCCTTGCGCGAGTCTCCACAGAAGTTTGCCGTCGTCCAGCTTCGTGCTTTCCAGGCAGAACCACGAGCCGTTGGTGAATCCGAAGGCGATGGGGTATTTTCGCGTCGCGCCCTTGTTATGCCAGAAGCCGCCGGCATCGTTGATGAACAGGATGGCCTCCTGATCGGGACCGAAGCTTTTGAGGACCCGGGGCAGAGCGCGAATGCCTTCCCACTTCGAATCCGGTACGATCTTCCAGACCGTCGGCATGCTCTTGTCTTCCATTTTGCCCTTGATGTCCTGCTGCACCTCGAACACCAGCCGGTTGTTTTCGGGGGCAAACTTCGTGACGCGAACCTGTACGATCATTGTGGCGTCGCGCACGAAGAGTTGTAGCGGCGACGTCGCCTTGATGATCGCTCGCGCCTCGGAGGCGGAGAGGACCAAGAACGCGATCATCAGTAGGATGCAACGAATCAAAGCGTACATGAGGCGCCCTCAACAAGAACAATGGTCTTCGCAAACACTCGATGTATGACGCTAACCGATCGCACGCCTTTTGTCAAACGCCCGAAAAACTCGGTAGTGGGTCAGTTTGATTTTATCCGCCAGAAACCACTTGTTTCACCATGACCGCTCAAGCATAATGTGAGCATGGCGAAAAAATCCACCAAATCGCGCGACGTGAACCAGATGGCGAAGAACATCATCGCCCAAATCACCGGCGAAGCGCCCAGGGAAACTCCACCGGTCAAGAACGCGGCGGCGGTCGAGCTGGGTCGACTAGGTGGAATGAAAGGCGGAAAGGCGCGGGCCAAGGCGCTGTCTGCCAAGAAGCGGAAGGAGATTGCCAAGAAAGCGGCGGCGGCGCGGTGGAAGAACAAATGATTGCATAGTGTCGTGCGTCCGATAGCCACGCAATGATACAATTTTTGCGCAATGATGCAGAAGTGTAGCGCGCGCGACACATAAAAACCCGATGAAAATGGAAAATCGGATAATGAGAAATGCTCAGAACGTCAATTGCTCGTCAATTTAGACAACACACCGAACCACGTTAGCCAGCGCTCTCGCTGGCTTCTTTTATGCGCTAATCGCGTGCATTCGCGGTCCGATTCTTGCGCAAAAATCACTTTTTTTCGACTTTTTCTTGACCTCGAAAACAAGCGATTCACTACGTAATTTCCGTGTCCAAAAGCAATATCCGCCACAACCGAGGAAAAATAAACAACCAACCGATTTGACAAACGCGTTTTTTCCACTTTACTTGCGCGTCCGCGAAAATGCCGATTCGGTTTCGTTGCCCA
The DNA here is from genome assembly GCA_036745215.1 of Gemmataceae bacterium. Classification (GTDB taxonomy): domain Bacteria; phylum Planctomycetota; class Planctomycetia; order Gemmatales; family Gemmataceae; genus SIAQ01. Next base: position 1,775 of record DAIOGM010000459.1, read on the forward strand.
TCATGGCGATTTGATCCCGTCCGGCAGAATAGTGTAGGCTTGCAGGTCGGGGTTTGATGGTCGCCCTTGGAGGATGTGCCATGCGTTCCGGTGAGCTGTCAGAAATCATCGGTGTCCCGGACAGGGTCTTGCGACGGTTGGCGAAAATGGGTGTGATCCCGGCGAAACGATTGCCGAGTAAACGTGCTCATTGGAACTTCGCCAAGGCCGACGTGGACACCATCCGCTTGACACTGGTCGAAGCTGGCGTGATCGAGGAATCGCCGCCGAAGAAAAAGAGAAAGAGCTAAAAGCAAAAACCTCGGAGTGGTTGCACACTCCGAGGCCGTTCGCCCTTGTCACTAGTTCGCGGGTGCGGCCGACGATTGGTTCCTCTGCCGCGCTCCGCTTTTTCATGAAAGGGTTTTCGCCATGAAAACTCAATTCCCGTATGGGTCGGGCATCGCGCTCGTCACCGCGTTCAGGAAGCCGCGCCGTCGGGTCAGTGTTAGACATTATTTGAATTCGCTAGGCCGATCCCACTGGTAAGCGATTCCGTCAACCGGGGGAATGGACGCCCCCACCTTTTACCACAAACATAGGTCGCGTTTTCGGGCCGTGTCGGGCGGCAATCCCGATTGCGCGCAAATTCTGCGCCAGCGCGTTTGTTATACCCGAAAAACTCACTCCAACCTATTGACTATCCTTGACCGCTTAAGCATAATATCATTATGAACAAACTACCTATCGAGAAGCGCGTCGCGGTTATCTCGGCTCTGGTCGAAGGTTGTTCGATCCGTTCCACTGTCCGTATGACCGGCGTCGCCAAGAACACCATCGTCAAGTTACTCGCCGAAGTGGGCCAGGCGTGTTCCGAGTATCAAGACAAGGTGATGAGAAACCTCACGTGTCGCGCCTTACAAATAGACGAAATCTGGTGTTACTGTTACGCGAAGGCGAAGAACGTCCCGGTCGAGAAACAAGGCGTGTTCGGGATCGGCGACGTTTGGACGTTTGTCGCGATTGACGCCGACACGAAATTGATTCCTCACTGGCTTCACGGAAATCGGACCGCGTGTGACGCCACGTCCTTCGTTGAGTCCGTGGCGAGCCGGTTGGCCAATCGCGTTCAAATCACGACGGACGGACACCGGATGTATCTCGAAGCGATGGAAGCCGGATTCGGTGGCGCGGTGGACTTCGCTCAACTCATCAAACACTACGCTAATCTCGGCGATCAGAAATCGCCAGAGACGCGCTACAGCCCAGGCGAATGTTGTGGGACGACCAAGAACGTCATCAGCGGCGATCCGGCTACATCCGAGATTTCGACGAGCTACATCGAGCGCCAAAATTTGACGATGAGGATGTCGATGAGGCGATTCACGCGACTGACAAATGGGTTTTCAAAGAAACTGGAAAACCTCTGTCACGCGGCCAGTCTTCACTTCATGTACTATAACTTCGTCCGGCGTCACCAGACGTTGCGGATGCCGCCCGCGCTGAAAGCCCATGTGACCGATCACGTTTGGAGTCTAGAAGAAATTGTCCGTCTTACGGAAAACTAACATTCAAACTGACCCACTACCAAAAACTCGGTAGTGGTACAGTTTGAAATAAGTTATGTCTGTTCGCGGTTTTTCGCCCTTCGCAGCGCTTGCCTGCATCCGCGGCAGCGAATCGCGCGTGAATAGATTTCGCCCTTAGCGACCTCGTGCCACCATTTCTGCTGCTTAGCCGTCCAAATTTCTTCCTTGCCGCAGTCCACGCATGTAAATGGCGTGTCCTCGTAAAAGAGCTTCGGTGAATAGGAATTGTTCGGCGCTTGCTGCGAGGTGTCGGCCGGAATGCGACTGTGTTTGTACTTGTCGCTTCCGTCGTGCCGTGGCTTGTCTTTGCGTCTTCCCACGGGCTCTCTCCAAAAAAAACCGGCCCACATTGAGCCGGTTTCATTCTACGCCAAACTGTACCCCTACCAAAAACTCGTTATGAATTAGGATTTCCGACCAACGCATCGGGCTCTCGTACAATCAAAGCAACACGCTAGAGTCAATTCCCCCCTTTGATAGGCGGACGCACCATGTTCCAACGACCCCGACGGACGTTCCTCAAAATGGTCGGCGCCAGCGCCATGGCGCCCGGTTTGGCGATGGCCGCCCAGCCGGCCCGAAATCGGATCAAGATCGGTCAGATTGGCGTCGGCCATGCGCACGCGAGCAAGCTCGCTGTCTATCGGCAGTCCGCGGACTACGAGGTCGTCGGCATCGTCGAGCCCGATGCGGCGTTGCGCAAAAACGCCGAAGCGCAAGCTGCTTTTCGCGACCTGCCCTGGCTGACGCAGGATCGACTGCTCAACACGCCCGGCCTGCAAGCGGTGCTCGTGGAGACGCGCGTCGGCGATCTCTTGCGCAGCGCCGAAACGTGCGTCGCGGCGGGGAAGCATGTTCATATCGACAAGCCGGCCGGCGAATCGTTGCCGCAGTTCCGACGCCTGTTGACCGCCGCCGGCAAGCAGAAACTCCTGGTGCAGATGGGCTACATGTATCGCTACAACCCCGCGATCGTGATGCTGCGCGAGTTTCTTCGGCAAGGCTGGCTCGGCGAAGTCTTTGAGGTTCACGCGGTGATGAGCAAGGTCGTGCCGGCAGACGAACGGCGGCGGCTCGCCGACTTTCGCGGCGGCATGATGTTCGAGCTGGGTTGCCACATTCTCGATCTCGTCATCGGCGTCCTGGGCAGGCCCCGCGAAGTCGCGGCATTTGCTCAGCATTCTTCGCGACTGGACGACAAGCTGATGGACAACATGCTCTGCGTCCTCAGTTATCCGCGCGCGTCCGCAACGCTCCGTTCCACGGCGATGGAGATCGAGGGAGGCTTGCGTCGGCACCTCGTCGTCTGCGGCTCGGAAGGCACGTTTCATATCCAACCGCTCGACAATCCCGCCGCGCGCGTCGCACTGTCACGCGACCGCGGCAATTACAAGCGCGGCTATCAGGACGTTCGGTTTCCACGTTACACGCGCTACGTCGATGACGCCACCGACATGGCACGCATCATTCGCGGTGAAAAGGCGAGCGATTTCTCCGCTGAGCACGACCTCAACGTGCAGGAGACGCTGCTGCGTGCGTGTAGTTTGTCGCTCAAGGAATGAAATTGAAAGTTGGGCTTTGCACAAAAACAAACGGACGAGGTGAACCACGGGGAACACGGGGGTCACGGGGAAAAGCCAACAAAATTTCTAATCGAGGCTGTGCCTTCGATTTCTGTGACTACCTGGGTGCGATTCCCCCGTGTCCCCCGTGCCCCCCGTGGTTCAATACGGTGTTTTTGTGCAAAGCGTGCCGCCGACCAAGTAGCCGAAGGCCAGTCGCCACAGAACGTTAACCCGCCGAGTACGGCAAGGAATCTATGACACGCAGTCTATCCCTCCTCGCAATCATTCTCACGACTACCTCCGCGTCGGCCGCGGACTGGCCCCAATGGATGGGCCCGAATCGCGATGACGTTTGGGCCGAAACCGGGATTCTCGAGAAGTTTCCAGCCGGCGGGCTAACCTTCCTGTGGCGAAAACCGCTCAGCGGCGGATTTGCCGGTCCCGCGATCGCGCAGGGCAAGGTCTATGTCACCGATTATGTGAATTCGGCGGGCGACGAAAAGCCGGCGCCGACCAAGCGCAACGACCTCCAGGGCAAGGAACGCGTGCTCTGTCTCGACGCGAAAACCGGCAATGAGATTTGGAAGCACGAATACGATTGCAGCTACGCGATCAGCTATCCCGCCGGCCCGCGCTGCACGCCGACGGTGGATAACGGCAAAGTGTTTGCCCTCGGCGCGATGGGCGATCTGTTCTGCTTCGACGCCGCGAAGGGAAGCGTGAACTGGTCGAAGAACCTGCCGAAGACTTACAACGCGCCGCTGCCGCTGTGGGGCTACGCCGGTCATCCGCTGATCTACAAGAATCTGCTTATCTGCGTCGCCGGCGGCAAGGACAGCGCGGTCGTGGCGCTGGAGAAAGAGACCGGCAAGGAAGTGTGGAAATCGCTCGACACGCCGGAAATCGGCTACAGCCCGCCGACGCTCATCGAGGCCGGCGGCGTCACGCAATTGCTCATTTTTCACGGCAAGAGCATCAACAGCCTGAACCCCGACACGGGCCGCCCCTATTGGTCCGAACCGCTCGCCACGGCGTTTTCCATGGCGATCATGGCCCCGCGCAAGGGCGGCGACTTCCTCTTTGCCGGCGGCCACAGCGGCAGATCGGTCGGGCTGAAGCTCCATGCCGACA
>DAIOGM010000460.1:0-5448 GCA_036745215.1 Gemmataceae bacterium
TAATGACCGGCCCGCACGAGATGAAGCAGCCATTTTCCGGCGAACATGAAGCCGACGGCCGCCACCAGGGCAGCGGGGTGGGATAGCGCATGACGGCGCGCGTATGCAAACATCGCCAGGCCTGCAATCAACACATGCAACCAGATGGAAATGCCCAGCAATGCGGCAAGCCAGTCCGGGTCAAACACCAGGAAAAGAAAGTGAGGCGGATAATACAGCGTTGTCTGGAAATCCGCGTGAAACGGTTGACCAGAGAAGCACGACGGACACCAAAGCGGCAATGTTCCGGTACGGTTGAATTGACTAACTGCGAAATGCCTCCACGGATAGTGCATGGACAATAGGTCCGATTCGTCCGCGTAGATAATACTGGACGGATCGAAGACGCAACTCCAGAAGTATGCAAGGGAGATCGAGACGATAAACATGCAACAAACAGGTGTCGAACGAAGAAATCGCATCGCCCAAGCGCTCCCTGTCCAGAAATCAAACGTGTCACGGCAACGATATTACACGTGCAGCACCGGATCGTTCCGGTTGACTTCGACTTCCATCGATGGATTGGCGTCTTTCTTTGGCCGCTTCCCTGCATTGCCCGCATCCTGCGAAAACACGACGTACTTACTGAGGAAAAAGTTGATCGCCGTGCCGGAAACGACACCGACAAACCCGGACAACATGGGGCGGTCGATGAAGAACTCCAGATTCGTGTTCAAATAGACGGAAATCGACCAGTTGATCAACGCGCCCGCAAGGCAGCTCGAGCAGAACAACAAATATTGCAGCGCGACCGGACGGCCGCGGGATTTCTCAAACGTAAGCTCGCGGTTCAGGCAAAAGTTCCACGTCATCGCGAAACCGATGGCAAGCGCGCGCGCGAGCGCGGCCGGCATCACAAACAGAAATGCGGCGAAAAGGAGCAGATCCACGACCATGCCGGTTGTGCCGACGAACAAGAACTGGATCGGCTGCGCCAGTACTCCCAACCGGTAGGCGTATAGCCTTCGCAGATGGCGCAAGTAATTCACTTGCTCCTTGAAATTCAGCTTACTCGTCCCGAGCGCTCGATCTCGGAAGTGAATTGGCACTTCCTTGATTCTCGGACACTCGCACTTGACCATCAATTCAAGCCCAATCTTGTACCCGACGGGATCGAGCTGATCGGCCGCGAGTTCGTAGGTGGATCGACGCAATGCGAAAAACCCTGCCATCGGATCGCGGACGACGCTGGTCAATGGCCAGGCGAGCCACGTTGCGATCTTCGAGTTGAGCCAACGAAACAAGCCCCAGTTTTCGTCCGTGGCGCCGCCGCTCACATAACGGCTGCCGATGACGAATTCCGCGTCATCGTCTTGGATGGCGTCGTAAAGCTCCGGCACTTTTTCGGGCGGGTGCGAAAGATCGGCGTCCATGACAACCAGAACGTCGCCGCGCGCCTCGCGGATCCCGCGTAAAACCGCGCTGGCGAGTCCGCGTTCATGCGTGCGCACAATCAAGCGGACGGGATAATCCGCGGCAAGCTCCTTGCAAACCATCTCGGTTCCATCCTGGCTCATGTCGTCAACGATGAGGATTTCAGCCTCAATTCCCGCCTTCGCCAGGCAGTTCGCCAGGCGAGGCACGAGCACCGGGAGATTCTCCGCTTCGCGATACGCTGGGATGACGACGGAGAGTTGACACGACGGCTGGCGAATCGATGGCAATGCATCCCACCATGGGGCCGAGTACCCAGGCAAGCCGATTGCGTCGTCCACCGGTGTCTCGCTTGAAGAAAACGGGCGATATAAACTGCCGATCCACTCCTCGAGCGACACCCACAGTTTTTCGCAATCCATGCATTTCCTGTCTTCAACACATGGACCGATGGATTCGAGAGCATCTTGCAACGTTTTTCGAATTGCCAATGTTGTCCGTGCACAGAAATAAAGATTTGGAACACCGAGGTAGTGTTCGGAACCGAGATAATCGGTCATCACGACTTTCAAGCCACACGCCAACGCCTCGACGGCGACAAGCGGCAATCCGCCCTCGCGGCAGGTAGGAAGGATCAACACATCCGCTGCATGATAGAGAGACACCAGTTCGGGTTGCGGCCGAGGCGGAAAATAGAACACATTGCGCAGCCAGGCCTTGGACGCGACACCGTGGTTGTCCGCACTGCACACAAGCAGGTCATAATGCTCATTGCACAATGACGGCAGGAATTGCTCACCCTTGTCGGGCATGAGCCTGCCGACAAAAAGGACTTTGCGTTTGCCATTGGCCAACCCCAGCCGCTCCAGAGCGGCAGCCTTTTGACTCGCCGTTGCGAGAGCGAACAAGGTCCCATCAACGGGCCTCGGCAAAAGCAACGATTTGCGATTGTCGTTGGCCAATCGCTCCAAGAACGCAATGATGGCCGGACTATATGCCACGAGCCGAGTTGCCAGGCGCGTGGTGACGCGGCCGATGGTCGCCTCCAGGGTGTAAGCAAGGGCCGACGCGAATTTGTTTGACGAGTTATATCGTCCGGCATGTTCGGTCAAAATGATCGGCTTGCCGCGCAACCAGGCGACAATCGCGCCGATGATCGAACTGAGAAAAACCACGCCATGCACATGAACCGCGTCGGACTTCGCAGCTTCTTTCCACAAAACCCAAATCAGGCTAGGAGAGAAAATTGGATAATAGATGTTGAACATCGATTCGAGGAAATGGAAAGCGCCAACCCGATGCGTGCGGACGTTGTGCGGATACTCTGGACCCGACGCCAAGGTTTTTGCATCGCTCGTCACCAGGTTTACGGTGTGCCCACTCGACGCCAGCGCTCGCACTTCTTGATCGACCAGCGTTTGAATGCCGCCAATGTGAGGTAGGGAATAGCAAGTAACGATGAGGATTCGCATTCGGGCAACCTCCCACACGCAGTGGTGCCACGGATTGCATTGTTTTGTTCATTCAAGTAGACAATTGCATTAATATGCTTATTGTTGTGAACAAATCAGTATCATCGAAAATTAGCGCTCTATTCAGTTAATGCATGATTATCATTGCGCAATGTCAAATTGCAAGCAAAAAATTCTGTTGGAATAATTTAACTGAACAAATGAACAAAACTGAAAACGAGACGGAAAGATGTGGCGAGCCCGCCGTCGTGCGACGTCAAGAGAATTGCATTCGACTCAACATGAAGTTTGTGCAGACCGAATTGTACACGAAGTCATCGTGGTCCTGTGCGATCATTCAACAACAAGCGGAGAGGGCGGGATTCGAACCCGCGGTGGAGTTTCCCCCACACAGCATTTCCAGTGCTGCACCTTCGGCCGCTCGGTCACCTCTCCGACACCGCTTTTTACCGTCTTTCCTTGACGTTCACTTTTTCTTTCCTATCCTAACGACACCCGATACGACACCCGATCCATGGGATCAAAGAAAATGGCTGCCAGTTGGTCGCTGACAGCCGGGTGTCACGGTGACACACCTTGCTAAGGGAGAGTTCACCATGACGAAGGTCAATTCTACCGCGCGAACGCGCACACGGAAACCCCGCAAACCCGATAAGCCGCACAAGGATTTCCCGCTATTCGCTCACAACAACGGGCAATGGGCAAAAAAGGTCCGCGGCAAAATCCACTTCTTTGGCGTCTGGTCCGACGATCAGAAGGCACTGGAGCGCTGGCTCGATGAAAAGGATGATCTGCTCGCCGGCCGCGTGCCGCGCGCGCGATTGAAAATCGATCATGACGTGCCGACGCTTGAGGACCTGGCAACGAAGTTCTTGACGACGAAAGGCCTTCGCCGCGATCGCGGCGACCTGTCGCCCTACACGTGGAATTCCTATTCGGAAGTCTGCGATCAGCTTCTTGAGCAATTCGGCAAGGATCGATTGTTAACCGACATCCGCCGCGAGGACTTTGAGCAGCTTGCCGCCAAGTGGGCCAAGGCGTGGGGTCCGGTTCGCCTGGGCGCCGAGATCAACCGTGCCCGGGTCGTGTTCAATTTTGCCTGGAATGAGGGACTGATCGCCGCGCCGATCAAATTCGGCGACGGCTTCAAACGGCCATCCAAAAAAGTCATGCGGCTGAACCGAGCCAAACAGGGAAAGAAGATGTTCGAAGCCGACGAGCTCAGGAAGATGATCGACGCTGCAGCACAGCCACTCAAAGCGATGATCTTGCTCGGCGTCAACGCAGGCCTCGGTAACTCGGATGTCGGCCGGCTGCCCATGAATGCGATCGATCTTGAATCCGGCTGGCTCAACTATCCGCGACCGAAGACGGGCATCATGCGGCGCTGTCCGCTATGGCCGGAAACGATCGTCGCGCTGCGCGAGGCGATCGACCAGCGGCCGCGGCCCAAGGATCGGGCCGACGAAGATCTGGTGTTCTTGACGTTCCGCGGAAACGGCTGGACAGCCGACCTCAAGGCCCGGCCTCTCACCAACGAAACGGCCAAACTGCTCGATCGACTTGCTATCGATGGGAGACGAAATTTTTACGCATTGCGGCACACGTTCGAAACGGTCGCCGGCGAATGCCGCGACCAGGTCGCCGTCGACGCGGTAATGGGTCACGATGACGGCAGCATGGCGTCGGCCTACCGCGAAGGCATCAGCGACGAACGATTGCGAGCAGCAACGGATACGGTTCGCAAATGGCTTTTCGAAAAGCCGCCGAAAACAGACGCAAAACCGCGTCTCAAGATCGCCGGCGAGGAAGAATTGGCCAGTGCATGAAGTGATGAAACTCGTTGCCGCCTGGCCCGTCATTGGCCCGCTTCGCCGCCATTGCAGAATGCGCCGACATTTTGGAGGTCGGCGCGAATCTTTCCAGTCTTCGGGTCAATCAGGCTTAGTTTCTTTTTCGGCTGGCGGCGAGGCGTCGGCTTGGCGCCTTGAACTTGACGCCGACGTGCCTCGCGTCGACGTTGGTGGAACTCCGCGTAATAAACAGGTTGAATCTTCCACCGCGGCTTTTGGGATAGATCGGCAGACACGTCGTCTGCCAACAGTTCGCCGTTGGATATCCATTTGAGGACCTTCTGGACGCGACACCCTTCGCGCTCGGCTATATCGCGCGGCGTCATCGGCTTGGTGCCGTAGTGGCGTGCCACTTCGTCCAAGTCAAGGCGGTCGTCAGGAATGGATTGTATTAAGGACACGCGTCACTCGGTTTTGCTTCTCATGCTGCTTCAATGTTGGGCGATGCGATGGGCGAAATCGTCAGCCCAATTTGGTTTGCGTGTTGCCGCGTTTACAGTTCGACGTTCCCGCAGGCCTCTGCCGTCGCGCGCAAACTTCGCAACACACATTTCGGCAGCTCAATCGCTTCATGGCCGACACCAGGAATCCGACTTGCAGCGGCGATCCGAGCCATGAAGAAGAGCGGTGTCACATGCGTCGGGACCGCCGCACGATCGGATTGTTAGCCACCGCGAGCAAATCGCCGCCAAGTCGCGCGCGACGATTTC
>DAIOGM010000460.1:5458-6033 GCA_036745215.1 Gemmataceae bacterium
CTGTCCGGCGCAGAACAGGCTCGGCACACGGTCCGGAAACTGGTCCGGCGGCGTGATCGCGACGATTTCGGACTTCTTCGTTTTTTCCGGTATCATGTTCATGTCCCTTTTTGATGAATTGGTCGGGCGGCTCTTGGCTGGGAAGCCCGACCGGTTTTTGTTTCCTCTCAATCGTTCGCAATCTCCTCCTTCGCTGGCGCGGGCGCCAAGCTCGCGCGGAAGTCGCGGTCCAGGGCGCAGAGCAGCTTGAAAACACCGGATGCCGAGCCTTCGAACACCTTGCCGTCGATGGTGAGTGTGCCGTGCCAAGCCTTGATTGCCCCGTTGTAGGCGATGTCGATGTTCGCGCCGTCGGCAGGCGGCCGTCGTTGGTCTTGGATGCGACTTTGGCTTGCAGCTTGGCTTGGCGGGCGGCCGCCTTTTGCTTCCGGTTCGCCGCGCGGCACTCGCCGCACGGGCAGTTACTGCGCTCGTGGCCGCAAGAGAACACGACCTTTGCCGGCGGCGCGACCGGCGTCAGCGCCGCGCCGCGAGCAACTGGCGGCGCGGCTGGTGTCGGCGGGTGCGGTGGTGCC
>DAIOGM010000461.1:0-5982 GCA_036745215.1 Gemmataceae bacterium
AAGCCGGTTGCGACGCGGTGGTGGCCGTGCCGCCGGTGACGACGGGGTGCGTGACATCGCATGTCGTCGATTACTATTGCGCCATCGCCGACGCGATTTCGCTCACCGTCATCGTGCAGGACGCATCGGGCTACGTCGGCAAGGCGATTCCGCTGGACGTTTACGTGAAGTTGCTCGAGCGATATGGCCCGGAGAAAATCGTCTTCAAGCCGGAAGCGTCGCCGATCGGGCCGAACCTCTCCGCGTTAAGAGACGCGACCGGCGGCAAGGCGCGCATCTTCGAAGGCAGCGGGGGCATCTTGCTGGTCGATAGTTTTCACCGCGGCATCGCAGGGACCATGCCGGGAATGGAGTTGCTCGACGGAATTGTCGCTTTGTGGAATGCTCTTGAGCGAGGCGACGACGAAACGGCTTATCGCGTCTACTATCCGATTTGCGCCATCGTCGCTCTGCAACTGCAGGCGGGGCTCGACGGGTTCCTCGCCGTTGAAAAAGACTTGCTCGTCAAGCGCGGCGTCTTTCCATCGGCGCGGCGACGCACGCCGAACGCCTGGGAACTCGATCCGGAGACGGCGGCAGAGGTGGATCGATTGTTCGCGCGGCTGCAAAAGGCACTTTCCGAAACGAACCACGGGGAACACGGGGGACACGGGGGAAGAAAATAGTGAGCGAGACGTAATTCTGGTAGTTGGTATGCGAAGCCATCGAAACACCTTGAATTCTGTCAGGTTTTCCCCGTGCTCCCCGTGTTCCCCGTGGTTCTTTTCTAGTGGGCATTCATGCGCTATACGGTCCTGGCATTCCTGTGCGCCATCGCCATCATCGCCTACGTGCAGCGCACCGGCCTCAATGCGGTCAAGAGGCCGATTTGCAACGACGTCGGCATCAACACGGAAGACTTCGGAGCGCTCGGCTCCGCCCTGCTCGTCGGCTATGCGATGATGCAGGTCCCGGCGGGCTGGCTGGCCGATCGTTTCGGCGGACGAAACGTATTGGCGGCGCTGGCCATCGTTTGGTCGATTCTGACCGGACTACTCGGCTGGTGTCCCAACTTCGAAATCATGCTTTGGCTCTGGTTCGCCATGGGCCTGGCGCTGGCGGGTGTTTTTCCATGCGCGGCCAAGTCGATTGGGGCGTGGTTTGACGACACGGAAAAGGCGATGGCGTCCGGCCTTTTGGGCAGCTCCACGATGCTGGGCCTGGCCGCCGCAAGCGTATTGACGGTGCGTCTGGTGACGTATAGGGGATTGGACTGGCAGTGGACCTACGTCCTTTACGGCGTCGCAGGAGTAATCTGGGCCGGCGCTTATTTCCTCTTGATTCCCGAACGGCACACGACCAAGGAAGCGGCGGCGCCGATGGTTTGGAGCGACTGGATTCGGCTGGCGAAAAGTGTGCCTCTCTGGCTTTTGTGCGGGCAGCAGTTCTTCCGCGCCGGCGCGATGATCTTCTTCATCAATTGGTTCCCGGCGTTCCTGCAAGAATCGCTTACCTTCAGCGAATACGACGCCGGCGTGAACGCGAGCCTGGTCGGCGTGGCGGCGATGACGGGCGGCATCATGGGCGGGTTCTTTTCCGATTGGCTGCTTCGCCGCACCGGCATGCGCCGTCTGAGCCGGCAGGGGATCGCCGTCGCCGGCATGACAGCCGCCGGCGGACTCGTGCTCGGCGCCCAGTTCGTGGCGGCGCCGATCGTCGCGGTCTGGATGTTCGGCGCGGCGGCGTTCATCGCGTCCTTCGGCGGCGTCAGCGGCTATACCGTCGCGATCGAATTGGGAGGCAAGCGGATCGGCGTCGTCTTCAGCATGATGAACATGGCCGGCAACTTTTCCGGCGCGATCGTGAACTTTGTCGCGGGGGCGCTGACGCAACGCACCGGCAGTTGGGACGCCGCGTTGTTTTTGATCGCCGGGATTTTCGCCGTCGATGCCGTTTGTTGGGCGCTCTTGAATCCAAAGGGGCCGTTGTTCGGCGACGATTCTCGTGGTGCGGGCGGCTCGCCTGCACAGGAGACGGGCATTCATGCAGGCGAGCCGCCTGCACCACGAGGGAGAGACGATGATGCACGTTGATACGCCGCAAACGCGCTGTCGGGCCGGAGTCGCTCGGTGCGACATCACGCCGCCGGTCGGCATCTACCACCGCATGTGGGGAGCGGCGACGCACGATCGCGCGACCGGCGTGCATCGGCCGCTTCTGGCGACGGCGCTGTGGTTAGCCGGACGCGCCAGCGACGGTCCGCGCGATCCGTCGCTGGCGCGTCCGGCTAACGAAGCGCAACTCCTCATCGCGATCGATCATTGCGTCATTGACAGCGCCGAAATGAATCGCCTGCGCGACGCGGTCAGCCAAACGACGGGGCTGACGCATGGCCAGGTGCACATCGCGCTCTCGCACACGCATGGCTCCGGCTGGATGTCGCGTTCGCGGGCGCATTTCCCGGGCGGCGAATTGATTGGCCCCTATCTCGACGACGTTGCGACCAAGCTCGGTCAACTCGCTTTGCAAGCGAAGCAGGCGATTCAAACCGCCACGATCATTTACGGCGTCGGCCGTTGTTCGCTCGCGGCTCATCGCGACTACTTCGACGCGAACCACCAACAATTCGTGTGCGGCTTCAACCCGGCTGGCTTCGCGGACGACATTGTGATGGTCGCGCGCGTCGCCGATTCGGCCGGCAAGAATCTGGCGACCATTGTCAACTACGCCTGCCATCCGACGACGCTGGCGTGGGATAACACCGCGATCAGCCCCGATTACGTCGGCGCAATGCGCGAGACCGTTGAAAGCGCGACGAGCGCTCCGTGCATCTTTCTGCAAGGCGCGTCCGGCGATCTGGGCCCGCGCGAGGGCTTTGTCGGCGATTGGCGCGTCGCCGATCGCAATGGCCGGCAGCTCGGCTACGCGGCCCTGAGCGCCCTCGAAGCGCTGCCGCCGCCGGGGACGCGCTTCGTCTACGCGGGGCCGGTCGTTTCCGGCACGACCATCGGCACCTGGAAGCACGAGCCGATTGATGCGGAGGCGATGCGGAAACAGGAACGTTGGCAGACGCGTGATTGGATCGTTGCGTTGCCGTATCGACACGATTTGCCGAGTCTGGAGGAAACGAAGGTGGAACATCAACGCTGGCAAACCGAAGAAGATGCTGCGCGCGCCGCAGGCGATGTGCAGAAAACGCGCGATGCGAGAGCCATGGTCGAGCAAATGAATCGGCGCATCACGCGGCTCTCGTCGCTTCCTCCGGGCAAGGTGTTTCCTTATCGCGTCAACCTTTGGCGGTTCGGCGATGGCCTGTGGGTGCTCGTGCCGGGTGAGTTGTATCAGTCATTTCAAATGACATTGCGGCAGCGATTTCCGGGGCAACCGATTGTCGTCGCCACGTTGACGGGAGATTGGCAGCCGGGTTATTTGCCGGCAGCATATAGTTTTGGCTACGGCATCTATCAGGATTCGATTGCGTGTGTTGGTCCGGGAGCCTTGGAAACGTTGATTGAGGCGATTGCGCGGGAAATCGCCGTTCACGTTTAGCACTCGCGAGGCGCCACGCGAGCGCTAAACGTAAACGGCGCGCTTCATTTGTGTTTGCCGGGCAACGTTTGAATGTAGTGCCAAAGGGCGTCGAACTGCCGGTGCGCGTCGCCGTCGAAGACATCGCGGATTTGCGTCGTCTTGCCGTCGGTCGCGAACACAGGCATGCGCATGAAGACATCGACGCGATCCGGGGCGAGCATCCAGCGTTGATAATACGCATAGCGCAAACGATTTGCGGCATCCACGAGATTGATGCCCGGCGCCTCGAACGGCTGAATCGCCGGCGTTTTGCCGATGGCGTGGCAATTGTTGCAGTTGAAGCCTCCCTGCTGCGGGATCAGCTTTTCTCCGATTAACGCAAGCTTGGCATCGGGCTTGGGACGTTCGTCTTCATTGACGCCGAAACCGTGTTCGTGCGATAGGCCGATGGCGAGCAACTTGGCGCGAGCCGGAAACGCGGGCATGCGGGCCTTGATCCACGGCCGAGCGCGATGATCGTGCATCCCGGCGAGCATCTTTTCGGTCCACTCGGGATGCAGCTTCTCGCCGACCCACGTCAGGCTCGGCAGTTTTTCCGGCTCCTTGCCGTCTTCTTCCAGGACCGCGTGCCAGCGCGTGATGGCGCCGTCGCGGCGATGGCACGAGGCGCATTGCAGCGTTTGCACCTGACGCATCGAAAACTCGGCGGGCGTGTCGCGCAATGTCAACGGATTGGTCGATTTCATGACGTGAGCCAGCGCGCGGCGCTGGGCATCCGTCAGGCCGAAATCGGGCGCTTTTGCGCGATCCTTCTCGGCAAGACAGCCTGCGTCGAGGCGTTTTTGCGGCAGCGGAGCTTTGAGATTGATCTGGTGCGGGTCGGGCACGCCGGACCGTTCCGTGGTGTGGCACGATGCGCATTGGGCCTCCTTAAAGTGTTTTTCACCGCGCACGGCATCGCCCTTCGGTTTCGCCGCAACCGTGCCCTTGGCGTTCGCACGCAAGAATGCTTCGAGGTGGCCGGCCTCGTCATCGGAAAGCTTGAAATCGGGCATGCGGGTCCAAGGGTAGCGGCGATGCGGCTCCTTGAGAAAATTGGCCAGCGCGTTGGGCGCGAACTTCGCGCCGACGTGGGAGAGCGACAGGCGACTCAAATCGTCCTTGGCGCTGGGTTCGTCGAGTCGATGACACGCACTGCAAGCGAGCCGGGCGAAAAGCGTCGCGCCGTCGCCGGCTTGCGGATTTTTCCCCAGCGGCTTGGGCTCGGCGTGTTTCTTCAGGGAAACGAGATAAGCGGCAATGTCGGCCGCGTGCTTTTCGGCGTCCGGTCCGCCGAGAAGCTTGGGCATCGTCGCTTCGGAGCGCAGGGCACGCGGATCCAAGACCCAGTTGACCAGCCAATTGTGGTTGAAGCGATATCCGGCATCATCGAGCCGCGGAGTCGAGTTTTCCCATTCGGGCAGCAGCTCCGGCATGCCGATCCGATCGAATCGATCTGGCGTCGCATGGCATAGGATGCAACGCCGTTCCGCAAAAAGCTGCCGCCCGTCGCGCAGGGTCGTTTGCTCGACGAGGTCCTTGTCATTGCCGCGCGAGAACAGCACTTCCGGCGGCACCGGCTCGAAGCCGAACTTTTCGCCGGACCAGTAGAGCCGCAATGTCGCGTCGTTTTTTTCCGGACTGAGAAAATCGATTTCGAGCTTGTTGTAATTCTTGGCCAGCTCGATCGTGACGTCTTTGTTTTTCTCTTCGGGATGCTTCAGCACGATCTTGTCGTTGATCTTCAACACGATGGAACCGGCCCCGACGAGGCGGAAGGCGTAATCGCCCTTGAGCGGGTTCTTGAGGTAACCAGACAGCTTCGCGGCGAATGGTCCCGGCGCCACGAATGGGCTCGGCGCGTCGTTATGGGGAACGTGCAGGGCGGCCAGGCGAACGCGGCGCGCGTCGAGCGGCTTCGCGTCGCCGGGTTTGTAGAAGCGCAACGTGAGGCCTTGCTGGAGGGCGGCGACGTCGGCGGGCGGCAGCTTGCCGGGTTTGAAGGGGTCGCCGGGTTGGTATGCGGACGTGAGAGACGCCAACCCGAATGCGATTAAAGTGGTTGTCGAAATGCGAAGCATAGCTTACGCCTTAGATCGAAGTTTCATCCGTTTGCGAATTTCTATGCGGACACGTTCGGCCCAACGCAGCGCCGAAGTTGCTTGGCGCGAACGGGCATCCTGACCAGGATAGCGATACTCCACGGCAAATTTCGTTAGGAAACGCAAGCCGCGCCGCAAATTGCCCAGAGTCGGCTCGCAAGGCAAGAGCAAAACGAGGAGTTCTACTAAATCGTGGGTTCGACGAAACTCGATGCCGCGTTGTTGCAAAAGTCCTTTTAGAAACTTCTCTGCTGCTTGTTGGCAATGAAAACACACAGTACCTGTTTACCGTGACCGCTGACTTCGTCGCTGCTTGCCCTTGACCGCCTCG
>DAIOGM010000462.1:0-5980 GCA_036745215.1 Gemmataceae bacterium
TTGAGCCGTTCCTGATCCAGAAGGGGCTCTTGCAGCGCACGCCGCGCGGCCGGCTGATCACCGCGCATGCGTTCAAGCATCTCGGCCTCGCTGAACCGGCGCGCGACCCGTCGCAGTTCGGCCTCGTGCCGATCCAGACGCAGGTGTGGGGACCGATGGTTTGGGTGAATCTGAATCTCGCGGCACCGTCGTTCGACGAGTGGATCAAGGCGATCAAGGCAAGCAAGGCGGCCAAGCACGGCGAGATTGTCAAGTTTCTCAAAGATAAGCACGCGATCGGTCACGGCTACGCCAACATGATCGCGCACTATTACTTGAGTCCAAAGGGAGACGACGCTCCGGGCGCCGATGACCTCGTGGACGCCCAGTACGGCGGCGCCAAGGCAGAGTTGCGCCCGATTTACGATGCGCTGATCGCGGCCATCAAGGATTTTGGCGATGATGTCGATGTCTCGCCCAAGAAAGCGTACGTCAGCTTGCGGCGATCGAAACAGTTTGCCCTGATTCAACCCTCGACCGCGACGCGTCTCGACGTCGGCATCCAACTCAAAGGCAAGCCGGCCACGAAGCGGCTTGAAGATTCGGGAAGTTTCAATGCCATGGTGAGCCATCGCGTGCGATTATCGAAAGCGAGCGACGTGGACAAGGAGATTCTCGGTTGGCTGCGCGAGGCCTACGATGCAGCATGAAATGGCAAAAAGATGGATGGCAGAAAAATGAATCAATTGTTTTGAGCAGCACCAGGAGACGGAATGCCAATTACATTGAGTGAGCAGGTGCGACGGCTATCGCAAGTTGAATTTGGTGAATTGGCATTTGAAGTCATGCGAAACGTGTTTGCAATCCACAATGAACTGGGTCGATTTTTCAACGAAGAGATTTACAAGCAAGAACTGGCCTATCGAATGGCCGATGTGCGACTTGAAGTTCCGATTGATGTGGTTTTCGGATCCTTTCAAAAGCGATATTTCATCGACGCGCTGGTGGGCCAAGGCGGTGTGTTCGAATTCAAAGCGGTGGAGAAACTGGCAGGTCCGCACCGCGCTCAACTGTTGAACTACTTATTGCTTTGCGAATTGGAGCACGGCAAATTGATCAATGTTCGACCGGAAAGCGTCGAACATGAATTCGTAAATACACATTGGCGCCACGCGGATCGAGTCGGTGTCGTCGTTGATTCGTCTCGTTGGAATTCGTCGGTTCCCGGCGCCGATCGCCTTTTCAACTTTCTTTTCAGTGTGCTACAGGACCTTGGCGCTGGTTTGGAGATCGCCCTATACGAAGAGGCAATCGTTCATTTTTTGGGCGGTCCGTCGAACGTTGAAGCAGACATCCAGGTGTCGCTCAGTCAACGCAAAATTGGAAGCCAACGAATGCGACTTGTCGCGCCAGGGGTAGCGTTCAAGCTTACCGGTTTCCATGATCGCCTTGACGCATTTGAAGAACATTCACGTCGATTGTTAACCCATCTGGATTTGCATGCCATTGCGTGGGTCAATATTCACGTCAAACATGTCACGTTCACGACGATTCAACGGTGACTTCCATTTTTTTGCCATCAATTTTTTTGCCATTGTGTCTCCTATGACTGAAATCACGCAACCAACGCCGTCCCGCCGCATGCTGTTCGAAGCCGTCATCGCCAGCACGATCGGCACCACGATCGAGTGGTACGACTTTTTCCTCTATGGCACCGCGGCGGCTCTCATATTCCCAAAGTTGTATTTTCCCAGCGACAACGAGTTCCTCAGTCAGATCAGCGCCTTTGGCACCTTCACGGTCGGTTTCCTGGCGCGGCCATTTGGCGGCGTCATCTTCGGCTACATGGGCGACCGCATCGGCCGCAAATCCGCGCTGGTGACGACGCTTTTGTTGATGGGCATCAGCACCCTCGTTATCGGATTCTTGCCGACGTACCACGAGATCGGCATCGCTGCTCCGATCTTGCTGACGTTACTTCGCGTCATTCAAGGCCTCGGCGTCGGCGGCGAATGGGGCGGCGCCGTCTTGATGGCGCTGGAATATGGACACACCGGCCGGCGCGGCTTCTACGCAAGCTGGCCCCAAGCGGGCGTGCCGCTCGGATTGCTCGCGTCCAATGGCGCGATTTTCCTGTGTCGCGCCCAGTTGTCCACGGAGGATTTCGAAGACTGGGGCTGGCGCATTCCATTTTATCTGAGTGGATTGCTGATCGTCGTCGGCTTATTGATCCGCATGCGCATCGTGGAAACGCCGTTGTTCGCGGCCATGAAAGCGAAGAATGAAGTGGCCGAGGCGCCGGTGTCGGACACGATTCGCCAGCACTGGCGCGATTTGCTGTTGATTGCCGGCACGCGCGTCACGGAGAATGCGAGCTTTTACCTATTCACCGTCTGGGCGCTTTCCTACGGCGGCAAGACATTGAAGTTCGATGAAGGGGTGATATTGCAAGCGATCAACGTCGCGGCCATCGTCGAATTCTTTACCATCCCGCTCTTCGGCTTCATCTCCGATCGCCTGTCGCGGCGGAAGACTTATCTGGCCGGCTGCGTCTTTCTGATTCTGTTCGCCGGGCCGTACTATGCGTTGTTTACGTCCGGCGATGCGGGCGCGATCTTGCTCGCCACGGTGCTTGGCCTCGCAGGAGGCCATGCCATGCTTTACAGCGTCCAGGCCTCGCTCATTCCGGAGCTTTTCGGCACTCGTTTGCGATGTACCGGCGCTTCGATCGGCTATCAATTGGCGGTGCCGGTGTCGGGCGGCGTCGCGCCATTGATTGCGGCGTTTCTGGTCAACTTTTTCAAGGACCAGTATTGGCCGCTGGCGATGTACATTGTGGCCAATTCGATTGTGTCGCTCGGATGTGTGTGGGCGCTGGCGGAGACGTCAAAAAAGAACATCGACGTTTGAACGGCCTTACTTGCCAAAGATCTCCTTCTTGACCTTTTCAATTCGTTCCGCCGGCCAGCGCTCATGGTTGCCGTTGACCAATTCGGCAACCGTCACGGCCAGCTTGGCGTCGCGCAGCACATCGCGATGTCCGCCGACCACGCAGACCGCGGGGATGCCTTGCTTGTGCAGGTCGGCCGTCCATTGGCTTGCGCACGGGACGACGCCGTCAGTATCTTTGTTTTTTTCCTTCGCGATCAAGCAAATAAACTGCACGCCGTCCGGGATTTTCTTGCCCGCGCGTTGTTCCATGCATTTCTTGCGATGATCGGTTGACAGGCAATCAAGGAACGGCTTTTGACTTTTGGCCGCCGACAACGACGCCAGCGGAGAACCGCCGTTTGGACTGCACACCTGGAGAACTTTCGTGACGCCCGCGTCGGGAAAGTCCTCGACAAAATGCCGCGCGATCAACCCGCCGGCGCTGTGACCGACGAGAACGATATCGCTGTAGCCGAGCTTGCGCAATTCAGCGACGTTGGCCGACAGCTTGCTATCTTTCACGATCGCATCGAGCGCCGCATTTTGGCCGTAGGCGAAAACGTAGACGTCCGCGTTCTTGCCGATCTCTTTGACGAGCGGTCCGTTGGCGCTTTGCCAGGAACGCAACTGCGGCTTGGCGACGCTCTTGTCGAAGACGTGAACGTAGTAGCCATGAATGAGCACGACCGCCTGTTTCTGGTTCGGCGAACGCGTCCATTTGTCGTTGGCGGGGGCGACTTGGGTGCAAATCGAGTCAATCGCTGGGCCGCCGGCGAATGCTAAAGTGCAGGTCAGTGTGAATGTCGAGAGCATGGGGAGATTCGCCAGCCTTGATGAAGACTACAACAATCATCATAACGTTGTTGACTCCGTCAATAAAGACGAATAAAAAACGCCGTTCGTTTGCCGGTTTTTCGGCAATCGATCGACGTTTGTTACTAATCTTGCCTTCGCCTGGGAATCTCACTTCCCAATGCCTATCGACTTGGAGCCGGCATTGCCGGAGTCCCGTCTGGCGTTACATGAGGCGGTTGCGTAGGCACAATGACTTCGCCGGTCTGCGGCGCAGCAGGCACGACGGGCGCTGGATGAGCGGCCGCGGTCTGATCGGTTTGCGCGACCGCGGGCGTCGCTTCGGCCGGCGGTAATTCCGCGTTTCGCGCCGCCCGGCCAATGGGCCCGAGCAACAAGCCGATGATCAAGAGCGCCAATCCGGACGCCAAACAACCAGCCAGGAGGAACTTCCCCCAGTTCGTCTCCGGCGGATAATAAAACATGGCGACGGCCGCCCAGATCTCAACCAGGGTGCCCACCGTGATGTACACCAGCGAAATTGGAAAAGCGGTGGATGGAGTGGATAGAATCGGCATGACGATGCCTCCTTTGCTTGAAAGCCATCTTGGGCAGATGGAAGCACATGACGAAAAGCAATAAGCGTGCCAATTGAATCGTCCGTGTTGGGTCATCCGCGACCGGATTGCCGTCACTACGTTTTTCGCGACAGGTTCTTTCACCTCCGCCACTTTTCGCGTATGATCCGATGCCACAATGAACTTCACCGCGGAGCCTTGACGATGCGAATTCTCTTTGCAGCTATCCTTGTGTTCATGCCGTTCCTTTCAGCACGGGCCGATGCCCCCGCCAAGCCGCTGCGCGTGGCGACGACGCTCTCCGCGCCGACCTGGGCCTTGCTCCAGCGCCAGCTCCTCGACGCCAACGCCAAAGCATGCCGCGAATACTACGCCAAGTACTTCGACGACCGCGGCTGGCTGCTTTGCTACGAACGCTGGGGCGGCGATGACGGGCCGGACGACGCGATCGAGAACTGCACCGATTGGCCGATCCTGCACGCACTCGGCGGGCACGACGACGTGCTCAAGATGTACAAGCAAGCCTGGGAAGGGCACCTGCGCCAGTTCACGCTCGCCAAGACAAAGGACGTGCCGTTCGCGCGCGACGGCATGTACTACAAAGAATTCCCCGTCATGTTCGATTGGCTGCACAACGGCGAGGGTCTGGTCGTCTTCAACTTGCAAGGCCTGTCCGATCCGTACGACAAGAAGTTCCAGGCCCGCGCCCGCCGCTTCGCCGGCTTTTATCTAAACGAAGATGCCGACGCGCCGAACTGGGACGCCAAGCACAAGATCATCAAGAGCATGTTCAATGGCTCCCGCGGCCCGCTCCTTCGCAAGGCGACCGGACTCGACTGGGCCGGCGATCCCTTCGAAGTCGGCAATCGCTTCAAGCTCGGCCACGGCGAACGCACCTATCAAGAGTGTCTCGATCATTTCAAGGATTACAACGACATCGTCGGCGATCATCCGCAAAACATGCTCGCGACCGTGCTAGGTATGAATGCGTATATGCTGGAGCACGAGCCGAAGTACAAGACATGGGTGCTCGAATACGCCGACGCCTGGCTCCAGCGCATGAAGGACAACGGCGGCATCATTCCCACCAACGTCGGCCTCGACGGCAAGATCGGCTCCGAAGCCGGCGGCAAATGGTACGGCGGCGTCTACGGCTGGGGCTTTTCCGTCATCGTGCCGCAAACGGGGCTGCTGGCCCACCGCAACAACCATTACCTCGGCTTCACCGGCTTCATGAACGCGTACCTCTTGACGGGCAACGACAAGTACCTCGACGGCTGGCGCCAGCAGATCGACAAGGTCAACTCCAACAAGAAAACTATCGCCGGCCAGACGCAATACCCGAGCATGTTCGGCGACAAGGGCTGGTACGAATTCAAGCCGCAACCTTATCAGCACGGCGCCCTTGAAATCTATTGGCTCTCCCTCAAAGCCGAGGATCGTAAACGTGTCGTGCAGAATTCGTGGCTCGATTATCTCGAAGGCAAGAACCCGAAGTTCGCCGAGAACGCTTTGCGCAGCGATCTCGAACGGCTTCGCAAGCGCGTCGAGGCGATGCGCGCCGACAAAACGACGCCGGACACGCGCCTGGCGGACGATCCGCTCAAGATCAACCCCGCCAGCGTCGAATCTCTGATCGAATTGGCGATGGGCGGCTTGCCGCCGAAGAATCGCGGTAAACTTCTGTTCGCACAACTGCG
>DAIOGM010000463.1:0-5973 GCA_036745215.1 Gemmataceae bacterium
CCGAACGGATCGCCGCGTTTCGTCGAGCAGAGCCATGGCCAGGGCGCGGGCTTTCTCGGCCCCGTGTACAATCCGATGCGCATCGACGACGATGCGTCGTTGCCGGGCTACCGCGTCGCTGACTTCGCATTGTCCGCGGAGTTGACGCCGCTGCGAACCGGTGGACGCCGGGAGCTGTTGCGGAACATTGACACGCAAGTTCGCGGCATGGAGCAGCAAGCCCAGGTGCAAGCGCTCGCGTCTAATTATCAACGTGCGTTCTCACTTCTTGCAGCGCCGGAGGTGACGCGCGCCTTCGATCTGACGCAAGAGCCGCGCGCCGTCCGCGAACGTTACGGCATGAACATTCACGGCCAATCGGTGCTGCAAGCCCGGCGTTTGATCGAAGCCGGCGTGCCGATCGTCACGGTTTTCTGGCCCAACGACGGCATCACCAACGTCAGCGTCTACTGGGACACGCACAACCGCAACTTCATCGATTTGCGCGAACGCTTGTGCCCCGTCACCGATCTCGCGTTCTCCGCATTACTCGACGATCTCGAACAGCGCGGCATGTTGGATGAAACGTTGATCGTCTGGACCGGCGAAATGGGCCGCACGCCGCGCGTCGGGCAATCCGTCGTCGGCGGCGCCGGCGCCGGTCGCGATGGCCGCGATCACTGGGGCAAGGTGTTCACGTCGGTGCTCGCGGGCGGCGGCATCCGCGGCGGCGGCGTCCACGGGTCGAGCGACCGTTACGCTTCCGAGCCCGCGGCCAATCCGACGCCGCCCGCCGACCTCGCGGCGACCATCTATCGTTGTCTCGGCGTCGATCCGCACCTGGAGATTCGCGACCGCCTCAATCGGCCGCTGACGTTGTGCGAGGGGCAGGTGATTGAGTCCTTGCTCCGCTGAGCGAATTTGCGTAACACCCGGTTGACTCTGTTACAATAAAGACGACCCAAGGAGTTTACCCATGAAAACAATTGAAACTACCCAAAAGGCTGGCGCGGACAAAGTCTTGCGGCTTGCCATTCCTGTGGCGGAAGCGAATCAAGAATATCGATTGGTGATCGTGATCGTTCCAAAAACCGAGACGGCTGATAAAACCGGCTGGCCGCCAGGTTTTATCGAAAGCACCTATGGTTCCATTCAAGATGAAAGTTTCGTGCGTCATCCGCAAGGTGAGTTCGAACGGCGCGCGGAGTTGGAATGATCTTTTTGCTCGACACGAATGTTTGCATTAACTACTTGCGCGGCAAAAACGTTTTGTTGAAGCAACGTGTCGATGCGCACCAGCCCATCGATCTTGGTCTGTGTTCGGTCGTCCTAGCGGAACTTTACTATGGCGCCGCAATGAGCAATCAACCAAACGTTCAACATGGCAAAGTTCAGAAATTCGTGCATGGATTCGTTAGCTTGCCGTTTGATGACCTTTCAGCCGAACGCTTCGGAGATTTGCGTGCCCATCTGGACAAACTTGGAACGCCGATTGGACCGTATGATTTAATGATTGCGGCCATTGCATTGACGAACGGACTAACCGTCGTAACTCACAACACATCGGAATTCAGTCGAGTTCCGGGCCTGTCGCTGGAAGATTGGCAATTGCCTTGATTTTCAGTTGAATGCCAATTGAAACTCAAAACTTGGCTCACACAGATCGCTATTGTCCCCATCCCCCACCCGCTCAGCCAATCCCAAAAGTAATGCTGCTTCGTCGTCAGAACCGACAACGTCACGATCGGCAACACCAGAAAAAACAGCCAGCCGCCAAACGGCCGCCCGTCGCGCCAGTACGCCCAGAAGATGACGACCGGCCCGCACACGTGCGCCGATGGGAAGCACGAATAGGGCGAATCGCTTGCGAGCAGCAGCCGATACGCCCACGTATGAAACGTGCCGTCCGGCGGCGGATCGGGCCGTTCGATGAACGTCGGCCAAAACAAATGCACGAGAAACGTCGAAATGATCGCGATGCCGTACGCCGTCAACGCTCGCCGAAAAATCACGCGATCGCGCAAGGCACACGCCAAAGCGATTTGTCCGACGATAAAGCTGTAGTACAGCCACAGCGTC
Source organism: Gemmataceae bacterium (assembly GCA_036745215.1). GTDB lineage: Bacteria > Planctomycetota > Planctomycetia > Gemmatales > Gemmataceae > SIAQ01. Next base: position 2,059 of record DAIOGM010000463.1, read on the forward strand.
CATGGCCAGAATGGCACGGCATCGTCAATCCAAATCCGCGGCAGCGCGCGCGATGGGAACAAGGGGTTGTGGTTGATCAACAAGTAAATAACGATTTGAACAATCGCGATGGGGAGGATGATCTTCGCGTTCTGCCGCCAGGTTTGCACGCCATCGCTCCGGTCGTGGGCCAAGATACCGATCTCGTCATTGATATGCATATGATGAGAGGATTGGAATCCCGTCGCACCGGCGAAAGGCGTCGTCATGCCAACGCAAGCCAACGCAGCGTCACCGATCACCGTAACTTTCTGGGGCGCCGCGCGCACCGTCACCGGCTCGATGCATCTCGTCGAGACGGGCCGACGAAGGATCCTGCTCGATTGCGGCCTCTTTCAAGGCAAGCGCGCCGAGGCGTGGCGGCGCAACAGCGAGTTTCCGTTCAATCCCAGCGACATTGATATGGTCGTCCTGAGCCACGCGCACATCGATCATTGCGGCAACTTGCCTCACCTGGTGCGGCGCGGCTTTCACGGGCCGATCTACGCGACGCCGGCGACGCGCGACCTCATCGCCGTCATGCTCGCCGACTCCGCCAAGATTCAAGCCGAGGACGCCGGCCATCTCAATCGCCATCGTCGGCCTCAAGAGCCGCCGATCGCGCCGCTCTACGACCATCGTGATGTCCGCAACACCATGCAACGCACGCGGACGGTGCCGTATGAAACGATTCACGATCTCGGCGACGGCATGCACCTGCGTTTCCTTGACGCGGGTCACTTGCTCGGCTCGGCGATCGTGCACCTGACATTTGACTCCGGCAAATCAATCACCTTCACCGGCGATCTTGGCCGCAAGGCGATCCCCATCCTGCGCGACCCGTCCCCGCTGCCGCCGGCGGACCTGATCATCAGTGAAAGCACTTACGGCGGCCGCAGCCATCCGGGCATCGAACTGCTGGCGGTCGATCTCGGCGACGCCGTCAAGCGGACCGTCGAGCGCGGCGGCCGCATCTTGATTCCCGCTTTCAGTCTGGGCCGCACGCAGACGATCGTCTTTTTTCTGCATCAGCTCATGGGCAAGGGCGCGATTCCGTCGTTGCCGATCTTCGTGGACAGCCCGCTGGCCGCCGCCGCGACCGAGGTCTTTCACATGCATCCGGAGTGCTTCGACGAGGAAACGTCGCAACTTCTGATCGACGAGCCGGACGTGTTCGGCGAAAAGCGCGTGCGTTATCTGCGGACCGTTGAAGAGAGCAAGTCGCTCAACGCCCATCCGGCGCCGTGCATCATCATCGCGGCCAGCGGCATGTGCGAGGCGGGCCGCATCCTGCATCATCTCAAGCGCGACATCGAGGACGCGCGCAATACGATCCTGATCATCGGCTACCAGGCGCCGGAGACGCTGGGCCGACGCCTGGTCGAGAAGAAGCCGATCGTGCGCATTCATGGCGAAGAGAAAAAGTTGCGAGCGGAGGTGGCGGTGATGAACGGCTTCTCCGGCCACGCGGGGCGCGACGACCTGTTAGCCGCACTGACGCCGCTCGCCGCCACGACGCGGAAGCTGCGGCTCGTGCACGGCGAACCGGAGCAGGCGGAGGCATTGCTCGCGACGTTGCGGGAGCGCGGTTTCGCGGATGCGGAGTATCCGGAGCGCGGGGCGAGTGTCGTTTTGGATTAGGGAAATGGATCTCGCTTGCGGTTTCGCGCTTCAGCCTATGGCCGAGTGCGCGAAACCGCAAGCGACGTTATTGCTTCGGTGCGCGCTCCACCGTCAAGACGAGCTTGTTCGGCCCCGCCTTGACCGTCTCGAGCAACGTCGTCGTGGACGGATCGGCATATTTCGTATCCACGGCGCCCGGCGCGAGGGCCGAGCCGTCGGGACCGCCGATCGATTTGCGGCCGACCTCGAGGACGAGAACCTTGTATTCGCCGGGAAAGGCGCCGTCATTGGGCGAGTTGGTCGTCAACTTGAAACTGCCGTCGGCCTGAATGGCGCCGCGCGAGCTGGTTTGCTTGCCCGGATGGTCGAACACCACGGAGCTGTGCTGGAGCTCGGTCGCCGGCGTGCCGTCCTTCCAGACGACCTGGCCCTCGACCGGATACAGGCCGCTTCCGCAGCCGCACAGGATGACGGCCAATCCCAGCATAAGGAAAGGACCAATCACGCGGATGAAGTAAATTCGTGGCAGCGTTGGCGAATTCATGAGTTTATTCTGCGTAAGAAACGGTTTCGCCGTCGTCGCGACTCGCGAAACGGCGGAGATTGGCGGTATCGATGCTGTTGCGAATGGGCCGGACGCTGCCGTCGCAAAACACGAACTGGCAAATGCCCGGATGCCAGCTACCGAATCGGCGGGCGAAAATCCCGTCAACGGCGCCGCTGCTTCGACCATAGTCCGTGGGGCCGGTGGCAATTGGATCCTCAATACCCCCAAGTCTTGCAACGAACGCGGACCATGCACCGCTGTAGATCGGCCCGTCGCCGACTTTGATTCTGCCGAACATACCTTGCGGTACGTGCTTTTCGCCTGCCAGGAAGGTATTGCTGCTTCCGTCAAGAATCTTGTTGAAGCTGGTATTGCTGCTCCAGGACGTCAGAACGCCCCCCGTAACCGTGTTCGTGGCGAGGATGATTGCCCCGTTGCTGTTGACGTTGAACCAATTTTGCACGCTGGGATTGTTCGGCGAGCCACGCATGTCGCCGACACAGACCGCGTAATCACCCAAAGCACCGGGCAGCAAGTTCGCGGCGCTGAATCTTACTTCAAGAGTGCCCGTCGGAACCGGATCGGCGTTTCCCGGCGGCTTAATGTCAATGGCGTCGTTGACATACAGGTTCTCCGAAACGCTCAAACCCGCAAGCGGCGCTCGCCTGCTCGGGCAGAAATACGCAGGCACCGGCGTTTGGCGCGCGAACGCCGTTTGCTGCGCATATTTCTTGGTCAGATCCCATTTCTCGTAAAGGGCGCCTTGTTCCATGAATGGCATGATCAAGACCCAAAACGTCGCCCACCCTTCGCCGCCCGAAAGACGCAACGGCGGAAATCTTTTGTTCGTATCGTGAAAGTTCTGGGCGCCCAGACCAATCTGCTTGAGATGGTTCGTGCACTGCGTCCGGGCCGCCGCTTCGCGGACCTTTTGCACGGCCGGGACCAGGAGTGCGATGAGAATGGCGATGATCGCAATGACGACCAAAAGCTCGATCAACGTAAAACCGCTCCGGCGCGAATGGGACATGATGGCACGCCCTTTGAGAGATGGAGGGAAAAATGATTTGCTTATTATACGCTGGTGAAATCTGAATGCAACAGTGATTGTCATCGGATAGTGTCTCTGTTTCGTGGCGGCAAGATTCCATCTTGCCGAGTACACCTGCAAGATTTCAATTTTACGGCCACGTTTTTGAGGAAACCGAGACACCACCCTCGGGTTGGAATTTTGGCAATTGAAGTTCGTCTCGAAAAAACGGCCATGCGTTCAGAAAAAGAGGGGGTTCATTTCAAAAACGCGGCCATGCATTTCGTTTTCGAGGCCTTGCTTCTTGAATTCGGGCCGGTTCTTCTCGTTTCGAGAGCTATTCTTCTCGAAAATATGGCCATTCTTCTTGTTTTTTGGCCCATTCTTTTCACGGAAAAGGGGGTTCGTTTAAGGCAAATTCTGCATGCATTCAGCGAAAGCGGTCATTCTTCTCGCGCCGAAAGGGGGGGTGGCGAGACGATGAGACGATGGAACGCAACACAAATGGAAGGTAACATTCGCGAGCGCGGTTGATCTATTTCGGTTGTGGACCTAGGTTTCGTGGCGGCAAGATTCCGATCTTGCGGAGGGAATTGGCAAGATCGGAATCTTGCCGCCACCATCAAGCAAACCAAAGCTCAGGAAGTCCAAACGGCATAGAGCGTCATCGCCTGGTAATCACGCACGAAACCGGCGT
>DAIOGM010000464.1:0-5966 GCA_036745215.1 Gemmataceae bacterium
AAGGAAAGAAAGAAAGCGGCGTCAAACCGCCGCACTCCAAAATGACCCATTACCGTCACATGAGGTCGCTTGCATCTCCGGCTGGCCAAGTTTATGATTAAGGCGGCTGCATTTTAAGGAGACGCAAATGTCCACGGTTGTGCCGGAACCTGACAAACGTCCCATCACTAATATTGTTTCGCCAACGAATTCCGAACGTTCATTGATTTCGGAAGACAACGACGAGCCAGTTGTTATTCATGTCGGTGCATTCGCGTTCATGCGAACCATGTGGTCGCTGTTTTGGACAGCCTTTCGACACCCAATGACGACCACGGAAATTGACGTTGCTACGGGCGCGGTTCTTGATCCTTGTGAGGAAGGAATTTAGGAGTCGCCTGGAATGGCCCGGGATCGAAAGGTGATTGTAAGCAGCCCATACTTCAAACTGCTGCTCTGGATCAATGTGGCCCTTTGTGGAACGACATTGCTCACCATGATCGGACTCGCCGGGTTTGGGCCGGATGAATTGACGCGCCACCAACATATGCTGTTCAGTACGTGCGAGAAGATATTTACGCTGACGGCCGGAACGTCCGGAACGTTGATCGGCTTGCTGGGAGGAAAGGCCTCAAGCTCCGCGTAGGATGGATTGGGACAGGCCGATACCAATTTTAATGTATGGGTCGCAGATTGCGGAGTTGCCTCAATGAAACGACGCGTGAACGTTTTTGTTATTGCAACAAGTCGTGACCGAGATCGAAGACACGCTCCGGAAACGTCAATGTCGATACTGTCCTAGCGGCGGCAGTCAAAATGGAACCTTCCCCCGACCAGAAACGCAGCGCACTTGTCGGCGCGTGCTTCCCGTTAAAGTTCCTTGTTCGCCGCGAGAACCGGACGGTGCCGCGCCAGCAAATGGTGGGCTTTTCAGATTCGGCAGTGTTTCATCGGTTGATGAATTTGACTTGGACTCTTTGGGAGCCGGAATCAGTCGCCCTACTGACGGCCGAAGAGCAGAAATATCTCGCTGAGTTCAACGGGGTTTATCTTTCGCTTCCATGGCGTCCAATTGAAAGCCATCCTCACATTTGCGATTTAGCTGACGCGGATTTGTTAAAGTTGGTGCCCTCCGCTACGCGACTTTTGCATTCGCTAGAGGAACGGACAAGGCAGCCTGCCCTACAACGATGGTGGCGAAAGGCGGTGTCCGTTTTTCGCTTGATGTAACGCTTATCTAGAAAAACATGTTGCGACGCAATGTCAGACCCGGTACGTCAATGTCCGTTGTGTTTTCCCATTCACGCGCTGGTGCGACCGGATAACCAAGAAGAGATTTGTAATTAGTCTTTGCTCGGTCGCGACATGGCCCCCCCCTCTCCCGCGGCGAGGTGAGCACCTAGGGGGTCTGCGAATCGCAAGTGTCAATTGGCAAAGGTGTTATGAACTCCAGCCAGGTGCTCATTAATAGATGAGCACCTTCACCCTCAGCTCGCACACGCCGCGGCTCGGCTTGTCGAATGCACCCGGCGAATGACGCTGATGACGCGTTCGAGATCGTCGTCCGTCATCGCGGAGCCGCTTGGCAGACACAGGCCGCGCTTGAACAAATCCTCCGCGATCCTGCCGCCGCGATAGTCGCAGCCGGCAAACACCGGTTGCATGTGCAACGGCTTCCACACGGGACGCGACTCGATGTCCGCGGCCGCCAGCGCATGGGAAATGTCCTGCGGGCCGACGCCGAACTGCCTTCGATCGACGGTGATGCACGTGAGCCAGCCGTTGGCGTTCCCGTACGTCGCCTGCGGCATGAACGTGATGCCCGGCATTGCTTCCAAAGCGTCGCGATAGCATTGGAAGATGCGCCGCCGCGCCGAGACGCGATCCTTCAGGACGCGCAGTTGGCCGCGGCCGATCGCCGCAAGAATGTTGCTGAGCCGATAATTGTAGCCGATCGCCGAATGCTGATAGTGCGGCGCCGGATCGCGCGCCTGCGAGGCAAGGAAGCGTGCCCGTTCGATGAGGTCGGCGTCCTCCGAGACGAGCATGCCGCCGCCGGAGGTCGTGATGATCTTGTTGCCGTTGAACGAGAACGCCGCGAACTTGCCGAACCGGCCCGCTTGTTTGCCGCGATAATCGGCGCCAAGCGCTTCGGCGGCATCCTCGACGATCGGCACTTCGTAACGATTGCACACTTCTTCAATCGCGTCGTAGTCGGCGCATTGCCCGTACAAATCGACGGAGATGACCGCCTTCGGCAATCGTCCGAGGATCGCCCGCTGGCGCAGTTCCGCGTCAAGCAATTCAGGATCGATCGTCCAGGTCGCCGGATCAACGTCAATGAAGACGGGCGTGGCGCCTTGATAGGCGATGGGGTTGGCACTGGCGCAAAACGTGAGCGTCGGGCAGATGACCGTGTCGCCGCGGCCGACACCGAGCAATTGCAGCGCCAGATGGATGGCGGCCGTTCCGGAAGACAACGCTGCCGCATGGGGAACATCGACATGGCGCGCGAATTCGCGCTCAAAGGCATCGACGTGCATGCCCAGTGGGGCGACCCAATTGGACGTGAACGCGTCCTTGACCAGGTCCAGTTCGTCGGCGCCCATGTGGGGCGGAGAAAGAAAGATTTTCTTCATGCGTTGCCCATTTCGGACTGCTGACCATCGATCTCCGCGTCCTGCGTCGTCGCGTCCGGCTTATCGGCGCGATAGGCCGGGAAATAAGCGCTGCTCGGCTGGGCGCCGCCGTGGTGTGCCGACCATGCACGCGTCAACTCGCCGTAGGTTTCTGGATCGTGAATGCGCTGATAGGTGCAAAACCGCGCCCGCAGCGGCGAGAACGTCGTCTTGAACCGGAACACGCCATCGCCGGGATGATAGCTGCCGCCCATCAAGAGCCGTTTCTTGCCGGTGCGCTGCATGGCGAGCAAGGACTCATACAAGTACATGTTGACCGGACGAACATTGGCGTACGTCAAATCGGCGCCGGACACAAACCAATGGACATCGACCGCATCGTGGAAAAAGACACCGCCGGCGACCGCGCGGCCTTCGAATTCCGCGAGCATGCAGAAGAAATTGTTTGGCATGCCGTGGAAAAAATCCATGAAATACTCGCACGGAAAGTAGTAACGATCCAGCGCATTGCGGCGATTCATGGTTAGCACATAAAGCCGATAGAACTCCTCGATGTCCTTGGGCGAGTCGGCGCGGCGAATGCGTACGTCGGCGCGCCGGGCCTGCTTGACCTGGCGGCGGCAACTTGAGAGAAGTGATTCGGTCCAGATTCGGTCCTCACCCCAGCTAAGGTCCACGTAGACGATTTCACGATTGAATACGACTTTGGATTCGTCGATGTCGCCATTCGCCACGTTCCACGGGCTCAGATGAGCGAACTCGGCAACAATGCCGTTCGCTTTGCAATAGCTCGCGAAGACGTCGGCAAACGTCGCGTCGTCTTTGCCACTGGCCGCATGCGGTCCGATCGCCAAAGGGCCGGTGTAATCAGGAGTGATCGTATCGAAAAGTTCGACGCCCTGGTCGGCGAACGGCAACGCGCGTATTGGCCGCAGAAAAAACGGGTACGCCACCGTGCGACCCGCGATCTCGGCGACGAACAACCGGCCCGCGAAGCCCGTGTGCTTTTCACAAATCGTCACATGCTCCACGCTGCCGGTGACGCTCACCGATGCGGGCAACACGCTGCGCCACTCTGCCGCGTCGGCGGTACTAAGCACGTACGTTGTGGGCGACGGCTTGTTCGCGCTGATCGGCTCGGTGCGTTCGGCGATGGGCCGGCCGGCGTCCGGTGAAACGGCCCAGCCAGGCGCCAAGGCTTTGGCGAATGCATCCGATGAAATAGGCATACCACTGACCTCCATATGGAATGTAACAACGTACCGTGTAACCGTCGCGAACCAGGCTTTCTTGCAGGTCCGGACGCACGCCGTAGAGCATTTGAAATTCGAAGTCCCGCTTGTCGAGCCCGCGCGCGGCTGCAATCTCGATCGCCTCGTCCACCATGCGGGCGTCATGCGTCGCAAGGGCCGGTTGATAGCCGCGCGTCAACAAGAAATCGATGTCGCGTCGAAACGCCGCGTCGATGTCCGCCTTCTTCTGATAGGCGACGGCGGCGGATTCCCAGTACCCACCCTTGACCAGTCGAACGCGAGCGCGATCGGCGAGCAGTTGTTCGAAATCGCCGCCGCGATCGCGGAGGTAGGACTGGATGACGATGCCGACCGTATCCGTTCCGTAATCGCGGCGCATCTCGTCGAACAATCGCAGCGTGGCATCGACGTAAGGCGTTTCCTCCATGTCGATGCGGACAAAGTTGCCGAGCCGGGCGGCACAATCAAGCACGCGCCGCAATTGCTCGCGGCAGAATACTTCGCTCACGTCGAGCCCAATTTGCGTGAGCTTGATGGAGAGATTCGCGTCAACACACTCTTGTTGAATGCGGACCAGCGCCGCAATCGCCGCGTCTGCTGCCGCGACGGCTTCCTGCGGGTCGCGCACATGCGTGCCGACGTTGTTGAGCGTCGCCTTGATGCCGCGTGAGTTGAGTGTCCGCACCGCTGCCAACCCTGCGTCGAGGTTTTCCCCGGCAATGTAACGCCAGGCCAAGTCACGGATCACGGGCGTCGTCACGACGAGCTTGCGCATCCAGGCATGTCGGACAACATAAGCGGCAGCTTGACGAATCACGGGGTCCACTCCACGTTGCGTTCTTGCAATCTACTTCGCCTCGGCGAGCCGGCGGCGTTCCTCATCCAGGTAACCGAAGCTTAGGTCAGGATTGACCTGGACGTTACTGCGCCAGAGCACTTTGACCACGGTGAGCGCCAAGATCTTGATGTCGAGCCACGCACTGCAGGCCTCGACGTACCACGCGTCGCACTCCAGGCGTTCGTCCCAGGCCAGATCGTTGCGGCCATTCACCTGGGCCCAGCCCGTGATTCCCGGCAACACATCGAAGCGCGTGGCCTCGCGCTCGGTGTACCAGTTGTCGTATCTCGGCAACAGCGGCCGCGGGCCGACCAGACTCATCTCGCCTTTCAGAACGTTCAACAACTCTGGCAACTCGTCCAAACTAGTGGCGCGAAGGAACTTGCCGAATCGCGTCAGGCGTTGACCGTCAGGCAGAAGCGTGCCGTTCGCGTCGCATTCGTTCGTCATGGTTCTGAATTTCAAGATCGTGAATGTTTGCTTGCGGACGCCGGTGCGCTCCTGGCGGAACAGCACCGGCCCGCCGTGAATGAGGCGCACGAGGACGGCGAGCACCAAGAGCAGCGGGCCGAGCAGAATCAACAAGATCCCGCTCGCCGCGATATCGACGAGTCGTTTGCCAAAATGCCGGTACATCATGCCGCCTTTATCCATGAAAAACTCAGACCGAACAGCCCTGTTCGCGCAACAAGCGCTGATAATCTTGAAACAACGTCGCACGCATCATGTCGGGATCGAAGTCGCGCAACACGCGTTGCCGGCCTTGTTCGCCATGCCGCCGCCGCAACGAGGCGTCGTTGACGTATGCTCGCATTGCCGAGGCCAGGGCGCCGGCGTCGCGCGGCGGAACCAGGACGCCGGTTTCGCCGTCGCGCACCGCGTCCACGCAGCCGGGGATCCGCGTCGCAATTGCCGGCACTTCCATCGCGGCGGCTTCGACGAGCACCACGCCAAATCCCTCGCGGTACGTCGGCAGCACCAGAAAATCGAGCGCACGGTACAAGCTCGGCATGTCGCGTATCGGCCCGGCCAGGTGAACGCGCGGGTCGCTTTGCAAGGATGCCAACACGTCCGCCGGCAACGGATCCTCACTTTCGATCGGCCCGACTCGGCCGCGAACATCTTCGACCGCGCCACGCTGACCCAGGTGGGTTCGGTGGGCAGCCGGGGTCCGCGGCCCGGTGAGTTCGACATCGTGCACCACATGGCCACCGACTCGAAGGGCAACCTCTACGCCGCCGAGATCGTGACCAACCG
>DAIOGM010000465.1:0-5252 GCA_036745215.1 Gemmataceae bacterium
CGTCGCGAAGTTGGTTGACACGGCGCCCACGGTGGAGTTGCGGATTTGCGCGTAGTACAAGGCGCCGTTGACCGCGTTCAAGCGAGCGATGACGCCGGCTTGTTGATTGGCGCCGACGACGACTTCGGCCTGGACTGCCGTGTTGCCGACGCTAATTCCACGCACGGTCGCCTGGTTGAGCGTGGGATGGACGCCCTTCAATGCGCCGGAGACGTCAACCGTGAAGTTGCCCGCGCGTTCTTCCCAATCGCGGCTGAGTTGGTCGCCGGTCACGTTCGGGAGAGCGTCGGTGAACGGCAGGGTCGGCGTTCCGACCGTGATCGCGTTCACGTTGATGTTGTCGTACGTCGCATTCTTCGTCGAGCGAACGCCGGCGAAGCCCGTGGCCGCGAGCGCGGAGTCGTAGCCGAAGGCGACCAGGGCCGCCGCGCCGACTGGTCCGTAGAAGAGCTTCAGATTCGAGCCGACGATTTCGAATCGCAACGTACCCGTGCCGGATGCGACGGTCACCGGGGCGGAGAGCTGGACCATGGTGTTGCCGATGACCTTGAACAGCGTCGCCGTGATCTTGGTGGTGGCGCCGACCGTGACGTCGCGGATCAGGGCGAGGTACATCGAGTTGTTGGCGGGATTGTAATGCGCGATTAGGCCGGCTTGCTGGTTGGCGCCGACGACGATATCGGCCTGGATGGACGAATTCCCCAGCGCGACATTGATCGTGGCGAGGTTGATCGCGGCATTGTTGCTGACCAGGACGCCCACACCGTTCACACTAAAGTTGCCTGACCGTTCGGTCCATTCGCGGGACAGCACCGTGCCCGTGGTGAAATCGTCGGTGAACGGCACGACGGCCGGCAACACGATGATTTCGGACAGGTCCACGTTGTCGATGGTGGTCGGCGACGCGATGGTGCCCTTGGTGGCGCGGACGCCCGAGGTTCCGGTCGTCAGCGTCGTGTTGAACGCGTACGTCGCCAGCGACAGGTTGCCGGCGTTGGGGCCGTAGAAGAGCTTGAGCGACGTGCCGACGACTTCGAAGCGAATCGTGCCGGGGCCGGTCGCGACCGGAGCGGACGCCAGGAGCGTCATGACGCCGGTTGAGGAAACTCGATAGATGGACGCCAGCATGCCGGTGCCGGTCGAGGTCTTGAGAATCTGGGCGTAATAGTAGCCGGCCGCGGAGTAACGTGCAATCACGCCGGCCTGTTGCCCCGTGGTTGCGCCGACGACGAGATCGGCCTGGATCGCGCTGTTGGGCAGGACGCCGTTGACGGTGGCGATGCTGGTCGCGACGTTGCTGACGAGCACTTCGGTTTGGACGCGGAAATCGCCGGCCTTGTTGCTCCAGTTGGGCGTCAAAGGCGTGCCGTCGCCCTGCATGAACGGTTCGATGAACGGCAACACCGGCGGCGCGAGCAGGACGGCGTCGGTGGTGAATTCGGCGATCTTGACATCCTTGGCGGCGCGAATCCCGGTGTCGCCCGTGGTCAGGAGCGTGTCGTAGGCGATGCGCAGGAGCGTTGACGGGCCGCCAACCGGACCGTGGAACAGCTTGAGTTGCGGGCCGGCGAATTCCAGGCGTAGGGTTGCTGCGGCGGTCGGGACGACGACGCTCGCGCCCAGCTTCACCAAAACGCCCGTGGACGTTACGCGGTAAAGCGTGGCAAGCGTGCTGGCGCCGCTGCGCGACAGGAGCGCGAGGTAGTAGCCCGATGCGCTATATCGAGCGACAACGCCGCCGGTTTGGCCGGCGTTCAAGGCCGAGATGTCGGCCTGCACAAAGCCGTCCGGAATGGCGCCGTTGACCGTGGCCAGATTGACGCCCGTGCCTCGAGCGATCAGCTCGTCTGTCTGCACGTCGAATCGGCCCGAACGTTCCAGCCAGTTGCGCGTCAGCGCGCTGCCGTCGCCCTGCGAAAACGAATCCGTGAACGGCAAGAACGGCGGGATCAACGTGATGGCTTCCGCCAAGAAATTGTCCGCGCTGATGTTGCCGAGGGCCGAGTAAATTCCCGCCGTGCCCGGCAGTTTGAACGTGGCGTCATGGATCCAGGCGACGAGATTCATCGGCCCCAAAACTTCCGCGAAGAAAATCTTGAGCGAGGTGCCGACCACTTCGAATCGCAACGTGCCCGTGCCGGACGGAATGGTTGCGGTCGTCAGGATGGTGGTGACGCCGTTGACGTTCTTGGAGATCGTGGCCTTGAACAAGTTGCCGACGGTGGTGATCCGGCCTGCGTAGTAGTTCTTGTTGCCGACGCCGGCATAACGGGCGACGAAGCCGAAGTCCTTGCCGAGCGGAACGGCGACTTCGGCCTGGAGCGCCACGTTGGCGGCGGCCAGGCCGTTCAGCGTCGCGATGCTCGCGCCGGCGCCCGCGCTGGCCTGATTGGCCGTGGTGGTGAAGCTGCCGACATTCACATTCCAGCCGGGACCGAAGAACAAGCTATTGTCGGGCCGATTGAAGTTGTCCGTGAATGGAAGCAGAACATTTTGACTCACGAGCAAGTTGATCGTCCGGACAGTGATTCCGCCGTCGGAATCGAGAATCGAGAGCGTGATGACGGTTTCGCCGGTCTGCCCCGCCAGCGGCGTGATGGTGAGCGTGCGGCTGACGCCCGTGCCGGTCACGGACAAATTGGCGGGCAGAACGGGCACCAGCGCGGGATTGCTTGACGTCGCCGTCGCGATGAGGGTCGCCGGCAAATCCTCGACATCGCCGATCTCGAGATTGATCACGTGCGTCGTGCTCTGGAGCATCACCCTGGGAGTGACGATCTCCACCAGCGTCGGCTGTCCGCTGACGATGACGACTTCCTTGACGGTCGGCAAATCGTTGACGGAGTTGACCGTGACCTGGAACGTTTGTTGTCCAATGACGGTGCTGCCGACCTTGACAAAGATGGTGACGTCGCAGATGCCGTTCGCGTTGGGCGCCGGGATGATGCGGATGGTGCGGTTTTGTCCCTTGCCTTCGATGATGAGGTTGGCGGTGGAATTCGGAATCAGCGCGCCATTGCTGGACAGCGTCGTGATCGAGTAGGTGTTGTCGGGTAGTCCCGGATCGTTGACCGTGAACTGCACGGACGTAGGGGTATCTTCCGGAGTGACTTGATCGGGGATGAACGAAATCACCGACGTGTCGATCGTGAAGGCGCCGCGGCCACGCGTGCCGGCGACGAGCACGTCGAGATCGGGATTGTGCTGGAGATCCACCACGGGGACGTTGGGCATGCCCTGGCCAAGGCGTTTCCAGGTGGCGCCGAAATCAATGGAGTAGAAGACCCCTTCGTGGGTGGCGACGTAAACGGCGCCGGCGCCGTCCAGACCGCCGAGCTGCGGCTTGTCGCTGACGACGACGGAGTACGCGGGGACGTCCGGCAGTCCCGCGCTGACGTTGGACCAGCTAAGTCCGGCGTCCGTGGTGCGCCACACGTGTGCCGTGCCGGTTGCGAAACCGCCGAGCGCGACGAAGGCGATCTGTTGCCGCTCGTATGTCGTGCCGCTGATCGTCACCATGGTGTTGACGAGCGGTTGGCCCGGGAAAACGGCGATGTCGTTGATCGGCGTCGCCGCGGTGCCGGGCAAATTACTGGTTCGATCGGGGAACGCGGGGATCGGGGGCGCTGGAGGGGGCGGGTTGCCGCCGTCGAGCAGATCAATGAACATGCGGCCTTGATCGGTGCCGATGTAGTAGGCGTGCGTTCCGGACGGCGCGACCGCCACGGCGGAAATTCGGCCTTGTGTTGCCGGATCGAAAATGGGATCCGGGAATCGGTCCCAGCTATTGCCGCTGTTGACCGTGCGATAAATGGTGTCGGTTCCATAGACGAGTTCGTCCTGCGGCGTGCCGATGGTGAAGTCCTTGTTGGGATTGAGCGCGATCGGCAAGAAAAGTCCTGGCAGATCATTCGACTCGAGCCCGCTGATGATCGGCTGGAACGATCCAAAGGCGCCGCCGGCGGCCGACACCTGGACGCCGCTGCCGTTGAGGAAATCCGAATACTCCCAGGTGGTGTAAACGCGCGACGGCGTGCCCGCGGGCGAGCCCGGCGCGGGGGGCGCCACGACCACGCGTCCGCCGCTGGTTTGCAGCATGAAAGGCTGATCGGTTTGCAGCATGTTCGTGGTGAACAGCGCCATGCTTTGCCAGGTCAACGGGCCTGCCGTCCGGGCGAAACCCGTGCCCGCCTGCGCCGAATAGATCGTATCGCGGTCGGTCGGATCGATGGCCACGGAATTGAGATCGGCGATTTGCAAGTTGCCGTTGAGCGGCGTCAGCATGAGGTTCGAGCCCTGCAGCGGCAATCTTCGGCGGCCACGGCCGCTGGGGTCGGTCAGGTCGATATCGGCGGAGTACGCGAAACCAACGGTGTTGCCGCGCCAGATGCCCCCCTCGGTGCCAATGAGCAGACGCCCTTGGGGGTCCACGACGAGTTCGTGGATGGTGCCTGGCAAACGATCTGGAATCGTCGTGAAAACCCGTTCGCCGAAATCGTAGCCGTTGCCGACGTTGCGTTGCAGATCGTACCAGGGCACGCCGACGACCTGCGAGAAGCTGACGTTGGGCCGACTGTTTCCATCGTTGGAAGGGGTAAAGTGATCGCGCATGTCGCGTGTGTCCACGCGGATGAACGAATGAATCAAGGTATCGGTGGAGGCCACTTGCGGAACGGAAATCGGGAGCTGAGGGCTCAGCCGGCGTGAGCCGCCCACGTAAACGACGAATGGATTCTGGGGATCGACCACCACGGCGCCCGCGTAGCCGCCGTCGTTGTTGAACAGGTCGATGTCTTGATAGTCCGCCGCGCCGCCGAACACGAGCTCCTGGCGGAGCTTGACGTCGGTCCAGTCGTTGCCGCCATTGCGGCTCGCGAACAAGCCGGCAGCGAAACCGTTGGGAACGTCGCGAAAGAAATTGCCGGTATTCGTTGAGTTCGGCGGCGCTGCCAGCGGGAACGGCGCCGCATTGGTCATGAGCACATAAACAAACGAGGAATCCGCCAGACGTCCGCTGCCGGTCGCGATCGTCACCCGGCCGACATTGCCGCCGGCGGGCAGGACGTCGTTTGGAGTATTTGCGAAATCCTTGCCGATGAACATTTCTTCCCACTGACCGCCGTGGTTGGGCGAGCGCCAGCCGCCCGCGGAAATATTGCCAGCCAGGAGGCCGATATTTCCGATGCCCACGTAGATGCGCTCCGGGTTGAACGGATCGCCGGTCTCCTCGAAGGCCGAGAAGGCGTCGGCGT
>DAIOGM010000465.1:5262-5960 GCA_036745215.1 Gemmataceae bacterium
GAGCGGGGTGCCCGGAGGCAGCGCCGGGCCGCCGCCGGGGAGGCTCAGGAACATGTTGGTGTTGGGGTCCATCACGCTGACCCACGTTGCGCCGCCATCCTCGGAACGATACAGGCCGGGGCCCGCCCCGCCCACGGCGACCGCGACGTAGATGCGCTCGGGTTCCAGCACCGCGCCGGCAGCATTGAAGATCGCTCCGGCGACGGCAATCTTGGAGATGCGCGCGCCGTCGAATACCGAGGCGCCGATCAAGGTCCAGGTGCGACCGGCATCGGTGGATTTGAGGATACCCCGGCCCGGATAGGAATTGTGCGCGGCATCCGCCACGCCCAGGCCGACATAGACGAGATTGGGATTGACCGGATTGATCGCGATGGAGCCGACGGGCACGTTGATCGCAATGCCCGCCGAGTCCATGAGGCGGTCGGTGAGCGGGATATAATCGTGGCCGCCGTTGGTGGTTTTCCACACGCCGCCGTTGGCGGCGCCGACATAGAACGTGTTGCCGCTGGCGTCGCGCGGGTCCACGGCGATCGCCGTGACGCGCCCCGACACCGTCGGATAATTCACGCCGCGCGTCGCGATCGGTCCCGGACCTTGCGCTTCCCACGTCGTCACGCTCGGACCTTGCAGCGCGAACGTGATCGTGGCCGCATTGATCTGCGGCACATCGGTGTTTGCCAATGCATTCCGGAACC
>DAIOGM010000466.1:0-5959 GCA_036745215.1 Gemmataceae bacterium
GATTGGAAAACTTGCGCAGGAAACAAAGATTCTGATCATTAGTAGAACGGATAAGAAAGGCATGTTCAACCGATCCTGTGTTATCTGTGTTGACCTGTGTGCATCTGTGGTTTAGTCGGTTCAAGATTGAATAAACTGTTCTGATGGAAATCCTGTCCTACTGGCCATGGCTCCTCCTGGCCGCCGAAATCGTGATTGTACTGATCGCGGCCTTGCACATCCTTCTCTACATGAGCGATTCACGCTCGGCACTGGCGTGGATGGCGATCCTCTGGCTGGCGCCGTTTCTGGGCGCGTTTCTTTATTTGATATTCGGCATCAATCGCATTCAACGGCGCGCCCGTCGTTTGAAGCGTCGGCCGCGCAAGCCGGAACCGTTGGCGGGGCCGACCGGCGATCTTCCTGAGGCCGAGATTCCCGCGCTGCCCGCGGAGGCGTCGCACCTGGCGGCGCTCAGTCATCTGACCGAGACGGTGACCGAAAAGCCGCTCCTGGCGGGGAATGCCGTTCTGCCGCTGCGCAACGGCGATGAAGCATATCCGATGATGCTCAAGGCCATCGACGAGGCGAAGCACTCGGTCGGCGTGCTCATGTACATCTTCAACCACGACGCCACCGGTTTGATGTTCGTGGAGGCGCTGGGCCGCGCCGTGGCGCGCGGCGTCACCGTGCGCGTGCTGGTGGATGACATCGGGGCGCATTTCACCTGGCGTTCGATCGTCGGACCGCTCAGCCGCGCCAATGTGCCGAATGCTCGTTTCTTGCCGCGCTGGATTCCGAGGTTTTTCGCCTACGCGAACTTGCGCAATCATTGCAAGATCATGACGATCGATGGCCGGCTCGCCTTCACGGGCGGCCTGAACATTACCGACGAATGCTGGCTCGCGCACCAGCCGCCGCATCCGGTGCACGATCTGCATTTTCGCATCGAGGGCCCGATTGTCGCGCAGATTCAAGAAGTTCTGGCCGACGACTGGAAATTCACGACCGGCGAGTCGCTTCACGACAAGCACTGGTTCCCCGTACTCACCGCGTGCGGTCCGACCCAAGCGCGCGGCGTACGCAGCGGGCCCGATCAGGACCTCGAAAAAATTCGCCTGGTTCGGCTCGGCGCCTTGGCCAGTGCCGATTCATCGGTGCGCATCGTGACACCCTATTTTTTGCCCGATGGCGGGCTCATTTCCGCGTTGAACATTGCGGCGCTGCGCGGAATCAAGGTTGACATCTTGTTGCCCAAAAACTGCGATCTCCGCTTCGTACAGTGGGCGTGCATGGCGCAGCTCTCGGCCGTCCTCGACCACGGTTGCCGCGTCTGGCTGGTTCCGCCGCCGTTTCGGCATACGAAGCTGATGATCGTTGACGGCGTCTGGACGCTCCTGGGTTCCGCGAACTGGGACCCGCGCAGCCTGCGTTTGAACTTTGAATTCGATGTGGAATGCTACGATCGCTCTCTGGCCGCCGAACTGGAGAACGACATCATCAAGGATTTGGCACGCGCCGAACGCCTGACGTCGACGAAGTTGCACCGGCGTTCATTTCCCGCTAAGAT
Source organism: Gemmataceae bacterium (assembly GCA_036745215.1). Taxonomy (GTDB): domain Bacteria; phylum Planctomycetota; class Planctomycetia; order Gemmatales; family Gemmataceae; genus SIAQ01. The sequence continues at coordinate 1,550 of DAIOGM010000466.1, forward strand.
TCGCGACGGCATGGCTCGGCTGTTGACGCCGTTGTTATGATGGATGCCGGTTTGGGCGGCTCCAGGTTAAAGTCGATCACCAGCGGCAGATGATCGGACGCCCAGAACGTGTGGCGCGAACGAACGAGGCGCACGTTTTGAATGGCGACGCCGCCGCGATGAAACGCCTTGTCGAGCGCCAAGGTCGGCATGAATGCGGGGAAGGAGCGAAACTGCTTCGGCGGCGAAGTCAACTGTTGGAAGCCGTGCTGCTGGAACGGCCCCGCGGCGAGCGTGTTGCGCCAGTCGTTGAAATCGCCGACGATCAGGCGCGGCATTTCCGCGTGCGTGCAAAAATCGGTATGATCCAGAAGCCGATTGACTTGCCAGTGACGTTCGCGTTCGGCCAAACCGAGGTGCCAGTTCGTCAATTGCAGCGGGCCCTTCGGCGTCTCGACCACGACGACCTGGGCGCCGCGCGGCTTGCGTTTCGGCATTCGCAAGCAGACGTGCCGCTGTTGCTGAAACGCCCAGCGCGACAGGACCAAATTGCCGTAGCCGCCTTTCTTGTAGCGGACGTTCATCTGAAAGCAAGTATCGCGCGGTTGGAAGCGGTTCGCGAAGATGTCGGGCTGATCGTGAAAGTTCGTGCGCGGGGCATTGCTCGTGACTTCTTGCAGGCAGATGAGATCGGGGTTTTCCTCTTCCAGGACCCGCCAGATTCGATCCAAATAGTATCGACGATCGACGCCGCCGATGCCTTTGTGGATGTTGTAACTCAGAAGGCGCATGGTGGTTCTCGACCCAGGATGGGGCACTTCATTATACGCGTTTGAAGCGAACCTGGGGGTTCATTTTATCCCGAAAACCGATCTCGCCGCTCACTTCTTTTCCGGCGCCGGCGTCGGTTTGAAGTGGAGGACTTCGGGGTTCGGCGCGGCCGCGCACGGCACCTTCTTGTAGATCGTCACCGGGATCTTTTCGACGATTGTCTCCGTCACGCATTTCATCGTCGAACACGGCTCATCGATCTGGCGTTTGACGAGCAGCTTGCGGCAATAGGGACCGTTGCATTGCGGACAATGGCCGTGGTGCTTGGTGTTCAGGATGCAGAACGGATCGTCGATCCAGTCGTAAACCCATTTCTTCTTCGTTTCCGGGACCATCTTGCAGACGGTCCGCGTGACTTCTTTCATGACGACTTCTTCGATCAATTGAAAGCCGGGCTCACACTCGGGTTTTGTGTGGTGCTTTTTGAGCAAGCCGTCGGCGCTGGCGGGTTGCAAAGCGAGGGCCAACCCGAACGCAAGCATGGCGAATGCGATGAGGTTCTTTTTCATGAGCAGGAGTCCTCAATGAGAAGGTCAAAGCGCGAAACCGCAAGCGTTGGGTCTTAGAAATCGAACGCCATACGCATGCCGAAGCCGTAGTAGTAGCCGTCGCTCGTGCCGCCGGCGACGGAGCGATGGCCGATGTCGTAGTTCCACTGGAACTTCATGTTGGGATTGAGGAACCAGTTGAGACCAATGGTGAATTCGTTGAGAACGCCGCCGTTGATGCCGGCGCTGTTGAGATCGGTCCAGCAGTAGCGGCCGCCGACTTGCCAGGCGCCCGAGCTGAACGGATTGGGGTTGCCGCCGTGTCCGGGCACCCAGAAATAATTGCGATACGGCACGACGCGCGTCGGTGCGGCGCCGGAGCCGTGCAGCGCCGTCTTTCCGTATGGCCGCGATTCGCCCGTCAGGAAGTACATCGCCTGGACGTACGCGGACTGGCTGTAAAAACTGGTGGACGGAATCTTGACCGGCGCGTTTCCCGTCACCTGGCTGACGTAACTGGTAACGCCGTTGACGGCGCTGCCGATGTACTCCGCCTGCACGCTCAACGGGCCGAGGTTCATGAAAAACTCGGGGTTGATGATCGCTTGCGAGACGCCGAAGAGATTGACGCGGGCGACGGAGTTCTGCAGGTTCGGGCCGCCCTGGCGAATCAGCCAGCGGGTGTTGAGGTTGGCGAAGCCCTGCTCGAGATGGTCGATGTACTTTCCACCCAGGCCGATGTGGATCATGCGTCGGCCGTTGTCTTCGTAATACGGCAAGCCGGTGATACGGGCGGCGTAACCCCATTCGCCGCCGCCGGTGGTCCAGCCGAAGAGCGTGTTGTTCGGCTTGGTGGCCGAGAGTTGCCAGGCGAGCCGCTGATTTTCGGTGTAGTTGAAAATCATGAAGCCTGGCTCAAAGCCGTTGTTGCGATTGTAGTACGTATCGAACCCGCTGGAGCGCTCGAGGAAGTCGAGGTAGCGCGAACTGGTGAGGTGATCGAGACCGATGGCGGGCTTCAAGTTGCCGACGCGGACGCCGCCGATGATGGGAATGTAGTTGATGCCGGCCCATAAGTCCGTCGGCGCCGGAACGCCAAACGTGTTCGCGTCGTTGTTGCCGCTGTTGGAGATGACGCCGGTGGCCGGATTCAGTGCGACTGGCTGGCCCGACGAAAACTGATTGGCGAAATCGTATTCAATGAAGAAATCGACGACTTCATGAATCCAGCCGTCCACTTCGAGGCGGGCGCGGCGGAAGTTGAAGCCTTCCGAGAACGAGCCGATACCGCCCTTGCCGCTGACCACCGCGCTGTCGGCGCTGGCGCCGAAAACCCAGTCGGGCTGGAATCGGCCGCCGACGTGGATGCGAAACGCCTTGTCTTCCGTCTCGAACCAGGGCTGATGTCCGCCCGAGCCGGGCCCGGTCGTCCAGACGCCTTTGAAGCCGAGGTTTTGGCCGACGACGAAGGTCTTGGGCTCCTCGGCGAGCTTGGCGGCCGCGGATTTGGCTTGTTCGTCCTTGGCGCCGAGATAGTCGTTCACAAGTTTATGGACGTCGTCCTTGCTGAGCGCGCTGTCCTTGCTCGAATCCACCGCAATCGGTTGCTGTGCGGGGCGCTGTTGCAGGGACTTGAGCATTTCGATCAAATCCTGGTTCTGTTTTTCCAGGCGATCGATGCGCGATTTCAGATCGTCGGGCGAAGGTGCGGGCGTCGGCGTTGGCGTCGGACTGCTCGTGATCGGCTCGCCGAGCAATGCGCCGCCTGCTGATTTCGTTGACGGTGCTTGCATGCCGACCGGCAAGATGGTTGGCAACGGCGGCGCATTCGGTGGGATCAGCGACGGCGCTTGTTGTGCTTGTGTGAGGCCGGCCGTGGCCAGCATTGCGGCGCCGCATAATGCGTAAAGGTTGAGCGCCTTCCGTAACGCTCCAAACATCGGGGCACGTCCTTTCTTGACGTGAACGTAGTTGCATCCGTGCAACCGGGCTAGTCGTCGTTGTAAACTTCGACATCGCCGGCAAATTGCAATGACGAAGAACGTCCCGGTTCGTTGCATCGTTCGTTTCCGTTCACTACACTGTTGTTAAACGCGGCAAGCCTGTTAGGAACCTTACAACCGGCTTCTCGTACCGCATTCCTCACTTGGCGAAAGGCAGGCAATCCATGCGGCATTTTCTGATTCTCTCGGTTCTTACGCTCGGGAGTGTTCCCAACATGATCCAGGCTCAAGACACCAAAAAGAAAACCATCTACGATTTCCAGGTCACCACCATCGACGGCCAAAAGATCGATCTCGCCAAGTACAAGGGCAAGGTCCTCCTGATCGTCAACGTCGCCAGCGAGTGCGGCTACACCGATCAATACAAGGCGCTGCAAGCGCTGCACGCCAAGTACGGTAGCGACGGCCTGGCGATCCTCGCGTTCCCCTGCAACGACTTCGGCGCCCAGGAGCCGGGCGACGAAGCCGCCATCAAGAAATTCGCCAAGAAGACGTATGGAGTCGAATTTGACCTGTTCAGCAAAATCAAAATCCTCGGCAAGGACGCGGCGCCGCTGTACAAGTTCTTGACTTCGAAGGAGAGCAATCCCGCGAAGCCCGGCGAGGTGAAATGGAATTTCGAGAAGTTCATCATCGGCCGAGACGGCGCGATCATCGCCCGTTTCGATGCCGCCGACGAGCCGGATTCGGCCGACTTTCTTGAGCTGCTCAAGAAATCACTGAACAAAAAGTAACCGCGTCGGCTTTGAATTCACTTCCTCATTCCTAATTCCTCGTTCTTCATTCCTAATTGCAATGAAGAATGAAGAACGAGGAATTAGGAATGAGGAAGTCAAATGCCAACTTTGAATTCAATTCCAATTGATGCGCCTGAATGGAATTTGCGAGCTAGACTTGCCTGTCTGTACTCTCGTTCCATGCAGGTGCATTAATGGCCGTCCCGTTCCGACCGGTCGCCGAAGGCATATTTCGCTTTGCGCTCGTCGGTTTATTGACGTCGGTGCTGTTGATCGGCACGACGTTGTTGATTGGCTTCATCATTTCGCGCGTCTTGGGCGGCGACGCGACCAACCCGCACATCGTCTACGACGCGACGGGCACGGCCACCG
>DAIOGM010000467.1:0-5928 GCA_036745215.1 Gemmataceae bacterium
CCGCCGCCGGCATCGCGAGTTGTTGGTGAAGGGCGTGACGATGCCGCTCGAACAAATCTTGCAATCCCAGAAGGAGCGCGACGCCCGCGACGCCGCCCGCGACATCGCGCCGATGGTTCCCGCCGCCGCCGCCATCCAGCTTGACAGCACCGCGCTTTCCCTGGAAGATGTGGTCGCACGCATGGAAGACGAGGTTCGGCGTCGGATGATATCATGACCGAAAATCCCAAGAGGCCGATCGACGCGCTTGATCGCATGGAAACCCCCGGGTTCATGGCCATGCATCATACGCTCTATTGGTTCTATCACTCGCTCTTCACGCTCGGCTTCAGCATCCGCATGCAAGGCGAACGCAACATGCCGCCGACGGGGCCGGCGCTCGTCGTCGCCAATCATCAAAGCTTTTTCGATCCGCTCCTCATCGGCCTGTGCGCGCGCCGGCCGCTCGTGTATGTGGCGCGGAAAACGTTGTTCAAGAATCGCTTTTTCGCCGCCATGATTCGTGGCTTGAACGCGGTGCCGATCGATCAGGAAGGCATCGGCAAGGAAGGCATTCGCATTGTCCTGGATCAGCTTTCGCGCGGCCGGGCCGTCGTTCTCTTTCCCGAAGGCGAACGCACGTGGGACGGCAAGATGCTGCCGCTGCGGCCGGGCATTCATTTGCTGATCAAGCGCACGCAAGCGCCGATCGTGCCGGTCGGCATCGCGGGCGCGTTCGACGCCTGGCCCCGAACACGCGTTTTGCCGATACCCGCCCCCGTTTGTTTCCCGGGATGCGCCGGCCGGCTTTCGGTCGCGCTCGGCAAGCCGCTCGACGCGCGCCGTTTTGCTGAATTACCACGCGAACAGGCGCTGCGCGAACTCTTCGACAAGATCCACGACGAGCAAGTGCGCGCGGAGAAACGGCGCCCACGCTAGCGAGCCACGGGGTTTATCCCCGTGGTGTTGGGCTTCATGCCACGGGGATTAACCCCGTGGCTCGCGAGGGATTCTCATGTCGAAAACCATTCTCTCCATCCTCGCTCATCCCGATGACGCCGAGTTCCTCTGCGCCGGCACGCTCATCCGCTTGAAGGAAGAGCACGGCTTCGACGTGCACATCGCGTCAATGACGCCGGGCGATTGCGGCTCCGTCGAATACGATGCGCGCGAGATCAGCCGCATCCGCCGCGGCGAAGGCGCCAGGGCCGCGGCCATCATCGACGCCGCGTATCATTGCCTGGAAGAGCGCGACCTGCAGGTTTTCTACAACGAGCGCACCCTCGAAAAAGTGACCCGGCTTCTGCGGCATGTGCAGCCGAGCATCTTGATCACGCACAGCCCGGCCGACTACATGCTCGATCACGAGACGACGAGCACGATCGTCCGCGCCGCCGCGTTTGCCGGGCCGATTCCGAACTTCATGTCCGAGCGCCGCATCGGCACGGTGCTCGCGCACATTCCGCATGTATATTATTGCGACCCGATTGAGGGCAAGGACCCGCTGGGCGTAAACATCGCGCCCGGATTTCGCATCGACATCAGCAAGGTCATCGACAAGAAAGCGGACATGCTCGCCGCCCATGCCAGCCAGCGCGATTGGCTGATGAAGCACCACGGCATGGATCATTACGTGAGCGCCATGCGCGAGTTAGGCGGCCAGCGCGGCCGGGAGTGCGGCGTCGCTTTCGCCGAGGGTTTTCGCCAGCACCTGGGGCACAGCTATCCGCAAGACAACGTGCTTGAAAAGTTGCTCGGCGCGAAGTGAGCGCAAAAAAAAAGAGGCGCCGGAAGCGCCTCGGAACGAGCGTTGATGGCATCTCACCGGTTTTGATTGAGCACCGTGATTTCGTTGCGAATCGGCGTCGTTCGCGTGACGCCGGGCGTGGCCTCCAGGATTCCTTCGACCAGCAAACGATCATTGAAGCTTCCCACCGTGCCCGCCAGGACGATGGTATCGCCGTCCAGGCTCACCGACACGTTGACGTTTTCTTTGCTCTTCAAGTAAGTTGAGTTTTCGAGAAACGCTTTGACTTCGCCATAAAGCTTTGGCGCCTGATGTTGCACAATGGGAAACGATGGCCCCAGGTTGGTCGTGTAAACCGGATTGCGGATTGTGCCGTAGGTCGTGAAACCGGTTGCCTGCGTTGCGGCCGCCCCGGTGGCGGCAGTGCCGGTCGGCGCCGGCACATACAAGTAGGTGAACTTGCCCTTCGGACCGCCGGACTTCGAGATCGTGTTTTGCGCTCCGTACTGGCCGGCATAGAGACTTGGCATGCCAAGCGAATAAGGCTGCACATAGGTGGTGGCCATCATGTTGGAGTTGCTCGGAATCGAGGTGGCCGACCCCGCCGGGCTCACCGCGGCGAAAACCACGGTTTTGGTCGTGAAGCCTTCGCCAATGGCAGCGCTGATGCCCTGTGCTGGCGCGGTTTGTTGACCGCCACCGCCGCCTCCCCCTCCGCCGCCATTGGTCGTCGGCGACGTGGTTGGAGCGGTAGTCGGGCCGGTCCCCTGGGCTGCCAGCGGTAATGGACTCAAGGCGATCAGCAGGCCGACGCCGAACACGCGTGCGAAGGAATTCCGCTTCATGGCAAGTCCCCCAAAACCAGGCAAGCTGGGAAGAGTGTAATCATTTTATCGGCACGTTCGAATCCGAATCATCAGCAAATCCATATTTTCACTATTATTACGTGGCGGCGAAGTCATTGCAATCGTCGAATTGCCGCCGCCGCACGGATTTCATTTTGGTCTCATGTTTCTGGCGAGCCGAGCCGCGTCAGCGGCCGGTTGAGTCTCAAGGAAATGGCGTATGCAAGAATCCGGTTCGGCCATCGTCGGCACGGGTTTCATCGGACCGGTGCACATCGAGGCCCTGCGCCGCCTGGCTCGGCCTGTCGTTGGCGTCCTCGGCTCGACGCCCGAGAAAAGCCGGCAAGCGGCGCAAGCGCTCGGCTTGCCGCGAGGCTACGCAAGCTACGACGAATTGCTCGCCGATCCACATGTGCGTGTCGTGCATCTGACGTCGCCGAATCGATTCCATCACGAGCAATGTACCCGAGCGATTCAAGCCGGCAAGCACGTCATCTGCGAGAAACCGCTGGCGATGAACGCGCGCGAGTCGGCCGATCTCGTCTCGCTCGCTGAGACGAAGACGCTGGCCGCCGCCGTTTGCTACAACGTGCGTTTTTATCCGCTATGTCTGGAAATAAAGGAGTGGATCGCCTCCGGCCGGCTCGGCGAAATCTATCACGTCACCGGCTCGTACGTCCAGGACTGGCTACTGCACGACACCGATTTCAACTGGCGCGTGCTCGCCGAGGATGGCGGAGAGTTGCGCGCCATCGCCGACATCGGCACGCATTGGCTCGATCTCGTCCAGACGATGACGGGGCTGCGCGTCACCGACGTTTGCGCCGATTTGAAAACCGTCTGGCCAACGCGCCGTCGGCCCAAAGGCTCGGTCGAGACTTTCCAAAGTAAAGCGGCCTCGGTCTCCCCTCGCCCTCCGGGAGAGGGGTCGGGGGTGAGGGAAGACCTCATCGACGTGCCGATCACGACGGACGATTACGGCTCCGTCCTGCTGCACTTCGAGCACGACGCGCGCGGCTGCTTCACGGTGTCGCAAGTAAACGCGGGCCGCAAAAACTGCTTGTGGCTCGAGATCGCCGGCTCGGCCGGGTCGGTGGCGTGGAACAGCGAGCATCCCAACGAACTCTGGGTCGGCGAACGCGATCGCCCCAACGAGCTCTTGATTCGCGACCCCGCGCTCTTGCAGCCGGCCGTGCGTCCGTTTGCGAACTATCCCGGCGGTCACAACGAAGGCTTCCCCGACACGTTCAAGCAGCTCTTCCGCGCCATTTACGAGTACATCGACCGCGGCGATTATTCGGCGGCGAAACCCTTCCCGACTTTCGCCGACGGGCATCGTGAGATTCTGTTGTGCGAGGCGATCTTGCAAAGCCAGCGCGGCCGCGCCTGGGTTGCCGTCCCGGATTGATGGGAAGCCGCGGGTGAACCATGCGATTCAGCATTCGCTATCAACTATTGGTGCCGCTGTTGGCTTTGATGCTCGGCCTCGTGGGCGTCAGCACCTGGAGCGCCTGGTCGAGCGGGCAGCGAGCCCGTCGGCAAATCGAAGGACAGATTCGCAAGATCGCCGACACGGTCAGCGCCGTTCGATACACGCTCAATCCACGGACTTTGCGAATGATGAAGGGCATGTCCGGCGCGGAGTATCTTCTTTGCGACGCGAATCGCAAGCCGATTCACGACGACAAGGGCGAATTGATCGCGACGCTGGCGACGGCGCCGGACGACTTGCCGGCGCCGGGCGATTCCTTCGACAAACCGGTGCAGGTCGGCGGCGAATCCTATTTGTGCCGCGGCGTGTCGATGCAGGATGAAACCCGCGGCGGCGCCATCTTGTACATCTTTTTTCCTGAATCGCTTCTGCGCGAGGCCGTCTGGGAGTCGCTGCGGCCGGCGCTGGCGCTGGCCATCGTCGGCGGCATGATTTCGATCGTGTTGAGCGGGTTTTTGGCGCAAAATCTCAGCCGGCGCATCGAAGAGCTGGAACGCCGCACGCGTCTGATCGCTCAGGGAGACTTCAGCCCGATGCCGCTGCCGAGCCGCGACGATGAGCTGCGCGATCTGGGCCGCTCCGTCAACGACATGGCTCATCGCCTCGCGCAGTTTCAAGAAACGATCGGCCGCACGGAACGGTTGCGGCTCCTGGGCCAGGTGTCCGGCGGCTTGGCCCATCAACTGCGCAACGGCGTCGCCGGCGCTCGTCTGGCAGTGCAACTGCACGCACAGGATTGCCCCGCCGAAGGCGATCGCGAATCCCTTGGCGTTGCGCTGCGGCAACTGTCGCTGGTCGAGATGCACTTGAAGAAGTTTCTCGATCTGGGCAAGGCCATCGAACTCCAGCGTCAGCCGTGCCGTCTCGATGAAATCTTGCGCGACACGCTCGAACTGATTGGCCCGCAATCACGACATGCGAAAATCGATATGCGCGTCGATGTGCCTGCAACGCCGGCGCTCGACATCATGGGCGACGCGGGCCAGCTCGGTCACTTGCTGCTCAATGTGCTCACGAACGCACTGGAAGCAGCGGGGCCGGGCGGCTGGGTCGAGGTGCGCAGCGGTGTCGCAGAGACCAGCGTTTTTGTCGAGGTCCGCGATTCGGGGCCGGGGCCGTCGGCCGAAGTCGCCGCTCGATTGTTCGAGCCGTTCGTCACCGGCAAGCGCGAGGGCGTTGGCCTGGGGCTCGCGGTCGCCAAGGAAGTCGTCGAAGCGCACGGCGGCTCGATCCGCTGGTCGCGCGAGGACGGCTGCACGTGTTTTCGCATCGAAATTCCACGCGGCGATCGCGGTGCAGTCGGCTCGCCTGCACGGTTGTGATAAAATGTGCAGGCCAGCCGCCCGCACTACGGAAAACTTTGTATGAATCACGTTTTGATCGTTGATGACGAGGAAGCCGTTTGTTGGGCCCTGCAAAAGGCGCTCGGCAAACTTGGGCATCACGCCGCCGTCGCGTCGTCGGCGGAAGACGCGTTTCGCCTCGTCGCGAAGCAGGTTCCCGACGCCATCGTGCTCGACGTGCGCTTGCCGGGACTCGATGGCCTTTCCGCCCTGGCCGAGTTGCGCCGGCTGACGAGTGACGCGCCGATCATCGTCGTGACGGCGTTCGGCAACCTTTCAACCGCAGTGCGCGCCGTCGAAGGCGGGGCGTTTGATTATTTAGCGAAGCCGTTTGATCTCGATCAAGCGCTCGACACCATCGCGCGGGCGCTCACGCGGCGGGCGCTGCAGAAATCGCCTGCCGAAGCGCCGCCGGCGGAGAGCGTCGCGTCGCCGGAGGAAATGGTCGGCACGAGTTCCGCGATGCAGACGGTGTTCAAGCGGATCGCGACATCCAGATAATAGGATCACGAAATTCCAACG
>DAIOGM010000468.1:0-5922 GCA_036745215.1 Gemmataceae bacterium
GTCCGATTATCCGGTGCCGATCTTGTGGAAGCAGGGCGAAACGACCGAAGTGATCGTGCCCGCGCGCGGCGGCCTCGTCACGTTCGATCTCAAGGACGGCAAGAAACGCTGGTGGATTCCGGGGCTGTCGCCGGAAGCCAACTCGTCCCCCACGCTCGGCGACGGCCTGCTTTTCGTCGCCACGCACCTGCCCGGCGGCGATCCGGATCGGCGCATGAAGCTGCCCGACTTTGCCGAATTGCTCAAAATGCACGACAAGAACAAGGACGCCAAGTTGAGCCGGCAGGAGACGCCAAACGACTTGCGCATCTTTCAACGCGAAGGCAAGGACGGCGTCGGTGAAATCTACTTGCACCAGATGTTCTGGCTGTTCGACAAGAACAAGGACAACTCCATCGATATGGCGGAGTGGAACAACATCCTCAAGACGCCGTTCAACAATTCGCTGCTCGCGATCCGGCCCGGCGGGGCAGGGGACATCAGCGACTCGCACATCGCGTTTCAGGTGAAGAAGGGCGCGCCGGAAGTGCCGTCGCCGCTCTACTATCAGGGCCGCATTTACATGATCCGCAACGGCGGCATCCTGACGGTGATCGACGCCAAATCGGGCAAGGAAGCGTATCCGCAAGTTCGCTTGAGTCCCGGCGGTATTTATTATTCATCGCCGGTGGCGGGCGACGGCAAGGTGTATCTGTGTTCGGACGCGGGCGTCGTCACGGTGCTGAAGGCGTCGGAGAAGTACGAGGAACTGGCGGAAAATGACATTGGCGAGACGATCCGCGCAACGCCGGCGCTGGTGGACGGCGTCGTTTATGTGCGGACGGAGCGGCATTTGTGGGCGTTTGGAAAAAACTGAATTGGCCTGTTCATTTGCCGGCGTCGGCCGATTTCCAATTGCCAATCGTTTGCTTGTCGGGACTGATGGTCCAAATATCCGGTCGAATGCCGGCGTTTTTCGCTCCATCCAAGTCATATTGAAACGGCCGTTTCCACGGGTCGAGCAGAGAATCTTTGCTTTGCACCCACTGAATACCGAACTTATCTTTCTCGGTTAGCTGGGTGAGCGTCCGTGGATATTCTTGGTGCTTGATAAAGTACGCGTCTGCGGCGGTTGACAAGGCATTGACCTGAGCTTTCGCGGCCGCGATCCTGGCTTGCTCGGCTTTGTTGGACGACACCTTGTCGCCATCCTTTTTCTCCGCTTCGATTTTCGCTTTATCCTTGTCGGCGTCCTTGTCCTTGACGGGCGGTCTTGGCGGTGTCTTTCCTTTTGGCGCGTCCGTATTGAGCGGCTCGCGGCGAATGCCGTTGGCGTAAGTGAGATAGGGCCGCAGCACGTTTTCCGCCACTTTGGCGTTGACAAAAAAAGCGCTGCCGTCGCACATGACCACATTGAACCCCGCCGGCGCGACGCCGAACTTCGGCAACGCGCCGTCGGCGTCGAAGGGAAGATCGTCCGGCTTGGTCCAGATGGTCGGCTCTTTTGCTTCGAAGGCCAGGATGACGTTCGTCGTACCGTCCACGAGCGACACCAAGTTGTTTTTCCCTAAATATCCGGCGCCTTTCTGCGGCTCCAGCGGCGTGGCGAAGCCCATCAATGCGCGATAGTGCGTCAACCCTTCCTTGGCGGTGACGCCCGGCACGGTGTAAATCTTGGGCATCTTCGCAATGAGCTTCATGTTGTGCGGATCGTCCCACGGTTTCGACTGGTCGAATTCTTTGTAAAGATTCTCCTGCTCAACGTACGGCAAGATGGCCACGCGCCAGCTCAACAGGGGTTTGGCGGCCGCATCGCTGGACCCGACCGCGGGCAGACGCTTGTTGACATCATGAAAGAAATGGACTGCAAGACCGATCATCTTGAGGTTGGTCAGGCTTTCCGTTCGGGAATACGTGTTGTCGTCCTTGGTGGCGCGGCGAAGCACGGTCGTCATGCCGATCTGGCCGTCGAAGTTCGCTGGGCGTTTGGGAACGGCGCCGGGAGTGGGCAGGCTCAAATACAACTTGTCCCCTTCCAGCTTGTAGATTCCGGGAATGGTCAACAACTTGCCAGGCCCGGCCTGGACGGTGACGTCGATCGTTTTCCATTTGCCCGCCGTGCTGAGGACGAAGGGAACCGGGTCGCGTCCCAGGCCGATCTTGCCGTCGGCAAACATCAGCGGCTCGCCAAGCTTCGTGTCGTCCGTTTTTCCGTTGACGATGGCCGACTCGACAATCCAGGCGCCCTCGAGTTTGGCAGCATCATCGTTCTTTTCAGGCGGCACTTTCTTGTCGTCTCCATTCTTGTCCTTTTCGACGCCCTTGTCCTTGTCGTCCGCCTTGTCGGTGTTGCCGTTGGCCTTGCCGTTCTTCTTTTCCTTGTCGTTGGCGCCATCGTCGATTTTGGTTCCCTTGCCCTTCTTGTCATCCACCGGCAGCTTTCGCAGTACTTTCAAGCCTTTTGCCGGCGGGATGCCGACTTCCTTGGCGGGGTCGATGCCGAGATCCTCGCCGAAGAAAAGGACGCCGAAAACGGCGGCGAGGAAGAGGAGCATCAACGTCACGAGGATGTTCTGCAAGATTCGGCCGGGATAGACCGGCTTTTCGCCGGGCATGTCGTCGTCATCATCGTCGGCGGGGAGGGGCCTCTTGACGGGCTTGGCCTTCGATTTGGGTGTGTCGTCATCGTCATCTTCATCGTCCGCCATGCGCGATTTGGCTGAGGCCTTCGGCTTGGCCTTGGGCATATCGTCGTCATCGTCGTCGCTTGACGCCATGGGCGATTCTTCCGCGGCGAAGGCGGCGAAGTCGTCGATGTCGTCGTCGCTGACGGGCTTGGCTTTGACCGGCGGCGGGAAATCGTCGTCCTCTTCGGGCGGCGGCGCCGTGAACGCGGGGGCTTCCTCTTCGATCTGCGCGACGAAAACCGAAGCGCACTTCGGGCATTTCATTTTCTTGCCTAACGATGACGTGCCGACTTTCAGCTTGGCGGAGCAGGCCGTGCAGGCGACGAACACTTTCTCCGCCGCCACCGCGGCGGCGGGCGCTGGCGCTGCTTCGACCTGGGCGACGAAGATGTTGCCGCACGAGCACTTTACCTTCTTGCCCACCGAGGTGTCGGCAACTTTCAATTTCTTGCCGCAATCGGGACAGCTTACGATGGCCATGGAGCGTGACCTTGTGAAAAGAGGGTGCGAGAATATGGGCCGCGCGGGTTGGACCTGGTATACGAATCAATCATCCTCTTCGACTTCGACCTCGTCCTTTTCCTTCGGCGGATTGATCGGCAACGGGCCGACGAAGAAACACAACAATGCCGTGAAGCCAAGCACGCTCAAGAGCGGAATCATGTAGGGATTGACCATGGCCGCCAGGATGACCGAGATCAGGATGAGCGCGCCGCCTTGCTTGCCGCAGCGGAAGAAAGCTAAAAGCACGCCGAACAAGCCATAAGCCGTGACGAGAAAGAAGAACAAGGCGGCGTTGCCCGGACTGATGTTGGTTGGCTTGTCCGAATAGAGGTCCATGGTTTCCTTGGGAATCTTGAATTGGCCATGGACTTCCGCCAGCACGCCATCATGAAACAACAGCGCAATGGCCGCGATCGCGGTAAAGAGCACGCCGAAGAAGCCGAAAAGTAAGACGACGAAGCGCATGATGAACTCCGGAGGAAGTTCCGCGTAAGAGAGATTTGTTCAGGCCGGGTGCTGGGTAATCTCGGCTAATCTAGTGCAAATTGCGGAGAAAGCCAAGCGCGAAAAAACCTGCGTAGAGGAAAATGGTATCGGATTGGAAAATGGTCGGGATGAACTCACTTTCGCTTTCGACGACGACCGCGAGCGCGGCGAGCGACGGGTCGTTCTTTACCGGCGCCTTCGTGCGCCTTCGGCTGCGCGAAGCGTTGATGCATTTTCTGCAATGGATCGTAATCGCCTTCGTCGGCGGCACGCAAGGCGCCAAGATACTCATCACGAACGACGTTCGCTTCGCCGACTGTCGCTTCCGGCCATAACGTGTAGGATTGGCCATTCAGCCGCAACAGGATATTGGCGAGCATGCGCGCCCAGCGTCCGTTGCCGTTTGGAAAGGGATGAATTGACACGGAGCGATGATGCAAGAAGGCGGCCTGCATTGACCATGGCGAATCCGTCCAGTAGTCCATGTCTTTGAGTAAGTCGAAGAGCCGCCCCTCGATCTGGCGATGCGGAACGCCAAGGTTGGTGTCGAAGTGCCGCAATCGGCCTGCCCAGACCCAAACGTCGCCGAACATTTCCTCGTGCAGGCGCAACACCCAGGCGTAATCGAAGGGCGCCTTGCGTTTGGTCAAATGTCCTGAAAAGTACTTCTGAGTTGCCTTGAGTATGTTCTCCGCCTCGAGTCGATTCAGTTCCTTGCGCAGGCGGATGCCCTTGACCTTCAGACCGGAAACATCATCGATCGGCGTTTCGCCCGGGATCGGCTTCCACATCAGTCATACCACAAGTTCTTTTTGGCGCCTGAGAGCAACTTCTTTTTCATTTTCTTGATGAGTGGCGTAACACTCTTTTCGGGGAGCGCTTGAGACTCCAAGCCCATGGTTCCTTGGACCAAGCTGACGAGTTTGCGCGCCTGTTGCTCGGCTTGCTGATCGATAAGAGCGTTCACGTCGAGCGGCTGCGATTGGATCGCGTCGCCGACAAAGCGGATTCGCACGCCCAGCGCATTCGCGACGGCGATCACCGTTTGAAAACTTGCGGTCGTCTGGCGGTCCCGGAGCAACCGAAATACGGTGGCCCGCGACGCGCCGCTGCGTTCGACGAGCGCGTCCCACGGCATGCCGAGGGCTTTGCGGCGCAGCGCCAGGTTCTCAAGGAACATTTGGATTGGTTGCGTCATCATGGCCGAGGCTCCTGTTTGGATCCTATCACGGCCATGTTCAATTGACAATCGAAAACGTCTTAAATATGAGACATAATTGGCGATCCTGCTTACGGCAACACCGTCTCCCCCATCAAATACCGATCGCATTCGCGCGCCGCCCCGCGTCCCTCATTGATCGCCCACACGACCAAACTTTGGCCGCGCCGCATGTCGCCGGCGGCGAAGACGTTCGGCAAGTTCGTCTGAAACTTGCCGTGCTCGGCCTTGACGTTGTGCGTGCCGTTGGGCAGCTTCGCGACTTCGACGCCGAGCTTTTCCAAAAGTTGATTCTCGGGCCCAAGGAAGCCCATCGCGAGCAGCACGAGTTGAGCGGGCAAGATCTTCTCGGAGCCGGGGACCTTCTTCATGACGAAGCGGCCGTCCTCGCGCACCCACTCGATGCGCGTCGTGTGAATCTCCTTTAGATTGCCATCGGCGTCGCCTACGAGTTTTTCCGTATTGATGAGATATTGCCGCGGGTCGTCCCCGAACATCGCGGCCGCTTCTTCCTGGCCGTAATCGAGCTTGTAGACCTTGGGCCATTGCGGCCACGGGTTGTCGGCGGCGCGTTCGTCGGGCGGCTTGGGCAGAATCTCGAACTGCACGAGGCTCTTGCAGCCGTGCCGCATCGACGTGCCGACGCAATCGGTGCCGGTGTCGCCGCCGCCGATGACGATGACGTCCTTGCCCCTCGCGGAGATGAATCGGCCGTCTTCGAGATTCGAGTCGAGCAGGCTGCGCGTGTTTGCGGTGAGGAAGTCCATCGCGAAATGGACGCCCTTCAGCTCGCGGCCGGGGACGTTCAGGTCGCGCGGCTTGGTCGCGCCGCCGCAGAGGACGATGGCGTCGAACTCGTCGAAGAGCTGCGTCGCCGAATAGCTGACGCCGACTTCGCAGTTGGTGATGAAACTGACGCCGGCCGCCTGCATGAGCTTGACGCGGCGATCGACGACGAGCTTCTTGTCGAGCTTCATGTTGGGGATGCCGTACATGAGCAAGCCGCCGATGCGATCGGCCCGTTCGAAGACGGTGACCCAGTGGCCC
>DAIOGM010000469.1:0-5903 GCA_036745215.1 Gemmataceae bacterium
CTGTGTCTCTGTGGTTCAGTTGCGTTGCAAAGCCGAGCCACGGGGTTTATCCCCGTGGTTTGGGAGTCCCTACCACGGGGATAAACCCCGTGGCTCGCTGGAGGAATTCGTGGACCCCGCCGATCTGCGCGAATTACTGGAAAAAGTCCAAGCAGGCAAACTCCGCATCGAGGCGGCTCTGGAGAAGCTGCGCGAGCCGGCAGTCGCCGATCTCGGGTATGCCAACGTCGATCTGCATCGCCGCGAACGCTGCGGGTTCCCGGAGGTCATCTTTTGCCAGGGCAAGGCGTGCGAATGGATCGAAGGCGTCGTCAACAAATTGATCGAGGCCAAGCAGCATTGCCTCGCCACGCGCGTCAGCGATGAACAGGCCGCCCATCTTGCCACGAAGTTCCCGGCCGCCCAGCAGGATCGCGTCGCCCGTACCTTTTGGCTACCAAGCGGAACGCCGGAGCCGCCGGTCGGCCGAGTCACGATCATCACCGCCGGAACGAGCGATTTGCCGGTGGCCCGTGAAGCACTCGTCACGGCGCAGGCGCTCGGCGTCAACGCGCACCTGCTCGCAGACGTCGGCGTCGCGGGGATCCATCGGCTGCTCAAGCATCATCAGGAGTTCAAGGGGGCCGACGCGATCGTCGTTGTCGCGGGCATGGATGGCGCGTTGCCGAGCGTCGTCGGCGGCCTGGTCGATTGCCCGGTGATCGCGGTGCCGACGAGCGTCGGCTACGGCGCCGCGTTCGGCGGTTTGGCGCCGCTGTTGACGATGCTTAACGCGTGCTCGGCGAATGTCGTCGTCGTCAATATTGACAGCGGCTTCAAAGGCGGCTACGTGGGGGCGTTGATTGCTCGGCGGGCTGGAGTACGGGCGCGGCCGTGATGCGATTTTGGAGTGCGGCGGTTTGACGCCGCTTTCTTTTTTTCTTTCCTTGGTATTGCGACGGCACGTGGGCAAAAAGAAAGAAGGAAAGAAAGCGGCGTCAAACCGCCGCACTCCAAGGAATGCTGCCCTCTCGAATCCGCAATAGCCGTTAAGCTGCACCGAACCAACGATTACGCAACCTTCTGCTCCGCGTTGCGTGGGAAGAGCAACCCGCGCGGGGCCTCGTCGCAATGGCGTTCTCGAAGCGATTGCAACACCAGTTCCGCCGCTTGCACCGCGGCCAGGCCGTCCTTGGCCGACACACGCGGCGTCGTTCCCGACTGGACGCAGCGCACGAATTGCTGCAACTCGCACGTCAATTGATCTTGCGATTTGCCGTCCAGCGTCGTGACTTCGAGATGGCGCGTGAACAACTCGTCGCGAATTCGCGCCCGCGATGCCGGATCGAGCTTCGCGGGATCAAGCCCGTTGCGGCGCACGTCCTCGCGCGGCTGAACCAGCGTCAGCTTCCGCGCCGCGAAATCGACGTCCGCGAAACCTTCCGGCCCCCAGAGCTGCATCGACCGCAATGGCGTCGGATGCGCCCGGCTCGCGGCAAGCTCGGCGATGCAGCCGTTTTCGAACGTCAAGCGAGCGCTCGCGATATCCTCATGGCCGCCGAACACGCTCATGCCGGTTGCTTCGACGGAGCGAATCGGCGACTTGACGAGCGCGAGGATCAAATCCAGATCATGAATCATCAAATCGAGCACGACGCCCACGTCCGTTGAGCGTCCCGTGAACGGCCCCATGCGCTGCGCGCGAATCAGTCGCGGCTGCAACGGCCGCGTCCATAATTCTTCGAATGCGGGATTGAAACGCTCGATGTGGCCAACTTGCACGATCGTCTTGTTCGCGTCGGCAAGTTCGGCGATTTCTTGAGCTTCCTTGACGGTTGGCGCGAGCGGCTTCTCGATGAGCACGGGGATGCCGCGACGCACGAATTCGCGAGCCACGGTCAAATGATGCGACGTCGGCACGACGATTGACGCCGCGTCAACGAGATTGAGCAACGGCCAGTAATCGGGAAACGCCTGCGTATGATGCCGCCGCGCGACGGCCTGAGCGTGTTCGAGAAACACATCGGCGACGCCGACGAGTTCGACTTCGGGAAGACTGGCGAGAATGCGGGCGTGTTCCTTGCCGAGATGACCGACGCCGACCACTGCCATTCGCAGGCGTTTCATTGCCGAGCCTTTACTTTTGCACACGCGTAAATGCATTGACAATTGACAATTGACAATTAGCAATTGACAATTGAAAACCAAATGCAGTTCTCTTCCTCCTCAATTGGCAATTGATAATTGTCAATTGTCAATTGTCAATTTCCACAGCTTACGCCGCCAGTCGTTGCCGGGGCAACACCCGCTGCATTTGCAGCGTTAGCATGCGCACCAGTTCGACATTGTGCGGATGACCCGAGCGATACGCGACGATGTGGCCACGCAGGTCGCAGCCGATCAAGGAGAGGTCGCCGAGGATGTCGAGGATCTTGTGCCGGGCCGGCTCGTCGTTGAAGCGGAGCTTGTTCTGGATCGGGCCGTGACGTCCGAAGACAACCAGATCGGTGACGCCGGTGCGCGAGCCGAGTCCCTGGCTGCGCAATTCCAGCGCTTCCTGATCGGTGACGAATGTCCGGCACGGGGCGATATCGTGTGCGAACGACCCGGGTGTGATCGATCGCGTGCACATCTGCCACGGGATCGGCGACGCCGGGCCGTAGTCGAGTAAATAACTGACGCGCAGCTCCATGTCTTCTGGCGGATGCAGCGCGATCGTCGCTTCATCGGTCGCAAAGATAATGGTCCGATTCGTTGCCCAGATGGACCGGCGCGCGTTTTGTACCACCGTGCCGGCGTCGAGAAGCGCCTGCACAAATCCGTTCGCGGAGCCGTCCAGTCCCGGCGGCTCCGGCGCGTCGAGTTCGACGTAGCAATTGTCGATTCGCAATCCCGTCAACGCGGCGAGGACATGTTCCACCAAACCGACATGAACCGGCGGCTGGCCGAGCGTCGTGCGCCGTGCGGTGCCGGTAACGTTTTCGAGCAAGGCCGCGACGCAGGCCTGGGCGCCCAGATCGGTGCGCACGAAAACGACCCCTGTCGATGCGGGAGCCGGTCGAAAGCGCAGACGCACGTACTTGCCGGTCACAAAGCCGATGCCTTGCAATTCCGCCGGCCTGGCGATGGTCTGCTGGCAGCGTTCTTGAATTCGTTTCACGGCGGCCTCATCCTTGAGTTCGTCCCCGTGTTGAAGATCCCGTGGAACACCATTCCAATGGTGTGGTTAACGACGAACGACACGATTGGAATCGTATTCCACGAGCCTCAGCCGTGGAACACCATTCCAATGGTGTGGTTCACCACGAACGACACGATTGGAATCGTATTCCACGAGCCTCCCGGATCGACGATCGGAGAGATTAACAAAGGAAGGCAGAGCGATGCAATTGCACTTTCGCCCTGCCTTCGTGCATTGACGAGTTTACTTCTTGCCGCCCGTCGGAATGACGGGCTGCTGGCTCTGCTGCACCCATTGATTCAGCGTCTGCGTGACGGCGTGCGACAGATCGACGCTGGCGTGAACATAAAGCGGCACGCCCGCGCCGCCGTCCATCGCCTGCATCTTGCGATTGATGTTCGGGAACAGGTGCATCATGTCCTTCTCGAGCGGATCGCCGTAGCCGACGACGATCTGGAAGCCGTACGCCTCGGCCACCTTCGAGATGCCCATGTTGACTTCCTTCCACAGAGTCACCAGGTTTTCTTCCTGACGTTTGCCGAGCAGCTTTTGCATCTGCACGCTCAGATCTTCCAGCTCGCGCTTGTTGCGCTTGATGAGTTCCGTGTTCCGTTCGATGACGGTCTGCGTCGCTCCCGGCTTGCGGGCTTCTTCTTCCCAGATCTTCATGTCGTCGGTCAGCTTCTTGGCTTTTTCCTTGAAGGGATTGAACGCCGCCTCGAGTTCCTTCTTGAACGCTTCGGCTCGAACATAATGATTGAAGACGTGGCCGATGTTGATGACGGCGACCTTGGTGCCCGGTTGCGGCTGAGTGGCGGCGCCGGCGCCGGTATTCTGGGCGAACAGGTAGTTCGTGAAATAGGCGCCAACCAGGAGGGCGGCGATGCCGGTCACGCACACGATCATTTTCTTCACGGCTTCACTCCTAAAAACGTGTTCGTCGAGCCGATGGACCGGTCCCGCATCCGAGCCGAGGCTGCGACACTTGGGCAGGAAATCCTGCGTATTGGTCTCCGATTGAGGCGGGCTTTTAGCGTGAACGGGCGAGCGAATCAAGAGCAGGTTAAAGTCCAATCGTTGCTTTTTTTGCTCGGCGGCAAGCGTTTCTTGCTTGCCTCCCTTGCGCAACTTGTTTCGACAACGCATGCGCGCTGCGACTTGTAGATGGATTGGCATTGCGAATCAAGCGGAACAATGGCCGTGGTGCAGGCGGCTCGCCTGCACGAATGCAACAGGCGAGCCGCCCGTTGCCACGGGGAATAACTCACCTTGTTGGAATTCCCTGGCATTGCTATCCTCGCCACGGTTCGTTCCCGTCCCGTTGAGACGAAGCCATGGTCCCAGCACGGATGCTGATCTTGACGCTCGCTTGCCTTGCGCTCGTCGGCTGCACGTCGAAGCCGGCCACGCTCAATGCGGTCGCCGGCAAGGTCCTTTACAAGGGCGCGCTGTTGCGCGACGGCGTCATCGTCTTCAGCCCCGACACGAGCCGTGGCGAAAGCGGCGCGATCGCGTACGGCAAAATCAAGCCCGACGGCACATACACGCTCACCACCGGCGACGCGCCCGGCGTCGCGGCCGGCTGGTATCGCGTCACGATTTCCTCGGAAGCGAGCACCGGCGCCCCGTACGATCCGGCGCCGATCGCACGCATCCCCGTCAAATATCGCGACCCGCTCCTGTCGCAATTGCAATGCGAAGTAAAAGCGAATCGGGACAACCACCTCGATTTCAACCTCGATTGAGTCTCTTGATGAATCACTTCATCCACGGCGCCACGCGCGCGATCGTCGAGACGTTCGAATTGCCGCAGCCCATTCTCGAAATCGGCTCTTATCAAGTCGCCGGCCAGGAGACGATCGCCAATCTGCGTTCGCTTTTTCCAAACCGCGACTACGTCGGCATCGACATGCGTCCCGGCCCCGGCGTGGATTGCGTCGCCAATGCCGAGGCGTTGCCGCAAAAGACTCGCTCCGTCGGCACGGTGCTGGCGCTCAACACATTCGAGCATGTGCGCTGTTTTTGGAAGGGATTGGACGAAGTGCATCGCGTTCTGCGGCCCGACGGCGTCTTGATCCTGTCCACGCCGTTTCATTTTCGCATCCATCAGTTTCCGCACGATTACTGGCGTTTCACGCCGGCGGCGTATGAGGCGCTGCTCGAACGCTATCCGAGCAAGATCATCGGCTGGCACGGCGCGAAGAATCGGCCGGCGAACGTGTGGGCGGTTGCTTTTCGCGAGGGCAGGTGGGCGATCACGAACGAGCAGTTCGAACGCTATCGCGGCTTGATGGCGCGATATGCCCACGAGCCGGAGACGACGTGGACGCGACGCCTGCGTTATCGGCTCGCGGGGCTATTGTGCGGACGGGGGCCGTTCGCGGGATATCTGGATCGCGATCGTTGGGATGCCGTTTGTTTGAATGCGGCGATATCGAATCGGAATGCGGCGTGAAGGCGAGCCGAGCCCCGTCAGGGGCCGGGTTAGTTTGCGAAAATCGACTCACCCGGCCCCTGACGGGGCTCGGCTCGCCGGCCTCTAATCGTGAACACTAGGGTTCACACGACCGGCCATCATCACCGACGCGGACGACGCGGATCGTCGGAAACTCGCTGGCGCCTTCGATTGGATGGCCGGCCAGGGCCAATACCAGCGCCCCGGCTTTGACGGCGCCCGCAAGAAACGCCGCCCGCACCGCGGCTTCGATGCGATCGTCGCCGCGCTTGATCGGAAACGGAATGG
>DAIOGM010000470.1:0-5897 GCA_036745215.1 Gemmataceae bacterium
CGTCGTCCGCAGCCCGATGACGTGCGAATCGTCCCTCGGCGTTTGCCGGTTGTGCTACGGCATGGACCTGGCCACCGGCTCGCTCGTTGAGGAAGGCATGGCCGTCGGCATCATCGCCGCTCAATCCATCGGCGAACCGGGCACGCAGCTCACCATGCGCACCTTCCACATCGGCGGCGTGTCGAGTCGAAAGGTCGAAGATAAAGAGCACAAATCCAAACGGGCCGGCGTCGTCAAGTTGATTCGCATCACCGCAGTCACGGACGACAAGGGCGAAACCGTCGCCTTGACGCGCAATGGCCAAATGCAAATCCACGGCGCCAAAGGCATCGTTGAGGAATTCGCGGTTCCCAATGGTTCGTACCTATATGTCAAGGACGGCCAAACCATCGCGCCGGGCACCAAGCTCTGCGAATGGGACCCGCACCGCACGCCCATCTTGGCCGAGCGCGGCGGCCGCATTCGCTTTGAGGACATCGTTGAAGGCGAAACGCTTCGCAAGGAACGCGACGCGTCCGGCGCCGAACGCTGGGTCATCATGGAACACAAGGGCGACTTGCACCCGCAAATCGTCATCGAAGATGATCGCGGCCAGGGGCTCGAAGTGCACTACATTCCGGAAAAGGCCCACCTTGAAGTGCGTGCCGATCAGCAAGTCGCCGCGGGCAGCGTCCTCGCCAAGACGCCGCGCGAAGTGGCCGGCACGCAAGACATCACCGGCGGTTTGCCGCGCGTCACCGAAATCTTCGAGGCGCGCAAGCCGCGCGATCCCGCGGTCATGGCCGAGATCTCCGGCCGCGTTCGTCTCGGCGAGACCAAGAAAGGCAAGCGCTCGATCATCGTCGAAGACATGGATGACAACGGCAAACCGACCGGCACGGAAGTGGAGCACCTGGTGCCGCGCGGCAAGCCGATGCGCATTCACACGAACGACTATGTGAAGGCCGGCGATCCGCTCGTCGATGGCCCGCTCGTGCCGCACGATATCTTGCGCATCAGCGGCTTGGAAGCCGTGCAAAATTATCTCGTGCGCGAAATTCAAAGCGTCTATCGCAGCCAGCGCGTCGATATCGACGACAAGCACATCGAAATCACGATCTCGCAGATGTTGCGTAAGGTCAAGGTCGAGCAGATGGGCGATACGGGTTTGCTGCCCGGCTCGGTGATCGACCGCTTCGCCTTCCGCGAGGTCAACAATCGCCTCAAAGATTGCGTGAAAATCAAGAACCCCGGTGAGTCGAAATTCGAGGCTGGCAAGATCATATCCAAGGAGGCGTACAAGGAAGTCCGCGACGCGCTGCAAGCGGACGACAAGAAGATGCCGACCTCCGAGCAACCGGTGCCCGCGACGTGCAGCACGCAACTCCTGGGCATCACCAAGGCGGCGGTGCAATCCGATAGCTTCATCTCGGCCGCGAGCTTCCAGGAGACGACCAAGGTGCTCACCGAAGCGGCATTATCGGGGAAGGTCGATTATTTGGTCGGATTGAAAGAGAACGTCATCCTCGGCCACCTGATCCCCGCGGGCACAGGCTTTCAGACGCATCAGGAAGCGGAAGTGCGCATCTATCCCAATGCCCTCGAAAGCCTGGCGGCCAAGCAAGCCGAGGAAACGCGATCCGCGGAGGCGACGACGAAGGAATGACGTTGCCGTTTTCGTTTAGCGCTCGCATGGCGTCACGCGAGCGCTAAACGTAAACGCGCTTGGGCTTGACCAGTTTTTACGCTTCTGCTCTTGACCGCAAATTCAGCTGGGAATATCGTATCTCTTTCGTACTTAGTCGTTCGCGAAGGGATGGATTTGGAATGCCGACGATCAATCAGCTCGTTAAGAAAGCACGCGTGCAGCAAACCCGCAAACCGCGGCACCCGGCCATGACCGGCTGTCCGCAAAAACGCGGCGTCTGCCTGCAGGTGAAGATCATGACGCCGAAGAAGCCCAACTCGGCGCTCCGCAAGGTCGCGCGCGTTCGTTTGTCCAATGGCATCGAAGTCACCGCCTATATTCCGGGCGAAGGACATAACCTGCAAGAGCACTCGATCGTATTGGTTCGCGGCGGCCGCGTGCGCGATTTGCCTGGCGTGCGCTACCATATCATCCGCGGCGTGCTCGATTCGCAAGGCGTCGCGGATCGCAAGCAAGCACGTTCCAAGTACGGCGCCAAAAAGGAAGGCAGCTAAACTTTCCCTCGCTTCTGGGTTGGATGTGGGTGCGTTTTCCTTCGCCGGAAAACGCACAGGTCGAAATCCCTCACCATCGAGGATCCGTGCGGCATGTTAAGTCTTCTTGTTTGCCTGAGGTATATGTGTACGGGGTGTGGCGACCCCATGGATGTGTCGCTTCAATGCGAGGGCCAAGAGGCTCGAGCCAACGCGGGGGTGGTGATCAAAATCCCCTGTCCTGCCTGTCGGACGAAGACGCAAGTGATTTTCACGCCGGATGGAACCATTCACGCGGTGATGCGTGAGCGAACGTACGAACGGATTCCTGAACCGAGTCTGAACTGAATAGTGGTGAGTGGTGAGTGGTGAGTGGTGAGTGGGCCACTTAACACGGATCACTCGCCAGTTACTATTACTAACCACTAACCACTCACCACTCACCACTACGAAATATGGGACGAAGAACTGCCAGTGCAACGACGCTTCAGCCGGACGCGGTCTATGGCTCGAAGCTTGCGTCGAAATTCATCAACTGCCTGATGTGGCAAGGCAAGAAGGCCACGTCGCAACGGCTCTTCTACGGGGCAATGGCCCAGATCAAGAAGCGCATGCCCGACGTGAACCCGATCGACGTCTTCACGCAAGCCGTCGAAAATGTCAAGCCGCCGATCGAAGTGCGCTCCAAGCGCGTCGGCGGCGCCACCTATCAGGTGCCGATGCCCGTCAACCGCACGCGCCAGCAGAGTCTATCGATTCGCTGGCTCCTCGCCGCCGTGCGCGGCAAGAAGGGCCGGCCGATGCATTTGAAGCTCGCCGACGAGTTCATGGCCGCCTACCGCAAGGAGGGCGAAGCCATGACGAAACGCGAGAACACCATCAAAATGGCGGAGTCCAACAAGGCGTTCGCCCACTTTGCGTGGTAAGAATCAGGAGTCAGGAGTCAGGGGTCAGGAGTCAGGGTTCAGAAATGAACCTTGATCCCTGACCCTTGTCTTTTGAATTACGTATTCTGACCAGTGAGTGCGCGTAAATTATCCTCACGCCAAGGCGCAAAGCCGCAAAGACCGGTTTGCATTTCTTGGCGTCTTTGCGTCTTTGCGTGAGCTTGACCCATGGCCAATTTCGACTTAACCAAGGTCCGCAACCTCGGCATCATCGCTCATATCGATGCGGGCAAGACTACGACCACGGACCATGTGCTCTATTACTCCGGCGCCAAGCACAAACTCGGCACCGTCGATGCCGGCACGACCGAGACGGATTACGATCCGGAAGAACAAGAACGCGGCATCACTATTTACAGTGCTTGCATCCCGTTCAAGTGGCGCGATTGCACCGTTAACTTGATCGATACGCCGGGGCACGTCGATTTCACCGCCGAGGTCGAACGCAGCCTGCGCGTGCTCGACGGCGCGGTCGTCGTTTTTGATGCGCAGAAAGGCGTCGAGGCGCAGTCGGAAACGGTCTGGCGGCAGGCGGACAAGTATCAGGTGCCGCGCATGGTGTTCATCAACAAGATGGACGTCGTCGGCGCCAACTTTGGCAACGCGTTCACCGAGATCCGGGAACGCCTGGAAGGCACGCCGGCGCCGCTCGTCATTCCCATCGGCGCCGGTTCGGACAAGGACAGCTCCGAGCCATTCCGCGGCGTCATCGATCTCCTGGAAATGAAGGCGCACTATTACGATGCCAAAACCGAGGGCAAGACGTTTCGCACTGAGGCGATTCCCGATGAAATGGTCAAGGACGTGCAAGGCTGGCGAGAACTGTTGTTCGAGGTCCTGACGAAGTTCGATGACAAGGACCGGATCACGTCCCTCTATCTGGAAGGCAAGGAAATTCCCCTCGCCACGCTCCGGCAACTCATTCGCGAAGCGACGCTGGCGAGGCATATTCAGCCGGTCCTGTGCGGCTCCGGACGCGAGCACGTGGGAATTCAGCTATTGATGGACGCGGTGTGCTATTACCTGCCGTGCCCGCTCGATCGCCCGCCGGTCACAGGGCGCAATCCCAAGAAGAACAAGGATGAAACGCGCAAGCCCGATGCGAAGGAGCCGTTCTCCGCGCTCGTTTTCAAGATCGTCGCGGACAAGCATGGCGATTTGTATTATCTGCGCATCTATTCGGGCACGCTGAAAGCCAATAGCCGGGTCTTGAATCCTGAATGCCGGTACCACAATCCACCCAAGGAAGTGAAGGAATTCGCGAGCAAGATCTATCACGTTCTCGCGGACCCGACCAATCGCGAGGACATGCCGATCGCGTACGCCGGCGATATCGTCGGTATCGTCGGACCCAAGGATTCGATCACGGGCGACACGCTGTGCGATCCGCAGCATCCAATTGTGCTTGAGCAGATTCAATTCGCGGAGGCCGTCGTCGCGATGTCGATTGAGCCGGAGTCGTCGGGCGACAAGGACAAGTTGACCGATTCGCTCGATCGCCTGAAGCGCGAGGACCCGACGTTCACCTGGCGAATCGATGCGGACACGGGGCAGATGCTGATGAGCGGCATGGGCATCTTGCATCTGGAGGTCAAGAAGCATCGCCTGGAGCGTGATTTTCGCTTGAAGGTGCGCGTGTCGAAGCCGCGCGTCAGCTATCGCGAGACGCTCAAGAAGGCGCTGTCAATCCAGGGCGAGTGCGTCAAACAAGCGGGGACGACGGGGCTGTTCGCGAAGGTGACGGTCGATTTCGAGCCGATCAAGGTCGAGGAGGGCGTGATCGTCAACAATCAGATTCCGGATGGCACGCTGCCGCCGGAATTCATGTACGCGGCGGAGCAGGGGATTCGCTTCGCCTTGCAATCCGGCGAGATGGGCTACCCGGTGATCGGCGTTCGCGCGACGATGCGTTCAGCTCAGATGAATGAGACGGATTCCAACGACATCGCATTCCAAGCGGCCGGCGCCGACGCGGTCAATCGGGCGCTCAAGGGGAACATGACGCTGCTGGAGCCGGTCATGCGCACGGAGGTGATGATCCCGGAGGATTACCTGGGTCCCGTCACCGCGGACATGAATGCGCGCCGGGCCGAGATTCGCGAGGTGATCACGCGCGGCAAATTGCGTGTGGTCGAGGCGCTCGTTCCACTGGCGAAGATGTTCGACTATTCCGACAAGGTTCGCAGCCTCACGCAAGGCCGCGCGAGCTGGACGATGGAGCCTAGCGCGTATGCGCCCGTGGATGCGGAGACGCGGAAACAGATGGAGAGTGGGGAGTGGTAATAGGCCAAGGCTCATGAATTACTCGGCACGCCGAGCAAATCTGCGTTGATTTTGGCGATCACATTGGCGGCTTCCGATTCGACCCGCACCACACGAACGCCGACATCGGCGCCTTCGACTTCCGCGATCGCGGCGACAATGGCTCCACGCAAGGTGGGCGCTCCTCGTTCGAATTCGACGAAGGCGACGCCATCGCGCAGATTCAGTTCGATATCGCCATTCGTTGCCTCGTACAAGGAATCCGCAAGTTCCGGCGTGATTTCCGACACGCCGGCGAGTATCAAGGTAAAGACATGTTTTTTCATTGTTCCTCCGCAACGTCCGTCTGGTGCGGTCTGTAGTGAACCTTCCTGTCAAGAATAAAGAAAAAGGCCCGACCATTATGATCGGGCCTTTGCCAATTCAAAGTCAATTGCAATTCACGATCTTACGGATTGACCAAACTCACCTGCCGAAACTGCGCGCCATTCACATCGATGCGATTCTGGTAAACCGGCAAATCGTTGG
>DAIOGM010000471.1:0-5877 GCA_036745215.1 Gemmataceae bacterium
CCTGAGTGCCGCCGCCGGCGATGCGCACGAGGTTGTCGGCGCGGGCGGCGCCGGAAGTCAGAATCAGAATTGAAGCCGCAATTAGCAATCGCTTTGACATCTCAATCTCCCAGCACCGAAGGTGCGCAATGTTAAAGCCCAGGGCAACGCCCTGGGAAACCGATACGTTGCAGTCCAAGCCCCAACGGGGCGCTATGTTAAAGCCCAGGGCAACGCCCTGGGAAACCGATGCGTTGCATCCAAAGCCCCAACGGGGCGCGATGACGCTCAATCCCATACGTAACGCTCATCATACTCCAGTTGATACTTATCAAGGAACTCTCTGAATTCATCCTGAAACGACTTCTGGCGATGATGTTCTTTCTGATTGGCGAGGTATTCTTTCAAACCGTCGATCCCTGATTGCCCGATTGAAAACGCCCCGTAACCGTTTTGCCAATAAAAATCGCGAAATGCTGGTCCCTTGGTTTTGATCCATTTGGACGAGCTTTTCTTGATTTCTTCGACGATGTCCGCGAGTGAATGTTTGCGCCCAAGCCGAATGAGGATGTGAATGTGATCCGCGGTTCCGTTCGCACAAATCATCGGCGAATCCAGGTTTCGCAGAATGCCTGCCAGATAACGCCGCAATTCCTCCTCGATTTCCGGTTGAATCAACGGCTGGCGGTTCTTCGTGCTAAAAATGAGATGCACGTAAACCGCGGCGAGGGATTGCGGCATCGGATGCTCCTACGATTATCGCGCCCCGTTGGGGCTTTTGACGGTACTCGCATTTTCCCAGGGCGTTGCCCTGGGCTTTAACATTGCGCACCTTTGGTGCGAAATACAAGCGTTTTCTTTGGTGCGGAAGGCGAGGTTTTTTCGTCCGATCGCCCATCGGTGGAGGCGATGAGGAACAATTCCGCATCGATTCCTTGTCCGAACCGCGCGCCGAGGCATACACTGATAGTAAGAAGACTGTGCGAAGATGCGCGACCGAAGAACGTGCTGTGGGTTGATCCTCCGCCACACTAAAAACAAGGAACCCTGCCATGCTTCCCCTCGTTGACGAGATCCTTCGTCTCAAAAAAGAAAAAAACGCCACCATCCTCGCGCATTACTACCAGGATGGCGACATCCAGGAACTCGCCGACTTCACCGGCGATAGCTTGAAGCTCGCCCGCGCCGCCACCAAGGTCGAGACCGACACCATCGTCTTCTGCGGCGTCCACTTCATGGCCGAGACCGCGAAGATGCTCAATCCGACCAAGCGCGTCATCGTCCCCGATTTGAAGGCCGGCTGCAGCCTCGCGGAAAGCTGTCCCGCCGCGAAGCTCGCGCATTTCCAAGAGATGCTGCGCGAGAATGGCCGCAAATTTCAGACGGTGACCTACATCAACAGCACCGCCGCCGTGAAAGCGTTGTCCGACTGGATCGTCACGTCCGGCAATGCGGAAGAGATCATCAAACGCGTACCGAGCGATCTGGAGATTCTTTTCGTCCCCGATCGGCACCTCGGTCAATACCTCCAAGAGGTGACGGGCCGCAAGATGATCCTGTGGAACGGCGCCTGCATGGTGCACGAGATTTTCAGCGTCGGCGACTTAATGGCGCAGAAAAAGAAAATCCCCGGCGCCGTGACGATCGCGCATCCGGAATGCCCGGCGAACATCCGCGAGCACAGCGATTTCGTCGGCGGCACGGAGGCGATGCTGAAGTACATAGGTAAATTTACGGAATCGACCGATTTCCTCGTCGCCACCGAAGCGAACATGCTCTGGCAGATGCAATCGAAATATCCGCAGCATCGTTATCATCCGGTCCCCGGCATCAGTTGCGCGTGCAACAAATGCCCGCACATGGCGCTCAACACGCTCGAAAAGGTGCGTGACTGCCTCGCCAGCGGCGGTCCGGAAATTACCTGGGCGCCCGAATTCAATAAGGCCCGCGAGGTCGTTGAACGTAGCCTTCTGAATTGATTTGCGATTTTGAACAAATGAACATTAGTAGTTTGGGTAACTTGTCTCTCATTTTTCGCCTGAAGTCCGCCCAATTTGGGCCTTCTTCTCCGTTTTCGTTTGCTGCCGGGCCCTTTTATGTAGTACAATCGTTATAACCCTACCTAATGGAGTTAGGTTCCCAGCTTCAGCGTGAAGGGAGTCTTCATGTATTTGCGTTTGAAAGTCGTGAAGGGAAAGCCGCGCGGGCATTGCCTGGCTTTTCCTAACGGCGAGTTCATGTTTGGCCGCGGTCCCGAATGCGACGTTCGTCCCAACAGCGATCTCGTGAGCCGGCAGCATTGTCTGTTGCAAATCACGGCAGAAACCGTGACGGTGCGCGATTTGGGCAGCATGAACGGCACGCTCGTCAACGGCCAGCTCTTGTGCGATACGCGTGCGCTTTGTCAGGGGGACACTCTGCAAATCGGCCCGCTCGTGCTTGAAGTGATCCTGGACGCGAACCCGCAGACGCTTGAGAATTCGCTTTCCGACACGATGCAGGCGAACGTTGCCCAAATGATGGAGACGCCGTCCGGCGACGATTTGGCGCCGGCGCCGCCGATCATTCACGCTGAGATTTAGTCATTCGAACTATCAGGGCCGGGAGATTGAGCGATGATTGCGTCGCTCAAGCTCCCGGCTCTTTTGTCACCTGGCATTGCCAGCCAATCGGTTTGCCGTCGCGATAAGGCATGACGCCGTGGAATTGCCGCACGCTCGGATCGAACACGAGCGGCACGAAATAGCGGTCCCCGTCCCAGAGCGGCAGATCCAGAATTTTCCCTACATCGATCCACGTCAACGTCCCTTCCGGATTCTCGGCCAGCGGCGTGCCGGCCCACGCGTCGATCAGGAAGATGAAGCCGAACCAATCCTCGCCGTTCTTGCCGAACCCCGGCCAACTGATGGTGCCGCGCAAGGCGAGCGACTTGCACTCGATGCCCGCCTCCTCGCGGATTTCTCGTTTCATGCCGCTGACGATGTCTTCGTTCGCTTCGAGCTTGCCGCCCAGACCGTTGTACTTGCCAAAATGATTGTCTCCCGGTCGGGCGTTGCGATGAATCAACAGCACTTGTTTGCCGTCCGGAGACAGGACATAGCCAAGCGTCGCTAGAATCGGCGTGAACATTGTGGCGCTCTGTACTGAGTACGGTGTACTGAGTACACTGTAGAACCGATGCTGTCCATCGTCATTCCGACGCACCAACGCACCGATCTCTTGCGTGCCTGTTTGCAGGTAGTCGTAAAGCACGCGCCGCCTGGAAGCGAAATCGTCGTCGTCGATGACGCATCGCCGCACGCCGAAGCAAGCGGGCTGGCGCATGCGTTCGGCGTGAAGTTCATTCGCTTCGATCGTCAACGTGGCTTCGCGGTCGCTGCCAACACGGGCATTCGCGCCAGCCGCGGCGACGTCGTCGAAATGCTCAATGATGACACCGAAGTGCAACCCGGCTGGGCTGACGCTGCATTGAAGTGGTTCGACGATCCGGCGATCGGCGCCGTCGCCCCATTGGTGCTCGCGTGGCCCGACGGCCGCACCATCGACTCGGCCGGCGACTGCTACTACATCGGCGGCGTCGCCGGCAAACGCGGGCACGGTCTGCCATTTTCCCCGTTAGCCGGACGCGCAAGCGACGGACTGTGCGAACCGTCGCTTGCGCGTCCGGCTAACGACTTTCTGCACCCCTGCCGCGTCTTCGGCACGAGCGCCGCCGCCGGCTTCTATCGCCGCTCGGCCCTGGACCAGGTCGGTCTGTTCCCCGAAGAATTCGGCAGCTACTTCGAGGACGTCGATCTCGCCTTTCGCCTCAATCGCGCCGGCTTTCGCACGATGTACGAGCCCGCCTCGCGCGTCTTGCATCACATCAGCGCGTCCTACGGCAAGGTCGGCCGACGCTTGATCGAACGCCAATCGTGCAACGAGGAACGCGTCTTCTGGCGCAACCTGCCGACGCCGATGCTGCGCCGCGCGTTGCCGAAGCATCTGCTCGTGCTCATCGGCAAGGCGTGGTTGCGGCTCAACGAGGGAACCATCTTGCCATGGGCATTTGGCAGAATTCGCGCGGCATCGGAATGGCGTGAGCTTTCGCGAATGCGGACTGCCTCGACGGGCGATGCAGATTTGGATTGGAGAATTGACGAAACCATCCCACGATTGCCACACCGGCCGGTTTAGCTCCCCAATTGTACGCTTTGATATTGCGCGATCGCGGCTGAATAATCTCGTTTCAGCAAATACCCGACCGCGAGCCAGCGCAAACTTTCGTTGTCGGCGCGCAGCCGATGCGCCGTCCGTGCGTGCTCCAGCGTCCGCGCGCCGTCTCCCGCGGCTGCGGCACGTGCCGCTTCGCCAAGCGCCGCCTGCCGCGCATCTTCCATCGCGAACAGCAGCGACAAATCCGCCTTGCAGCGGCGGCACGTCACGTCCTCATTCTCGGCTCGGCACACCGGACACCGTATGATCGTTCCCTCATTCGCCTTCATTTTTCTGCCACCCATTTTTTTGCCATATCGTTCACGCATCCTCAAGGTAAAACAAAATATCGCTCAACTCATTGCACGCCTTGGTCACCTTGTCCCACTGCCGATCCGTGACCGCGGCACGGACGGCGCTGAGCATGCGTTCGACTTCGACCTTGTCTTCGGTCGCAACCTTTTCAAGCAAGCGCTCCGCCTTCTCCAGCAAGGCGCGGGCTTGCACCGTTTCGCGCTGGCCTTCGCGCGGGCCGGGAACCAGCTCCGGCATCAGCGGGCCGTCGTCCTCGAAATCGTCCTCATCCGCCTCGTCCATGAATTCGCTGGTCGCCGGCGTCTGCTCCCAGAGCCGATCGATGCGTTCGCGGGCCTCGGCAATCTCGCTTCCCTCGAAGCGCGACAGGGCGTTCTCGATCGTCACCTGCTTCGACAGGCCAGTCGCTTTTTCCTTCGCGGAGACCTTGAGCATGCCGTCGAGGTTCAACTCGCATTGCACGACGAGCTGATTGCCGGCCGACACGTTGGCCAGGCCGGTGATGTGGAAGTTGCCGATCTTGTGATTGAAGCGCACGTCTTCGTTCTCGCCCTGGTAGACTTCGATCTCGACTTCCTTTTGATTGTCGTGCACCGTCGAGAACATCTCGCTGCGCGCCGCCGGCAGCGCGGTGTTGCGGCGAATGATCGGCGCGAAACGAAACGGGAAATCGATGCCGTGCATGTAATCGAGGCAGCGAATGCCGAGCGAGTGCGGCGTGATGTCAACCAAGACGGCGCCGACATCCTCGCCGGCGATCAACGCGGCCTGGATCGCGGCGCCCATGGCCACGCACAGATCGGGGTTGACCTCTTGATGCGCCGGCTGCCCCATGCGTTCTTCCAGCATTTGCGACACCAGCGGCGTGCGCGTGCTGCCGCCGACGAGGACCACCTTGTCGATCGCACTCGGGCCCAGGTTGGCGTCCTCGAGCGCTCGCTGCACGGAATCCATCGTGCGATTCAGAAGCGGCAGAATCAATTCCTCATAGTCCTGCCGTTGCAATTCCAGTTGCAGATGCAGCGCCTGGCCGTCCTTCTCGGCGATGAACTCCTCTTCGATGCGCACAAACGGATGAAACGACAGTTGCCTCTTGGCGGCTTCCACCGCGCGCAACAACCTGGCCTTGGACACGATATTCGCGGCCAGGTCGATGCCGTGTTCACTCTGGAATTTGAGGACGACATGCTTGAGGAGCAATTCATCGAAGTCATCGCCGCCGAGCTGCGTATCGCCGTGGCTGGAGAGGACCTCGATGACGCCTTCCTGGGCCTGAACGACGGACACGTCGAACGTGCCGCCGCCGAGATCGTAAACGAGGATGCGATGCAAGTCGGCGTTCTTGGGATCGTAAGTCAGCGACGCCGCGGTCGGCTCATTGAGGATGCG
>DAIOGM010000472.1:0-5799 GCA_036745215.1 Gemmataceae bacterium
GGAGCCTCGCCCTCCCGGCCAATCGCAACCCCAATATTTAGCCTTGATGTTGCACCAGTTTTGCCTCTTCAATTAGCAATTGCTAATTGTCAATTGTCAATTGTCAATGCATTTGATTTACCCCGCCGCCCGAAGGTAGCTCTCCGCTTCTTCGCGCGACACCAGTCCAATCAGATCCGTGATATCGATCAGCCCCACCGGCTTGCCCTGCGAATCCACGACCGGCAACTCGCTGATCTTGCGTTGTCGCAAAATATCAACCGCATCGGTGAGCCGAGTGCCGACCGGGACCATCAACGGCCGCGGCGTCATCACCTCGCGGATGGGGCGATCGAACGACGCGTCCTTGTGCTGCTCGAAGAGCCGCGCCAGATCGCTGTCGGTGAAGAGGCCCGCGAGCTTGCCGGCGTCGTCGGTCAGCATTACCGCGCCGGTGCGCCGGCCGAGACGCTTTTCCTGGGCGAACACCTCGCGAATTGTCTTGCCGCAATGGCTGATGCGCAGTTCATTGCCATGCCGCATGACGGCTTCGACTTTCAACAATTTGCGGCCCAGGCTGCCCGCGGGGTGAAAGCGCGCGAAGTCCTCGTGGGTGAATTCACGCATGCGCATGAGCACGAATGCGAGCGCATCGCCGACGGCAATCATCGCGGTCGTGCTGGTGCTCGGCGCCAGGCCGAGCGGGCAGACTTCTTCCAGGGGGCCGAGCACCAGCGTCACGTCCGCGTTCTTGGCAAGCGTGCTTTGTTCGTTGCTGGTGAGCGCGACCATCGCCATCGCCATCTGACGAAACGACGGCAGAAGCTTGACAATCTCTTCCGTCTCGCCGCTCAAAGAAAGGGCGAGCACGACGTCATGTTGATGGATCATGCCGAGGTCGCCGTGGACGGCGCGGGTCGCGTCGAGAGTGTAAGCGCGGGTGCCGGTCGAGTTGAGCGTGCCGGCGATTTTTTGGCCCACGTCCGCCGACTTGCCGGTGCCGGTGATGCAGACGCGTCCGGGGCAGCGCTGAAAGAGCTCGACGGCTTGAAGAAAGGAATCGTTGAGCCGATCCGCGACACTCAGCAGCGCGGCCGCCTCGCCGCGCACGATCTGGCGCGCGTAGTCGAGACGATCGTCGCTGGGATGAAGTTGAAGCGTCATGGCTGCATCCATGCCCTGCCGACCGTGGCACACGATTCCGATCGTGTGCGGCGCAATCCCATCGTTTATAACGACCGGGACAGGATTTGCAACGGCAGGGCGGTATTGCCTCTTTTCATCAATCGGCAAACGGTGGCGAAATGGTCAATCTTCGTTGAAGACTGGCGGGATTTGGTGATTTGTGGCGAACTGGGCAAGATTTGCGGCGCTCATCTTCGGTACTTTTGCCGCGCCGGGTCGTTTCACGAGCCATGCGCTACCCACACCCGCGCCGCGCCTCGACCCGCAACCAACCTGGGTACCGCGAGGCACGGATGTTATGATTGGGTTTATGGTTACGCCCAACTGCACCATGACGGCGCGAAGAAAGCGAATGGGGATCGACGCGAAAAACGTGAAACGACCACCCAAAAACCGTGAAATCTCTGCCGTTTTTTTGAAAAGACCGGGCCCGAAAATGAAAAGACCATGGTCCTTTTTGAAACGACCAGGGTCAAAAATGAAAAGACCGGGGTCCTTTTTGAAACGACCCACGTTCCATTTGAAACGACGTGGGTCTCAAATGAAATGACCTAGGCCCTATTTGAAAAGACCAGCGCTTTTCTTGAAACGAATTTGGCGATTAACCGGTCGGCGGAGCCTTAGAACCACGGGGGGCACGGGGAACACGGGGGGAATCCCACACAGACTGTGACAGAAATCAACGGCACGGCCTCGTTTAGAATCTTCCTTGGCTTTTCCCCGTGACCCCCGTGTTCCCCGTGGTTCACCTCGTCTGCAAAGCCGGTCGGCGGTTTCATCAAATGTCCATCGCGTCCAGGGCGTCGATCAAGTTGTCGAGGTCGTCCTTGGGCTTGCCGTCTCGATTCTGCTGCCGTTTTGGAATGCCGACGGAAACGCCGACCGCGACTCGGCCGTCCGCGACGAGTTCGCGATCGCGTTCCTCGACGGCTTGCGACAGCGCGTCCTTTTCCGCGCCGCCGAACAGCTTGGTCAAATCGATCTTGAGATTGCCGATCGCGCCGACCGGCGCGCCGGCGATCGCAGGCGTCTTGTAATCGGGGAACATGATCGCCTGTTCGGGGCACACGCGACTGCACGCGGGACAACCCTTCTTGCAGTTGTCCTGATTCTCGACCAGGATGCGCTCTTGATCGTCAACGCCATAGACGCCGAAGAGGCAGAAATCGATGCATTCCATGCAATTGGTGCAACGGCTGTAGTCGATGACGGGATACCAGCGTCGCCCCGCCGATTGCAAAAGTTGATCCGGCGCAAACGGCGATAAAGGGTGTCCGTTCGGCGAGCCGGGAGCGTCAGCGACCGGAGCAGTCGCGTTCGCGAAATTCAAACCCAGCGACACGAGCGCCGGCGCCGTCTCCGCAGGGTGCGCGTGTTTCGCATCATGTCGCGCCTTGCACTCCTCGGCGATGCGGCGAATCTCGTTCACGAACGGATCATGTTGATTGGAATCACGCAGATCCAGGCAATAGATATGACGGTCCGGCACGTCGAGCGAGCCGATGCCCTTCGGCGGTTCCGGTTCGCCGCCTTCCTCGTCGTCGTCATCCGCGTGCGCCGATTTTATCTGCGACTCACCGTAGCTACCCTTGATGCCGTCGCGATCGAGCACCCAGAACGCCGCGCGGGGGAAAAGCCAGGAGACCAACACCATGTCGCCGCGCACGGATTCGAGGAACAGCCGGCCGGTGTGATCGGGGCCGAGATCGTAGAGGTACGGAATCACGGAGACTTCGAGGCCGGGCTCCATGATCAGGGCCGCGACGATCGATTCCTCGAGGGCGCGCTTGACGGGGTGCTTGCCCTGAGCTTGCGAGAGTACAACGGTGAGTCGGTGTCGGCTCATTTTGATTTCTGTTTGGCGGACCCCCACCAATCGCTGCGCTCATGGTGGGGCTTGGCAGGCTACATATGACCTTTGAGCATGGTCTGGGTTTTTTCCCAGCCGGCTTCCAGGAAATTGTAGTAATCTTGGACGCTCATGGTCTCGCTTTCCGAGCCGGCCATCTCAAATAGCCAGCCGTTGCCGTACATATCGACGTTGATCGCCGATGGATCATTCAGCAAATCCGCGTTGAAGCGCACCAAGTCGCCGGCGATTGGAGCGAAGAGGTCGGACATCGCCTTCGACGTTTCGATGTGGCCGATCTTCTGTTTGAGCGCGACGACGTCGCCGGCGTTGACTTCCCAATCGAGGAAGTAAACGTCTTGCATGAGGCGAACGGCGTAGGTGGTGAAGCCGAAGCGAAACAATTCTCCCCTCTCCCCACCGGGGGAGAGGGGTTGGGGGTGAGGGGGCGGCGCGGCCAGGCACCACATGTGATTGCGCGCGTAACGTCGATCGGCGGGCAGCACGGCCGCGAACTTGCCCATCATGAAAGTCAGCGCGTCGGCCATGCAAAGTCCGGTTTACGTTTAGCGCTCGCAGGAACCAAGCAACGGCGCGACGCAATCGCGAGGAATACGACGAGCGCTAAACAAATACCAATCAGGTATACCGCGTCCCGCGATGCTCCGCCTCGAAAAACGCGGGCAGCAACCGATCGACCTGCAACAGCCCCGCCCGCGTCAACTCGACGTCGCCGTTCGCGACCGTCAAGTATCCATCGTTTTGCAACTGGTCGAAGCCGTCGCCGAAGTCGCGCAAAATATCCTTGCCGAACTTGGAACGAAAGTACTCCGCATGCAGTCGGCCCGTTTTGAGCTGCAACATCATCTCGCGGCGCAACAGTTGTTCCGGCGCGACCTTGAGCGCCCGTCCGAGCGGCAGCTCATTCTTCTGCAAGCGCTCGACGTACTCCTCCCAGCCATCGACATTCTGCACGTGAACGCCGCTCACGTGGCCAAACGACGCGACGCCGGTGCCCATCATATCGGCGCCGCGCCAGAGACTGTCGCGGTAGACGAACTTGGTCTTCGCCGGATCGCGGACCATGGTGTAGGCGCTGGAAACCGAATAGCCCGCCTTGGCCATTTCAGCAAATGCGTAATCGACCCAGGCGCGCTTGGTCGGCCAATCCGCGACCGTGGCAGGATCAACGACATGCTGATCGGCCATGCTTAGTTCCTTGGAAAACACCGTATTGTACGGCAACTCCATCTGATAGACGGTGACGCTCTCCGGCGCCAGCTCGATCGTCTTCTTGACGCATTCGCGCCAGTTGTCCCACGTCTCGCCGACCATGCCGGCGATCAGATCGACGTTGATCTGCGTGAAATGCAGATCGCGGGCCCATTGATAAGAACGAAAGATCTCCGCCGAGAGATGCGCTCGGCCATTGGATTCGAGAATCTTGTCGTTGAAATTTTCGATGCCCAGGCTCAACCGCGTCACGCCGGCCTGTTTCAACGCTTCCAGCTTGTGTTGCTGCAGCGTGCCGGGCTCGCATTCGAAAGTGACTTCCGCGGCGTCGTGCCAGGGGAAAAGCGCCTGCACGCGCGCGAACAAGCCGCCGAGCTGCGTCGCGCTCAAGTACGAGGGAGTGCCGCCGCCGAAGTAGACGAAGTGCAACTTGCGATCCGCGAACGCGGGCCTGGCACGATATAGTTCAATTTCCCTGGTCAAGACGTCAAGATAGACTTCGACATCGCGGGCGTTCTTGTCGGTGTAGACGCGGAAGTAACAAAATTTGCAGCGCTTTCGGCAGAACGGGATGTGCAGATAGAGCCCCAGCGGCGTGTTGGGCCGGGGCTTCTCATCGAGGGCGGCGAACGCGTCGGGCAAATGGGCCGGCTTCCACGCGGAGAACGGCGGATAATTGGCGACGAAGTAATTGCCCAGTCCGGTTTTTTCTTGATCGGTCATCATCCGTTCCTGGGATTGCGCGAGCGAGGCAGGTGGTGTCATCTTATGAGCGATGCGTGTGCTTCACAAGGCCGCTTGCGGCTTCGCGCTCGCATGGCGCCGCGCGATCGCGAAGCCGCAAGCGATCATGAAGTAAACCAGATGTTACGCAAACGCTGTTGACAGGTGGGTGGAATATCGCGTGAGAACTTCAGCGCGATCGATTTGCCGCGCTTGACGCCGCCGATCCAGCCGGTGGTGACGCCATACTCGCGGCACACGTCGCGCGCTTCCTCGAGAAAGTCGCCACGAACCTTGCCCTTGGTGACGTTCAACTGTTCGCCGTTGATTTGAATCATGAATTGAAAGTTCGGCCGCAACGCCGCCTGGAGGATCGCCGCGACGATGACGAGGACGACGCCAATAATGGCCAGTTGGACGGCGGCTTCGAACATGACCGCATTTTACGGGAATCCCTGTTTACGTTTATTGATCTTCGGGATTGGAATGCGCGACATGCCGGGAGGGCGAGGCTCCCGCCGAGCCGTAAACCTCGAGAAAACGGAGCCCAAACGGCTCGGCAGGAGCCTCGCCCTCCCGAACCCGCGCATTACTTACCTGATGATCAGTAAACGTAAACGGGATCATTGCCTGGGCAACAACGCCGACAACGCCGTCATCAACTGCTGCATTGTCGCCGCATCGGGCATCGGCAACTTGAGGTACTCCTGTCCCGTCTTTTCATCACGGCCAACGAGTGGATTCGCCTGCCCCTTCTGCGACACGGCGGCGAGATTTTGCAGGAACGCGAGGCCCGTTTGCACCAGGCCGCCGAGGGCGTCGCCGTCAGG
>DAIOGM010000473.1:0-1831 GCA_036745215.1 Gemmataceae bacterium
CAGGTCCACACGATCAGGACGAGACAGCACGCCCACATCATCCAGTTGACGACGTTGCCGGGCAGGCGCGTCCACAAAAGCAGCAAGGCGAGCGTGGTCGTTGCAAACGTCAATACGAGTAATTCAATGCGATCGCCCAACCGCGAAGGCGTCGTCTCGCGCTCGCCGAAATAGGCGGGCGGCAACTCGACCGACACGAGGTGAAATCGCAACAGGAGCGGCGTGCCCGCCACGATCAATAATGGCGCGACGGCGAGGATGCCGACCATGCGGCTCAACCAGAATTCGGCAGTCCGCACGCCAAGCTGATCGAGGGTCGGGTTCACATAGATCGCTTGAATGAACGCAAAAAACGCGCACAGTCCGCCGGGGACGATGAGGAGGAAGATCGTCACGGAACGCGGATCGTCCAGCCAACGTGAGGCGCGCGCGACGTGATGGTAAATCCACCAGGAGGAGGCAATGAGACCGACGTGGACGGCGGTGTCGGCGAAGGCGCGGAGAACGCCCAGTTCGGCTTGCGCGATCAACCGTGCGATCAACAAAAGCGGCACAATGATGACGATCGCTCGCCAGCCGAACCAGGAGATCAGTGCGATGCCGACGCCGAGCCCTGGCAACCAAAGGCCACTCTCGCTGCCTTGAAAGAACCAGGCGAAAAAAAACACCAGCAACCCGGCCACGGCGAGCAACCAGGGCCCGCGCTCAATCACGGCGGCGTTCGCGGGAGGTTGTTGAGAGACCGCGTTTTCCAAGGGAAACGACCTGTTTCGTTGGGCGCTCATTCGCTGGACGATTGGCTGGAATGGAAATCAGTCTAAGGCATTTCCATTTCAGGCACAAGAGGTTCCACCGGGGATTCCGCGGGAGCCGGCGTCGAAAAACCCGCTGCAAACAGAAAAAACAGCGCAGCCGAAATGATCGCTGCAATCAGATAGGCCACGTTGAAGTTGTCGTCCGTCATTCGGCGCAGCCATCCGACGAGAAAGTGGCCCAGAAGCAGGCCGATGCCGTTGATGAAGATCAACAAACCTTGAGCACTGGCGCGAATGTCGTGCGTCGCCTGACGATTGACGAACACCTGCCCGGAAATCACGAAACAACAGATGAACATGCCCCCCGCAGACAACCCGGCCAGCACCAGCGCCGTCGGCGTGCCGACCGCAAGCGTCGCCAGTCCAACGGTCCAGGCCAGCGCACCGGCCACCATCGTCGCCTTGAGGCCAAATCGCATCAACAACATTGGCAACAGAACCAACAATACGACTTCCGGACATTGGCAAATCGTCAACCCCAACGGCAGCTCGGACCGATTGATGCCAGCGTGGTCAAGAAGCAGCGGATTGAGCTGAATCGTGAACGGAAACGTGATGTAAAAGCCGAACATGCAGGCGCAGTAGACGACAAACGACCGTTCGCGAAACATGCACAGCGCCTTGAGCGGCGCGTCCACGAGGCGCAACAACCGCGATCGCCTGTTGTGTGCGTCATCCGACACCGGGCTGGGTGGAGCGTGCGGCAACGTCAGCGCGAAGAGTGCGACCGCAAACGCCGCCAGTCCGCCGAGCCGCATGCTGTCCGCGAGGTCGGCGGGCGTTGACGTTTCGCCGCCAAAGAGTCCGGGCGAATACTTGAACCACGCGGTCAGTGTCCAGTTGGCGGCCATCCAGCCGAGCGTGCCCCACACGCGAATCTTGCCGTATTCGCGATCGGGATGTTCCAGTTGGCGGAAAATGAACGCGCCGGTCAAGCCGATAACGGGAATCAAAAAGAACCACAATAGGATGGATCCGAGGATGACCGCCACCGGCTCTTGAAGTCCGGCAAGCAG
>DAIOGM010000473.1:1841-5772 GCA_036745215.1 Gemmataceae bacterium
GGCAAGCAGCCAAAGTCCGCTGCCGCTGATCACGGCGCACAAGCTGATGCACCGTTCCTTGGCGAGCCAGCGGTCCGCGATCTGGCCCCAGATGAGCGGCGCCAGCATCGCGCCGATGGCATTGGCGGCCGATGCCCACGCGGCGGCACTTGGCGAGAAATTCAGGTTCTGAAGGTGCAATGTGAATACGGGGAGCCACGACCCCATGACCGCGAACGCCAGAAAGATCAGAACGGAAAGCCGCGCGTGCAAATACGGCGGCCGCAGCGACGCGGCCGATTCGGCGGTGGGCTCTGAGACGGGTTCCGGTTCTGCGATCTTCATGGAGCAAGGCTCGGGACTTCCATCGTCCGCGAAAGCGAGCCACGGGGTTAATCCCCGTGGAATGTTGCCCAACACCACGGGGATGAACCCCGTGGCTCGCAGCAACGATGGCAGCGGCGGGTTTTGCCAGCAGACACTAGATTGAATCAAGAGATTGTTATAATGGTCAAGAGAACCTTGGGCAGATTACCGGTTTGTCATGCCGCGGGCCTTGCCCCGCGCGGGTAGGTTATGCCACGCGATTACTATGAAACCCTGGGCGTGAAAAAAGACGCGTCGGAAGATGAGATCAAGCGCGCCTATCGGAAGCTGGCGCGCGAACATCATCCCGACCGCAATCCCGGCGACAAGCAAGCCGAAACGCGCTTCAAGGAAGTGCAGGAAGCGTACGACATCCTGAGCGACAAGAGCAAACGCGGCCAGTACGACCAGTTCGGCTTCGCGGGCCCGGGCGGCGGGCCCAACGGCGCGCCCGGCGGCTTCCAGTGGGGCGGCAACTTCGGCGAGGGCGTCGAAATCGATCCCGCCCAGTTCGAGGAACTCATGCGCGGCTTCGGCATGGGCGGCGCCGGCGATGCCTTCAGTCAACGTGCTCGGGCCGGGGGCCGAGGCCGCCGTGCGTCCGCCCCGCGCGAGCCCGTAAAGCACGACCTGCGTGTGCCCTTTGACATGGCGGCGCTCGGCGGCACGATGCCGCTTTCCATCAACGATGTGCGCGTTGACGTCAAGGTCCCCGCCGGCGTCGAAGAGGGCCAGACGCTGCGGGTGCAAGGGCAGGGGCCCGGCGGCGCCGATCTGTACTTGAAAATCCTTATCGACGCGCATCCATATTTTCGCCGCGAAGGAAACAACCTCGTCATCACCGCGCCGATTACCATTAGCGAGGCAGTCCTCGGCGGCAAAATCGATGTGCCGTTGCTTGACGGCAGCAAGATTACCCTCACCATTCGTCCCGGCGCGTCAAGCGGTAGACGTTTGCGCGTGCCAGGCAAAGGCGTCAAGGGGGGCGATTTGCTCGTCGAAATCAAGATCGTCGTCCCGGAGAACATTGACGACGAGAGTCGAAAGCTGGTGACGCAGTTCGCCGAGCGAAATCCGCAACAACCCCGCTCCGGCCCGCCCTGGGATTGACGCATGCCCACGCTCGGCAAACAAGATCGCCTGCGCTCGCCGATCGAATTCAAGCGCGTCTACGATCGCAAATGTTCCGTGAGCAATCAGTGGCTGATCGTCTATGGCTGCCCGAACGAGCTGGGCCGCACGCGCGTCGGCCTGTCGGTGTCGAAAAAGATCGGCAACGCGGTCGCTCGCAATCGCTTCAAGCGGCTTTATCGCGAGGCGTTTCGTCTGACGCGTGCGGATTTGCCAACGGGGCTTGATTTGATCTTGTTGCCGCGCTCGGCACGCGAGCCGGCGCTGGACGATGTGCGACTGTCGTTGCGCGAGTTGGTTCCGGCACTGGTGCGGCGTCTCAAATAACCGGCGTTTGTTGGCTGCGTAGACGCCCCAGAGATCGCGTCTCCGCGTCCTCTGCGCCTCTGCGTTTCGAAAAAAAACATTTTGAAACGCAGAGGCGCAGAGGACGCGGGGGGAATCAGAATGTAAGCCTTTTTCTCCGACGTGTTTGCGTGTTTGGAAAACTCCTGTACCTGGTGAGTGCCGTCTTCAGCTTCGCGCTGATCCTGCCGGTGCGCTTCTATCAAATCGTCATCGGCCCGATGTTGCCAAAAGTGTGCCGCTATTATCCGAGCTGCAGCGAGTACTTCATCGAAGCGGTGCACAAGCATGGACCATGCAAGGGCTGCGCGAAAGGGATCTGGCGCATCTGCCGCTGCGGGCCATGGACGAGCGGCGGCTATGATCCGCCGTGACGCATGCCGCGATGCTTACGGAGCGCGTCCAACGTTTTGGCAAACTCCGCCGGCAACGGCGCCTCCACCGCGATTGGCTCCCTTGTATTCGGATGAAAAAACCGTAGCCGCAACGCGTGCAACGCTTGCCGTTCCAACAACACCTCGTCTTCGCTTTCCGCAAGTTTCAGCTGCAAATCCGATAGCCGAAACGAATCGCGGCCGCTGTACGTCTTGTCCGCCAGCACGGGGCAGCCGATGCTCGCCAGGTGCACGCGAATCTGATGCGTGCGGCCGGTGCGCGGCTGGCAGCGCACAAACGTGTAGCCGCGGAAGCGTTCGACGACCTCGTAAAACGTGCACGCTTCCTTGCCCTTTTCCTCGTCGTCGGTGACGATCATCTTGATGCGATCGTGCGGATGATGGCCGATGCGGCGTTCGATGTAATCGCTGTCGCGATCCAGGACGCCCGCGGTGATCGCGACGTATTCCTTGAAGACCTTGCGCGACTCGAACTGCATGCTCAGATCGCGATGGGCCTTCTCTTCCTTGGCGACGAGGATGACGCCCGAAGTGTCGCGGTCGAGGCGATGCACGATGCCGGGGCGGTAGTCGCCGTTGACGGTTGACAGATTCTGAAAGCGATACGCCAGGGCGTTGACGAGCGTGCCCGACCAGTTGCCGCGCGCGGGGTGTACGACCATGTCGAACGGCTTGTTGACGACGGCCAGGTAATCGTCCTCATAGAGCACGTCGAGCGGAATGTTCTCCGGCGTCGGCGCGGCGCGATCGGGCACGGGCAGCCAGATGCGGACGCGATCGCCTTGCTTGATCTTGGTGCTGCGCTTGACGGGACGCTCGTTGATGCTGACCGTGTCGGATTCGATGGCTTTCTGGATGATTGAGCGGCTGAAGTCGGGGAATTGCAGGACGAGATATTGATCGAGCCGCATGCCCGCGGTCTTGATTTGCACGGTCAATTCAACAGCTCGGCCGATGCCGGGAACGGGCAGCAATTCCTCGGCTTCTTCGTCATCGGGTAGATCGTCGGGCTGCGACATGGATGGAAGCCCGGCTTGGTTTTCCGCCGGCCGTTGGCTCACTGGCCGAAGAGGGGATGGCCCTTGGGCAGCTTGGGCATGGGGGCGCCAATGTCGAGGCCTCGGCGCATTTCGGCGTAGATGCTCTCGATTTCCGCACGCGATGTCTTGTCCG
The DNA here is from genome assembly GCA_036745215.1 of Gemmataceae bacterium. Lineage (GTDB taxonomy): Bacteria > Planctomycetota > Planctomycetia > Gemmatales > Gemmataceae > SIAQ01. The sequence goes on from DAIOGM010000473.1 coordinate 5,231, forward strand.
TGAGCTGCTCGACTCGGCTCTTCGCAAACTTGACCTGAGCCGTGTCCTTGTATTTTTCAATGTCAATGAGTTCTTTGTACGCGGAAACGGCCTTGTCAAGAAATTCCTTGTCCTGCATGGCTCTGGTTTCCTGCACGACCGCGAAGCCGAGCATCACTTCGGGTTCGAAGGTTTCATCGTCCTTGCAGATCAGCTTCAGTTGCTCGAATTCCTTGGCTGCGGTCATCAGGCGAAGAGTGCCTTCAATCGGAACCGCGCCGGTTTTTTTGAAGCCCAATTCCCAGAAGTCGAACCAGGCCAATTGAATGCGGGCTGCTTTGCCGGCGGCCTGGTCGCCTTCCTTTTCGGCGAGGTCGATCAGGTTTTTCCTGCTGCCGTCATCGAGACGTAGCCAGCGGTCGGAAGTTTCCAGTCGCGACGTGCTGATGGAGGCGTAGGCGATCCATAAGCCAACAACGAGGACGGCGCCGACGCCCGCGTAGATGAGGAGAGCGTTGCGGTTTCCGGTTTTGACACGCTGCACCATCGTGCCCATCTTGTTG
>DAIOGM010000474.1:0-5739 GCA_036745215.1 Gemmataceae bacterium
AAGTCGATAACGGCGTTTGGACCGTCGTGCAAAAGTACTTCCGCAGCTACTTCGTCTGGGTCCCGCTCAAGGTGGTGTTCTTCAACTCCATCGACAACACCAGGGACGCGATCCCCTTCCCCGGCGGCTGGCTCATCGGCGGCGCGATGCTCGTCAATCTGCTCGCCGCCCACGCGATCCGCTTCAAGCTGTCGTGGAACCGCGCCGGCATCTTCCTGATTCACATCGGCATCATCATCATGATGGTCGGCGAGTTCGTCACCGGCACTTATGCTGTCGAAGGCATATTGGAGATCAAGGTGGGCCAAAGTTCCAGCCAGGTCACTCAAAACGGCATGGCCGAACTGGCGATCATTCTCAGCGACGAGAAAAACATCAAGAAGGACGAGGTCATCACCGTTCCCGGCAGCTTGCTCAAGACCGGCGCCGTCGTCAATCATGCCGATGTGCCTTTCAAGATTGAAGTGAATAAATACATGGTCAACTCCCGGCTCAAGGACGGCCGAAACAACGAGGCGTCCGAAGGCTTCGGCAAGCACCATTTCGCCCAGGAAATGCCGGAAGTCGCCGGCGTCGATCCCGATCAGAAAGTCGATGTGCCGTCGGCGTACATGAAAATCTCCGACAAGAAAGGTAACGTCCTGGGCGTGTGGCTGTTCTCACGCTGGTTCGACGATCCCCAGTGGATCGACGTGGACGGCAAAAAGTATCAAGTAATCCTGCGCTTCAAGCAAACCACGCGGCCCTTCACGATGCACTTGACCAAGTTCAAGCACGAAAAATTCCCCGGCACCGAAACGCCGAAAGATTTTCACAGCTTCATCCGCCTCACCGACACCGACGACAACGTCGATCGCGACATCGAGATCTACATGAACGCCCCGCTCTACTATCGCGGCGAAACGTTCTATCAATCGTCCTGGACCACCGACATGAACGGCCGGGCGAATGGCACCATCCTCCAGGTGGTGCGCAATCCCGGCTGGCTATTGCCCTACGTTTCCTGCGGCGTCGTCGGCTTCGGCCTCTTGATTCACTTTGGCCTCACCCTTTATCGCTTCGTTGATCGGAGGATCGTGCGATGAACTCGAAACTCGCTGCCTTTTTGAAGAAGTATCTCACGATCATCGCGGTCTTGTTGGTCTGCCTCTACTTCGGCTCGAAGATGCGGGCGCACACTGACGCGAAGGGGGACTTCAACTTCCGCGATTACGGCCAGCTGCTCGCGATCGATGGCGGCCGCTTCAAGCCGCTAGAGACCGTTGCGCGTACCAAGTTGATGATCCTCACGCATCGCCAGGGATACAGCGATCTGGATGATCAGCGTAAATTCCTCGTCTTTTTTGAAACGCCGAAAAGCTACCCCGCGACGAAATGGCTGCTCGACGTGCAGGTCACGCAGATCAACGCCGGCGCGGGAATGGCGAATCTGTTTCAGGGAGGCAAGAAGCAATTTCCGGCGATCCGTCACAAAGTGTTTCGCATCGAAAATGATCAACTATTGCGCTTCCTCAATCTAAAGCTGCGTCCCGGCAGCTGGCGCTATTCGCTCGTTGAAATCATGTTCGGCAACGACGGCGAACACAACAACATTCAAGCCTTCGCGGCCGAGTCGGATCGCGTTCGCCACAAGGACCCGAAACAGTGGACGCTCTTTGACGCCAAGGTGCAAGAGCTGTCCGATCACATCAATATTTTCATGCAGCTCTCGACGCACTCGGCGCCGTTGTGCATCCCCAACGCTGACGGCAGCGACCAGTGGCTCTCCTTCCGCGACGCCCACGCCAAATACAGCGATCTCGCCAATTTGCCAAACGACATCGAGGCGCAGACGTACAAGGTCTACCACGACCTGCTGCAAGCCTACGCTCACGACGACCCGATCGAATTCAACCGGATCCTGCAAGCGCATCTGCCGAAGCTTCGCTCCGATGAACCTGCTGCGATGAGCCGGGTTGGGGTCGAGGTCTTTTTCAACGAGTTCGCCCCGTTCTATCACTGCCTCGCCGTCTACGTGATGATCGCGATCATCTGCGCCCTCGCCTGGCTCGCGCCGGTCGAATGGACGCAGCGGATTCAGCGGGCGTGCTACGCGGCCATGGCGGTCAGCTTCGTCGTGCATCTGTCAGGGTTGATCATTCGCATGTACTTGACGGAGCGCATGTTCGTATTCGTCACTAACCTGTATTCCTCGGCCGTGTTCATCGGCCTCGGCTCGGTGCTGTTTTGCTTGATCGCGGAGTATTTTTATCGCAACGGCATCGCCATCGTCGTCGGCTCCGTCGCCGGCTTCTGTACGCTGATCATCGCTCACATGCTCAGCCTGTCGGGCGACACGCTGGAAATGATGCAGGCCGTGCTCGACACCAACTTCTGGCTCGCCACGCACGTCACGATCATCACGCTCGGCTACGTCTCGGCGTTCGTCGCGGGCTTGATGGGCATCGCCTACATCTTCCTCGGCTTCTTCACGAACATGCTGCGCAAGGACGGCTCCGCGGAACTCGGCCGCATGACGTACGGCGTTTTGTGCGCGGGTATGTTCCTCAGCTTCGTCGGCACCGTGCTCGGCGGCTTGTGGGCCGATTATTCGTGGGGCCGATTCTGGGGCTGGGACCCGAAGGAAAACGGCGCCTTGCTGATCGTTATCTGGATCGCGTTGATTTTGCACGCTCGCTGGGGCGGCATGGTCAAGCAGCGCGGCATCGCGGTGTTGAGCGTCGTCGGCATCATCGTCACGTCGTGGTCATGGTTCGGCACCAACTTCCTCGGCGTCGGCCTGCACTCGTACGGCTTCCGCCAGGGCGCGATGACGTCGCTGGTGTTGATCGACATGGTGTTCCTCGCCGTCGCCGGTCTCGGCATGTTGCCGCTCACCATGTGGCAAAGCTTCCGGCCGCTGCCGGTTGAGCCGTCGCCGCAATCCGCGAAAGCAGGCGCGCGGCCCGTCGCCGCGACAATGTAGTCATCACGCTCCGCGTGATGGCGTTTGGCGTCATCGTAGGACGGACATTCCTGTCCGTCCCTTGGCGAGAGGACGGACAGGAATGTCCGTCCTACAACCAAAAAATCAAGGCTTGCACTGACAGTAGTCATCACGCTCCGCGTGATGGTGTTAGGTTTCCTTCGCAGACGGAATCACTGCAGGGTGAACGTTTCCCAAATCCATCACGCGGAGCGTGATGACTACATTGCCGCCTGCGTCTCTAGATTCGCATTCGATCGTCTCAAAAAACCCCCCGTTCTTTTCAAAATTTGGGCTTGGATTTCAAAAACAGCCGCATCCTTTTCAAAAAAAGCCTGGTTCATTTCAAAAAAGACAGCGTTCTTTTCAATTTTCACTAGGTTCATTTCAAAATTGAGGCTGTTGATTTAGCAGTTTGGCACATTCTTTTCACCAAATGAAGCATTCATTCCAGCCATTCGTTTCACGAAAACCGCATTCGTTTCACAAAAGCCTTATTCGTCTCGCGCAAGAAGGGGGGTGCGCGAGACGATGAGACGATCACCGAGGCAGGATGAGGCGCCGATGAGTGGCCAATCGATCCGGATATTTGGGGGTTTGCCCTCGCGCTTTTTCCGGTTACAATGGATAGGCATCGATTGACGCATCCGCGAAACCCCAACGGTGGGCGTAGAAATGCCGATCTCCGTCACATGTCAATGCGGCGCACGGCTGGAAATCGACGAGAAGTTCCTGGGCAAGGAGATTCCGTGCCCCGATTGCCAGCGGCCGCTGCCGACCAAGGCGTCGCCGACGCCTCCGCCCCTGGAGACGCCGAGCCATCGCCGCAAGAGCGGTCTTGCCGTGACGAGCCTGGCACTCGCGCTCGCGCTGCCGGTGATCGGCGGCATCGCGGCGATCATCACCGGCATCCTCGCGCTCAAGCAAATAGCGAAACAACCCAACAAGCTCGAAGGCGCCGGTTATGCGCGGGCCGGCGTCATCCTCGGCGGCGTGTCGCTCCTCCTGGGTTTGGTTGTGCTGATCTCTCCCTTTGCGTTCGGCGCCGATCAGCTCCTGCGCGAGCTGCGCATGGCCGGCAAGATCACCTATTCCAAGGACAATCCAATCGAGAACGAAGGCCGAAACGGCCGCATTCAGATCAACAACATCTCGCCGCGCTGGGCCAAATGGACGCACAGTTCCACGTCGAACTTGAACAACGTCACCGACCTACTGATCCTCGCCAACCCGACCGACGACGCGTTCATCGCTTGCATCGAAGTCTCCGACATCAATGCCGATGACCCCGAGGAGAAGCAGAAAAAAATCCTCGCTCAATTCTATCAATCGGACCTGGTCAATATCGTGGGCGAGCTGCATGGCGGTAAGGTGACGCGCGAAGGAACCGTGGCGAACAAGAAAATCGTGGAAGGCAACAAGGAAGAGATCACGCTCGATATGAACTTTGGCGGCGTGGTCTTTTCCACGCAGCGGCGCTTCCTGATTCAATACTCGGCCGCCGAGAAAAACGTTTTCCGCGTCAACGTCGGCGTGTGCCGGCTGCGCGATTTCGATCGCATGCAAGAGACGTTTCGCGAGGCGTTCAAGACCATCAAGTGAGTGCGCTGAATGATCTGGTTCACTTGCCGAAAATGCACGAAGACGCACAACCGCCCGGACAGCTCGGCCGGCACAATGATCTTCTGCGACTGCGGCCACGGCAACACGGTGCCCTGGGAGAGCACGACGGTTCCTCCCGTGGTCCCGACCGTTGAGGCAGCGCCGAAAGTGCCCGACCTGGCGCCGATCCAGTTCGAGCCCGGCGCGTCCACCGGCGGCCCTCCCGCGACATCGCCGCCGAAAACAAGCAGCTATCCGACCAGTCCGCCGCCCCTGGACGACGAACGCCCCTATCGCCGCGGCCGCACCGAGAAGCGTGACCCCGATTTTTGCTTCAATCATCAGCGCCGGCCCAAGTCGGAACAATGCGCCGATTGCGAGGAAGGCTTCTGCCGCGATTGCATGTTGCAGTTTCAGGGCGTCCAGTTGTGCGGCCCGTGCAAGAATTTCCGCGCCCGTAAAGAAGAGCTGCCCCCCGCGTCGTCCACGATGGCGAATGCGGGCCTGGTGATTTCACTTATAGCAGGCCCGTTGATCCTGTGCATGCTGATGGCCAATCCATCGAGCACGGGCATTCGCGTCTTGAGCTACCTATCCTTGATGCCGCAACTTTTGGCGATGGCGCTGTGCGCCTGGGCGCTCCGCGAAGCCGAGAGCGAACGCAAGGGGGGCGGGCAGTGGGTCGCGGTCACGGGCATCGCCACCGCATCGTTGACGTGTCTGATGATGGTGTTGATGATTCAGTTCGCGAGTCGATTGGCTGTTTGATTGCGCAGGATCGCCATGATCGAATGTCCCTATTGCTACCGTGTCTTCCGCCAGCCGCCGGAGAAGCTCGGCGCGCGTTGCCCGAAATGCCGCATGCCCTTCTATGAGGACCCGGCCAAACGGCGACGCAATCCCGAGAAGGATTACGGCCCGTGCACGCAACATCCGGAATCGGCGTCGATCGCGAAGTGCAGCCGTTGCGACGCCGCGGTGTGTCAGACTTGCCGCACGCGCTGGCACGAGGAGATCGTCTGCCCGTTGTGCGTGGATAATTCGCTCGCCGACGATGAGCCGAGCCCGATGGAAGCGCAGATGCAGACGAAGCAGGCGTGGTTCGCCGTCATTCTTGCGATCAGCGGCTGGATGCTCCTCTTGTTGACGATCGCGCCGATGGCGACGTTTCA
>DAIOGM010000475.1:0-813 GCA_036745215.1 Gemmataceae bacterium
GTCCCACGAAAAAGATGTTGGTAATAGATAGGGCTCTGCCTGGGAACGCACTGCCTGCCTGGCTCTGCCTGGCGAACGCAAGGGAACCGATACGCGGTACGGCGAGGCAGAGCCTCGTGGCAGTGCGTTCCCAGGCAGAGCCTGGGAACGAGGGACGTGGAAGTTGTTCCAGGGAGCGCAACATGACACTGGCAGCGGCCCGCACGGGCGACATGCATACCTGTCCGATGGTCACGGTGCTGGTGCCGCACGTCGGCGGACCGATTACGGGACCGTGTGCGCCGCTGGTCATGACGGGCGGCCCGATGCAGGCGCGCCTGTCGGACCTGGCGACGTGCACCGGTCCGCCGGACGTCATCGCGATGGGCGCCGCCACCGTGCTGGTTCAAGGTTTGCCGGCCGCAAGGCAAACGGACATGACCGCGCACGGCGGCTTGATCACCGTGGGCTTGCCGACAGTGCTGATCGGCGGTCCCGCGTTTGCATTGCCGCCGAACCTCACCGTCAGCGGCCCGCCCTTGTTTCAACAGAAGACGTATCGCGATTTGTTTCTGATCTCGACGACGCCAAGCGGCAAGGCGCTACTCGATCAAATCGGCGCCACGGGCAAGCCGGTCACGATCGTGCAGCACACAGGCACCAATAACTTTTGCACGCCGCTCAATGGAACCAACGCCACAAACGGCACCGGCACCGGGTCTACCATCCAATACAATCCGGACTATCGCTCGAACGCCTACGACAGCAGCGGCAACATGATCGCGAACCCGCCGCAAACGTTTCTCGCACACGAAATGTGTCACGCCCTTGCCA
>DAIOGM010000475.1:823-5737 GCA_036745215.1 Gemmataceae bacterium
CAACGGCACGCAGGCGACGGGGACGGATCCGAGTCCACCCGCGTCGCAGCCCAACATCGATCAAGAAGAAGCCCAGGCCATCGGCACCGGCAGCCACAATGGCCGAAATCCGAGCGAGAACGCGTTCCGCAACGACATGGGCCTGCCGCGGCGCGACAATCACATCGGCACCGGCGGCCCCGCGACTGGTGAACCGCCGCCCCTCAACCTTCGACCCGGAGATCCGCCGTTATGAGCGATCTAACAGCCAGCTTGCAATTCACGTGCACGATCAAAGTCGAACCGCCGGCGCTGCGCCTGGCGTACGCCGTCAAGAACGGTGGCAACGCGCCGGTCGGCCTGTTCAATCGCCTGGAAGGCGTGCACATGGACGGGCGCGTGAACTTGTCGCCTGATTTGATCTACGTCGAAATCCAGGGCACGGTTCTGGAATTGAGCAAGCTCGTCTTGCCGATTCCGCAGGGCTTGCAGATGAGCGAGCGCGCGTTGCCGCATGTCACGAAATTGGACGCGGGCAAGGAGTTCAAGGAGGACATCACGTTGCGCGTGCCCGTCGAGGTCTTTCAACCGTATCGGCGAGCGTTGCTCAAGGGGCAAAACCCGGAAGCGGACATCGTCGCGGACAAGCCGATGAAAGCCGACGCGGTGCAGTTCAGCCTCGGCGTGTTCGCGGTCGATTCGCACATGAAGTTCGTGCCGGTGTCGCCGGCGTATCCCGATGTGTTTCGCGTCTGGCCGCCGGGGCCGGCGCTGGACGGTCAGGTTCTGCTGATTCACCGCACGAAGGTCCCGGCGCCGCTGGCGGTGCTCGATTATCGAGTGGTACCGCCCGCAAAATGAGGTGCCGAATTCCCCGTGGTGCAGGCGGCTCGCCTGCACGTGCAGGCGAGCCGCCTGCACCACCGTCCGAAAGGTTGCTGCGATGGCCGGCGAACGAACACGCGATGGTTCAGGTCAAACCGTGGAGCTGGATCGCGGCACGAATGGCCGCATGCCCGCGTCCAAACCCGGCCCGCTCGAAAGCGGTCAAACGAGCGCTCTCGCGACCGCGCCGAGCAGAATCGATTCGCGCGTGGACGACGAAGGCTTCCTCCTGTGCCTCGCGCTTTGCTATCTCGGCCTGCCGCCGAGCTTGTGGCGGACGATCACCAATTATTTCCTCGAAGCCGTCAGTGCCGAGTATCGCGAGCAGTACGGCGAAGCGAAGGGATCGCAGGAATTCCAGGACTTCAAGATCGCGTTTCAATCGTGGAGCACGTTCAACAAGTTCAAGGCGCTCATCACGTTCTTGGCCGGCGAAGGCGTCGTCGGCAAGCTCGCGCTCAAGTCCGTCGCCGCTCAGCTCGTACGAACGAAAATCGTCGAACTGCTCGCCCGCGCCGGCGTCAAGAGCGGCGCCATCGCCGGCGCCAGCCAGATCGTGCGCAAGTTCGCTATCTTTTTGGAGCTGGCCTGGATCGCCGGCTGCGGCGGTTACTGCGGCAGCATGGCGTATGCGAATGCGATCCTCACCTTCTCCAAGGTCGTCACCGACGCAGCCATCGCGTTCCTTGACGTCGCGTCCGCGCTGGGGCAGGCCACGAATTCGCTGATGGTGACCATATTCGTGCGTCCGCTCGTGGTGTCGAAGGCCATGCTCGATCCGTCGAACTGGGACACGACTCCGATGGGCCGCGGCGCTCTCGTGCTGTCGTTATTGGGCAACGCGCTTTGGCCCAAGCTCAAGGCCGACAACGCGGACGATTTTCTCGCCAACGTCATGAAGCCGATGTCGAGCTTCAACTTCCCGCCGAGCGCCATCGACGAAATCGCCAAGGAAATGACGAACGCGTTCAACGCCCGCGGCGGATTTCAGGTGACGTTCACGTCGGTGTTGATTCTCGATTTGACGCCGCTCACCTTTGTGCAGTTGTTGCGCGATTGGCGGCTGTTGCGATTCAAGAAGGATCCGGAACAACTCGCCGACGAGGCCTTGGGGACGATGCCAAAAGAGTGACAACGAAAACGGCCCCAGATGAATATCATCCGGGGCCTTTTTTTTTCCCATCGCCAAACATCTCAATAAAAGTACGTCAATCCCGCGGTGACGCCGATCTCGTAGCCGCGCGGGCCGGCGACGGGGACGACGACGCCGGCGCTGAACAAGGCGCGTTCGCCGAGGCCGATCTGCAAGCCGCCGCTCAGGAACACCTGGCTGGGGAAGCTGAACGAATCCAGCCCCGGAATCTGATCCGTCGGGAACGGGCCGATGCAGGTGATGTCCGCCGGGATCGTCGTTACCGTCGAGCCAACGCTGTTATTGATATGGTTGACCGGCAAGAGCAGTTGCATGCCGAACACCGGCGTGATTGACGAAATCGTGCCGGAGCGGTTTTCAAAGAGGTTGTAGCCGATGGTCAAGTTGTTGTTGATGAACGTCGAGACGCGGTCGTCGGTCGGGATGAGGATGCCGAAGTATTCGTGAACGAAGAAACGATCCCAGACCCACAAACCGGCCGCCCATGGTTGCAGATAGGTGGGGTTGATCCTCGTGGTGGCGGTGAACGGCAGAATCGTGCCGATCGGCGGCGGGTTCGGCACCACCGAGGGCTGCGTGCCGCCCGTGAAGGTGACGTTGAGCGTGCTCGTGACAACCGTGGCGCGGGCCGTCGGGGCGGCGACGGTGAAGCCGGCCGTGAACGCGCTGCCCGTGTCGCGGTTTGCCCACAACATATACTTGAGGCCGACGTTGACATCGCCCAGGCCGTTGATGTCCTGGCCGCTGATGTTGTTCGTGGCGTAAAGGAACGGCACGCTGACGTAGACGGACGCGTTGCCGTCGGCGAACGTCTTTTCAATGCCGATGTTGAACTGATTCAAATTGAAGCCCGCGATCGCCCCCGTCGGGCTGCTGATGGCGAAGCGATTGAAGTAGCCGTAGTCGAAGAAGATGCGATCAACGGGTATGGCCGCTTGCGTCGAGGCGGCGGTCAACAGGCCGGGCATGATGAGCGGCGTCGAGTTGGTCGTGACGGTGGCGCTGCGAGCGTTGGCTTGCGGAATCGGCAAGCCCGCGGCGGCCGACGCGACCGAGCCGCCGATGCCGAGCCCCGCGGAAACCGGCGTGCCCATGCCGTAGCTGCTCTTGTAGCCGCCGAAGCTCGGGACGTCCGGCGTCGCCGGCGCCGGCTCGGCGTCGGGCGGCCGCGTCGGGTCCTTCGGCTCGATCGGCTTGCCAAGCTCCGGGCAAGTCGGACACGGCGGCTGCAAGCGGCGAAAATGTCCCGCGGGCGTGACCTGCGCATCATTGGCGGACACGCTATATTTCGGCAACGTTTGAGCGGCACAGGGCAACGCGACGGTCGCCAGCGCCAGCGGTCCGGTCAGCATCCATGCAAACGGCTTCATGGGGAAAGTCCTTTTTCCTTGAGATCGCCATCAAAGCGGATTGTCACGTTCTTTATCGGAATCTCGATTGTGCGAAGTGCGCCTGACGTGCCGAACAATCCGAGCTTGCGGCGCAAGTTGTGCCGATTGTGCCGGCCATGCCAGTAATGACGAGCCAGACGAAGCAGTGTTAAAATGGGTAATCGGCGAAATGACGAATGCCGAAGCACGAATGACGAAAGAAGCACGAATGACGAAACCCGAATCAAACGTCGGTCCCGTTCATTCGGCATTCGGAATTCGTCATTCTTTCGTCATTCGTGCTTCGGCATTCGTCATTTGCCTATGACCCCGAGATCGTGAAGCCCGCCCAGTAAAACGGATGCGTGTGATTGCGATACATGTTGAGATAACGGATCGTTTGCTTCTGTGCGTCCTGCAACGCACTCACCTTGTCGGAATTTGGCATGCTGGCGTTGGCCATGAACGGCTCCATCAATGCGAGGCTCGTCCGGTCATGGATCGGCCACAGTGCGGATACGACCGCGCGAGCGCCGGCGAGGTGAAACGCGTGCCGCAAGTTCGCGGGGCTTTGGCCCAGCGCGTAATGGTCGCTGCCCGCTTCGCACGACGCCAGCACCACCAGCTCCGTGCCGCGGAAATCGACGCCCAGCAACTCGGCGCCCGTCATCATGCCAGGGAGTGAATCGCTATCGGGAGGCAAATAGTTCCAGCCCGCGAACGCCAGCGCACAAGACAGGAGCGGATCGTGCACCGTCGCCTTGCTCGGCAGCGGAGCGTAAGCATGCGTTGACAGGTAAACGATGCGCGGCGCCTGTTGCAGATCGAAAAGCTGCTCCTTGCGCATCACGCCCGTGAGCCGGCTCGGCTTGAGGTTGAGGTTTTGCATCAGGCCGAAGATCGTGTCCGTTTCGTGGCGGGAGTTTTCGAGGCGATCAAACGGTATGCGCAACGGGTCGAGCCCATATTTTCGCAGATGCATCGGATTGGTGCCGGGATAGTTGAGCAAGGGATCGCCCAGGATCAACGGCGCTCCCACGCTCGCGACCGCGCGTTGCTCGCGCACCAGGTCCTGGCCGGAGATCGCGTAGCGGAACGTCAATTCCTCGATCGCATACCGATCCGATTCCGGCAACAGCATCGCCGCCCACGGCACGTTCCACAAGGGGCCATCCGGGCTGACGACCCAGCGCTTTTGGCCGTTCACCTTTTTGCGAATCGGCTCGAACACGCGGGCCGAGAGTTCCGTCAAACATCGGTCACGCAAATCCTGTTCGGCTCTTCTTTCCTGCCCCGGAGCGAGGTACGGCGCTTTTTCCTGTTCGCGCTGGAAAATCTTGACAAGCGCATCGATGCGATCCGCGTCGCCGAGGCCGATGGTTTGCACCGGTCCTTGCGCCATGACGATCCAGGCGTAGTAGGCACGCGGCGCCGTTTCCTGCGGACGCAGCGCGTAAACGCCGACGTAAACCTCGTCCGCGGCCAGGCTCTTGCGAACCTCCGCGAGGGTGAACCAGCGAAGGTGCA
>DAIOGM010000476.1:0-5708 GCA_036745215.1 Gemmataceae bacterium
CCATCGGCAATGGGCAACGCCGATCGTCGCGGGCGTGCAGGATCAACGTCGGCGTCTTCACCTTGTGCGCGTGCGTCAGCGGACTGTGCTTGGCGTAACGCTCCGGCTGCTCCCAGGGCCGGCCGCCGAGTTCCCAGGTCGTCCAGCTTTGCAAGTCGGAGAGGCCATACATCATGTTCATATCGGTGACCGCGTTCTGCGCCACCGCGGACTTGAACTGATGCGTCTGCCCGACCAGCCAGCTCGTCATGAATCCGCCGTAGCTGATGCCGTAGACGAACTGCCGTTTCGGATCGACGAGCCCGTCCTTGACGAGCTTGTCAATGCCGGTGAGGATGTCGCGCATATCGCCGCCGCCGAGATCGAGGCGATCGGCATCGAGGAATTTTTTGCCGTAGCCGGTGGAGCCGCGGAAGTTGGGCTGGAAGACAGCGTAGCCGTGGGCGGCGAAGAGTTGGACGGTGAAGTCGAAGGCATAATAGGAGCGCGAATGTGGGCCACCGTGCGGATAGACGATTAGTTTGTACGGCGGCTTGGCGACCTCGCGTGGCGGCGTGGTAAAGACGCCGCCGATGAACATATCGTCATTTGTCCAAGTAACGTATTTGAACTGGGCATCAAAGCGGTGCTCAAGAAATGCATTGCCACGCCTGCCTTCTTCGTCAAGAATCTGACGCGCTCGCCGTTGCGGCTCGGAGGGGTCCACTTGTTTGCCTGTAATTACGTCTATCAAGGGCTGTTTGTCGAAAGCAATTTGATCTCTCGAGAAATACAAGACGCGGTCCGAATACCAGCAATCGGCTGGCAAGGGAAACGCGGGGTAGAAATGCGGAGACGGCGCCGGGCTGTTAACAACGTGATTATCAATAAGCGTTCGGATTTGCGTCGCGCCTGGGCCGATCGTGGCGATGCAAATATTGAACATATCCCGATGCGGCCCATTCCGCGGCACGCTCAAATACGCAATCTGCTTCCCATCCGGCGACCAGCGCGGCGACACGTCGGGGCCGGGGTTTGTGGTTAGTTGCGTTTGGGTCCAATCCGATTTCTTGATGTCATATTCGATCAGATATAGGTCAAAATTCTTATTAATACTGAAGCGCACCGATTCGCGGTCCTTCGACTTGTTAGCGACGACCACCAGCTTCTTGCCGTCTGGCGACCATTGTGGATCGCCGTACCAAACCGTGTCCTTTTTTTCGCCGACAGCGTCGCCCGTGGCGCACCAGAACTTGCCGGGCGCTGGCGGCAGTTCGGCTAACCAGATGCGTGCAGGGCCGTACCCGGTGTAACCTTCGCCTTGATCGGGCCGAACAATCTCCACGTCATACTCGATTTCCTCCTTTGTCCGCGGGTCCTTGCCGTCGTCGGCCACGAAAACAAGTTGCCTGCTGTCGGGTGAAAACGCGACGCGGCCATAAAAACCGTCGTGAAAAACACGGCCATACAATTTCTTAATAGTAAGCGGTTGCACTTTGCCCGTTTTGACGTGATAAAGCCAAATATCCAATGCGGAATCGGAATACGCTGGCACCGGTGGAATCCCGAATGGGTGCTCCCGCGTCGACAGAAACGCGATCCACTCCCCATCCGGCGACACCACGGGCGACCGCCCATCCGGCTCCCCTTCCTCGAGCGGCTTGCGATTTTCGCGCTTGCCGCTGACGAGCCAGAGCGAATGGCGCTCCTGCTTCGTCTTCGCATCGATCCACACGCGTTCGTAGACGAGCTTCTCCTCCTTCGGAAACAGCGTCGGCGATTTGACGCTCTCCATCAAATAGAGGTCCTCAATCGCGAGCGGTCGCTTCTTCTCTTGTGCGTGTGCGGTCACGCCGAGATACATGCACAAGAACAGGCAAACCACTTTCCGAATTGGATACATAAGTACCTCCACTGCGGTGGATTCCAGGGATCGGACGCGCTTTGTACAAAAACTCAATTTTGAACCACGGGGGGCACGGGGAACACGGGGGAATTCCACACAGGCAATGACAGAAACCGAACCACAGTGCATGTTCAGAATATTGCTTGCCTTTTCCCCGTGACCCCCGTGTTCCCCGTGGTTCACCTGCCTTCGTTTTTGTGCAAAGTCGATCGGACGCGCTTCCCACTGGGCTTCATTGGCACGCGTCGTATAACGTAGCCAACTCACCCGCGAGCGATTTCATGCCCTATTATGTGCTTCCACCGGTGCTATTCAACACCGTGTGCGCGTTTCATGAAAGTCTGCCGGCCTCGGCTCGCGCTCTGTTCGAGACCGACTTCTACACGCGTCTGGAACTGATGCCGCACCCGGAGCAATCCAATTACGATCAATCGCCGACCTTCGATCTCATCCCGGCGACCCCCGGCGTTGGACACCTCGATGCGATTTCGCACTGGTTTTTCCTGGGGCTGCTCGTCGATGGAACCGGCGGCGCCCTGAAGGCTGCGGAAACGGCCGACGATCGCGCCAAGGTTCTCGAGGTCGCCCGGCTTTACCTGCGCTGGCTCGACGGGGACTATCCGAGCCACGGCGAGTGGCAGGCGATCACCGATGAAGAGAAGAACCCGATGCCCGAGACGCCGACCAATTCCTATTACACCGCCTGGATGCTGGCGGAACTCGGCACCGACAATTGCACGTTCGTCAGCAGCGCCATGAGCTTCGCGGCGACCAACCATTACGGCAAGAAATTACGACGGCCTCCCCATTGTTGCGTGGTGGCGCCATCCATGGTTGGGCGGCTGTTTGACCGGTGCCTCAATTTGCTGGCGCGGAGCTTGGGCCGCGGGCCGTCCACGCCCGTTCCCGATCCGACGCACTTTTACTGGCAAGCAACCTGGCTGCTCGACTTGATGAATCTGCGCTGGCTGCCGACGGATGCAGCCGAAGAGGAGTTATTTCGGGATATCCTGGGCGGCAATGAAGACGGCATACCTGCCTATCTCAAATGCCTGCGGCGCAACAAGGTCGAAGCGGAGGTTCTCGCGCGCACGGAACGGACGCTGCAGTGCCTGCTCGATTGGCGCCGCCGAGCCAGCACTCCGACAAAACGAAAAAGAACGGCATCATGACTTCCAAGTTTCAATGTCCACACTGTGACGCGATCAATGAATGGCCCGAGTACGTCGTGGGCAAGCGGGTGAAGTGCCCGGGATGCCGCAAGGCATTTGTTGCAGAGCCCATGGTGACGACAGAAGTTGTCGCCGACGTCGAGGTCGCCGAGCCGGTTGAGGAACTGCCCGAGGAGCCGTTGACGGTCGTGCCGATCGATGAACCCGTAGCGCCGGCGCCGAGCCCGCGGCAGCGAGAAATCGAGGCCAGCAACGTACCGAAGTTAAAATGCGCCCAGTCGATCAAGGACATGTGCGAACGCCGCGACCTGCAGCGCCTGAGCGAACCGCGCCGCCGCATCTTCGCCTTGCTGGTCGCGTCGCTGGAAACGTTGCGGCCCAATTTGATTTACTCGTTGATCACGCTGATTGTTATGATTCCCTTCATCGTCGTGGTCGCATTGGGGATCGGCCTGGCTTTGATGTTCGCCATCTGGCTGGCCGCGCTGGCGCTCGAACAGGCCGGTATTCTTCAGGGCTATTACCTGCTCTATTTTCCGCCCGGTTTCGTCATTCTGACGGCGTATTACACCAAGCAATCGGTCAAAACGGATCCCGTTGTCCTGGGGAAAAATGAAAAAGACGAGGCCGAGCGAATTCAGCTCGGCCGGCTCGACGCCATCTTTCGCCTCAGCGCGCCGGCGACGACGTTGTTCTTCCTGGGCGTGCTGTTCAGCTTGCAGGTCGGCTTGCTCTACTTCATGCCGGACCATTTGGGAATCACGCAGGAAGGCACGCTTGTCGAGTGCCTGCTGCTGACGACCGACAACTTGTGCCATGGCGTGTTTCTCGACACATTCGAACTGTACGACATTCATCTCGCCGAGAAGGTCACGCATGATTGGTGGACCGCGACCGTTTACTATCTCTTTCGCATCAGTTTCGAGGCGTTCGCCCTGATTGCGGCGTATCAATTGTGGCGCCACTACGCAATGCGTCGGTTGTTTCACGCGTTGCCCAGGCACTGGCGCAACGTTGATTTCGTTTTGCAGTGGATCGAAGAGGCGACGCGCACCGAAGGCGACTGGGCCCGCGAGTTTCTCGACGAGTTCTTGTTCCTGGTGCTGACCGGCGCTTACCTGTCCGGCGATGACGAGATGGTGCGCGACGTGGACCGCCGCTTCCCGTGGCTGCGTATCCGCGAGGATGTGCGCCGACTGTATGTCGATGAATACGGCGACCGGCTCTTCGAGTATCAGCCGGAGCCTGATTGACCCGAATGACGAATGCCGAAGCACGAATGACGAAAGAAGCACGAATGACGAAACCCGAATTCATCGCGGGTCCATTATTTCGGCATTCGGATTTCGTCATTCTTTCGTCATTCGTGCTTCGGCATTCGTCATTTTCATGAGGCTTGGGGCGTCGATGAAATGAATCAACGAAACCGGCGCCGACGCTTGCATCTCGCGAAAAAGCCGGTTACGCTGCTTCCCATCAACCACCGGCTCGCCTGAAAAAGGGGGATCACCATGCCACGTTGGGAAATGCTCATCATTGCTGTCGGTTGCGCTCTGCTATTCGGTGCGATGACGTCCGTTCAAGCCGGCGATGACGCGCTCAAGAAAGCCGTCACGTTCTACGCGTCCTTCGACGAGAGCCTGACGCCCGAAATCGGCGTCGGCACGATCAAGACTCGCTTCGGCGATCCCAACGTGCCCGCGAAACTCACGTTTGAGGATGGCGTCGACAAGAACATTTACAAAATCTCGAAGACGGGCATCGCCGGCGGCTGCCTCGAGGCGACCGACGTGCTGCCCAATCGAGGCCGATTCTTTTATCCCGTGAAGGGCAACCTCGCATTCAAGAAAGGCGGCTGGGGCGGCGCGTGTTCGATGTGGATCAATATGGATCCTGCCGCGCTCAAGCTGCAATTCTGCGACCCGGTGCAGATCACGCAAAAAGGCGCCGGCAACGGCGGCATCTGGTTCGACTTCAACGACGCCAAGCCGCGCGACCTGCGCATGGGCGTCTTCCCCGCCGTTCCCGAGGGCAAGACTGGCGCCAAGGAATCCGACGCCGACGCCCCGATGGTGCGCGTGCCCAAGGTCGCGTTCAAATCCGGCGAGTGGCATCATGTCGTCTTGTCGTGGTCGAATTTCGACACCGGCAAGAAGAACGCGCTCGCGACGCTCTACATCGACGGCAAAAAGATCGGCGACGTCAAGGATCGCGACATCGCCATGGACTGGGACATCGACAAGGCCGGCATTTATACGGCAGTTGGCTACACCGGCCTGCTCGACGAGATGGCGTGTTTCAATCGCGCCTTGACTGCGGACGAAGTGACGGCGCTGCACAAGACGCCGGGGCTCTTGGCGTCAATCAAGAAAAAGTGAAGGTCATGCGTGTCCTCATCACCGGCGCCGCAGGTTACGTGGGCCGGCCCCTTGTTGCGGCCCTTCAGCGCGACCACGACATCGTGCCCGTTGATTTGCCGGCGCTCGACGTGACGCGGCTCGAGGAACTCCAGGTCGACGGTCCGTTCGTGGCATCGGGGAGGGTCACCCCGTCGGAGCTGCCGTCGGGCCGCGTGGCCACGACCGTGCACCGTGGCTCCTACGACGGCCTCGGGGCTGCCCACCAGGCCGTGCACGATTGGTGTGCCGCCG
>DAIOGM010000477.1:0-1164 GCA_036745215.1 Gemmataceae bacterium
CGGTGATCCTCTGGCGAGTTTTCCCGTGCCCAATACCGCGACGATGCCGGTGAAGAGCGGCGCCAAACTGGTCATCAACAGCATTCTGCCGACGATCCTGCAGCCCGGCATTTACCGGGGCGGCATTCAAATCAAAGGTCTGTCCGTGGTGACGATGCTGCCCGGCATTTACGTCATGGACGGCGGCGGCTTCGAGGTCATTGGCCTGGCGAGCGTCGTCGGCGTCGACACCATGATTTACAACACCAGCATCACGCAACCCGCCGGGCCGATCAATTTCAACACAACCGGCGTCGTCAGCATGGTGCCGCAGCTCAGCGGCACGTACCAGGGCTTCTCGATCTTTCAGGATCGCAACCAGGCCACGCCGATCTCGCTCACGGGATACGGCGTCACCGCGATCCTCGGCACCATTTACGCTCCCGCCGCTCCCTTGTCGCTCACGGGCCTGGCGGGCGTCGGCCTCGATACGCTCGGCGGAGCTTACATCGTCAACACCATCGCCGTGGGCGGCGTCGGCAATATCAACGTCGATCTCGGCAACAACTACATCCGCGTCCCCGACGTCACCCTGGTGGAATAGCAATGTCCGCGAAATCGCATGTGTTCCTGAGCCATCTGATGGAGAGCGGTCTGCTCGGCGCCGATCAGCTCGCCGAGGTGCGCGATCGCATCGATGACAAATCCGTCGATGAATGCATCTCCGGCATGGTTCAGCGCGGCTGGCTGACGGAGTTCCAGGTCAAGCAACTTCACGCGGGCCAGAGCAAAGGGCTTGTGCTCGGGCAGTATCACATTCTCGACGAACTGGGCCGCGGCGGCTATGGCTGCGTGTACAAGGCGCGGCACAAGTTGATGGACCGCGTCGTCGCCGTGAAGGTCATCGCGCCGGACCTGGTGGCCGACGCGCGGGCGCGCACCTGGTTTCGCCGCGAAGTCTTCGCCGCGACGCAACTCAATCATCCGAACATCGTGCTTGCCTACGACGCCGACGAGGTGGACGACATCCTGTTCTTCGCGATGGAATACGTGGACGGCTTGAACCTGGAGATGCTCGTGCGCAAGCGCGGCGCGTTGCCGATCGGCATGGCGTGCGAGCTGATGAATCAGGCGGCCAAGGCGCTGCAATATGCGCACGAAAAGGGCATGGTGCATCGCGACATC
>DAIOGM010000477.1:1174-1527 GCA_036745215.1 Gemmataceae bacterium
ATGGGACGCCGGCCGACGTGCTGGTGAAGATTGTCGATTTCGGCCTGGCGCGATTGCAAAAGTCGGCGCCGCACAACACGCTGGTCTTGCAAAGCGAAAAAGGCTTCGTCGGCACGCCGGCCTACGTGTCGCCGGAACAGGCGCGCAATGTCCACGACACCGATATTCGCTCCGATCTGTACAGCCTGGGTTGTTCGCTTTATTTCGCGCTCGCGGGCCGACCGCCGTTCAAGGGCGAATCGGTCATGGAGCTGCTCTCGAAGCATCTGGAATCGGACGCGGCGCCGCTCGAGCGTCGTCGGCCGGAGATACCGCCGGCCCTGGCGAGCATCGTGCGCCGCTTGATGGCGAAG
>DAIOGM010000477.1:1537-5698 GCA_036745215.1 Gemmataceae bacterium
TCGAGGTCGATCCACTACTCGAAGCGTTCGCCCGCCGCTTGATGGCGAAGAAGCCGGAGAAGCGCTTTCAGACGCCCGCGGAACTCATCGCCGAGCTGGGCTTCTTTTTCAGCAACGATCGCGCCGCCCTGAATCGCGCGGCGCCGGCGTTTCACCTGGCGCTGGATGACGAGCCCGAGTTAGATGGACCCGTCGATGCGGTCGCAGCGACGAATTATCAACCGACCGATGGACGCGACGACCCCATGGCGTGTCCATCGTCGCAGTTGCCGGGTCCGGCGACGGCGGTCGTCGATCACATCGCGTCACCGGGCGGAACGCATCCGTGTGAAGTGTCGGCGGCGCCGGACCGGTGGGAAAACAGCGCTCGGTTGCATGAGCCGACGGTAATCCTCACGACTCAGGCATGCGAACTCCAATCGCCGGTCGCCGCGGCGCCGTCGTCAGACGGGCCGCCCATTCCGGTGGCCGATTCCTTGATACGAGCCTGGCAGCTCTGGACCGGCGTCATCGCGTCGCTCATGAAAGGCGCCTGGCCGGACGTCCCCGATGCTGCGTATCGCGAATTGCATCGGCGCTTGCTCGAAGAATGCCGCAATCACGCGGCGCTCGCCAACCTGCCGCAAAAGACCCTTTTCACGCAAATGGCGGACCTGGTCGAGCCGTGGCTGACGCTCGGTTCGCTTCCGGTCGGCGATCGCTCGGCTCTGGCAAGCCTCGACGCCCGCTGCCGCCGCTACACCGCCGCGCTGGGTTGTGACGACAACATGCACTGGAAATGGGTCGCTGCCTTCTTCGCGGTCATCATCGCCACGTTCCTGGGCTGGCTCGCGTTTCAGAATCTGGATTCGTTGCCGAACCTTGCCATTTCCAAGCCGATGACCCTGGTCAGCGACCATCCATGGCTGCTCGCCGCCGCATTCGTACCCGTTGCGGTCGCCGTTGTTCTCTACTTGGTCAGGCAAGCACGTCGAGTGTAATGACGAATGACGAAGCTCGAATGACGAAAGAATGACGAAATCCGAATGCCGAATGAATGCGGTGCGCGTTGATTTCGGGCTTCGTCACTCGTGCTTCTTTCGTCATTCGTGCTTCGTCATTCGTCATTTTTTCCGTGCGGTTGCGTCTCAGCCGCCAGATCCACACTGTGCCGGTTTTTCCGTCAATTCCACGTGCGCAATCCAGGAAAACTAGGATTTCTGGTTGCGCCGTTTGTAACGATTAATCGGGCCCGCCGCCCCACTGTCCTTTCGTGTTGAGCCGATTTTGCCGTGAAAAGAACGCGTGCGGGTTCGATGGGTAATAATGGTCGCCACGAGAATGCCGACGTGAAAATGGGAAAGGACGCCGCCATGAAACGGTTGCTCTGGTCGTTTTCGGGTTTGTTGGCGCTTGCATGCAGCACGTCGCAAGCGATGGCGCAGATGCCGTCGCCGTCAACGGAATGGCGCACGGCCGACATCCTGGACGCGCCCTACTCCAACGGCGCCTTGCCCGCGACGCGCGTCAAGCGCGCCGGCGCCTTACTCGGCGAACCCAAGCTGCCCGCGGTCAAGCCGCTCCCCGTCGCCCTCGAAGATTCGGTGCAGGACACGCAACCTTCCAAGTTGCCCGAAACGATAAACGGCCGCGCCGCCATCGGCGCTCCCGAAGTCAACTTCGATTGCGACATGCGCCAGCGCGGCTTCTTCATCGGCGCGGGCGTCTACTTCGCGCGGCCCGTGTTCAGCTCCAATCCCGCGTTTGTGTCAACTACCATCACCACCACCGGCGTCGGTCCCGATACGCTCGTCAATCAATCTCAGGACTTCAACTGGGACTTCCAGGCGACGCCGAAAATCTGGATGGGCTATCTTTGCGACAACGGCTGGGGCATCGCGTTCAACTTCTGGCACTTCCAGAGCGATCCGGAAACCGCCGTCTTCGTGCCGTCCGCCGATTCGCCCACGGTCCAGAACCTCGCCAGCACGGTCGGCGCCTTGCCGATTCCCGTGATGGGCAATGTGCCGCCGAATCCGCCGGACACCCTCCGGGTCGACAGCACGTTGCAACTGGACACGTACGATATCGAAGCCATCATGGCCGGCACGTACGAACGCGGCTACCTCAAGTTCGGCTTCGGCGCCCGCTACGCCTACCTGCGGCAAACGTACAGCGCGAGCCTGATCAACGCCGTCACGCAGCCGCAATTCTTCCAGAACGAAACGAACACCTTCTCCGGCGCCGGCCCGACGGTCAGCGGCGAGCTCGGCTGTCAAATCTGGCGGCGCTTCGGCGTCTACGGCATGGGCCGATTTTCGCTTCTGTTCGGCGAATCGGCGCAGGAAGCCAGCCAATCCATCACGGGCATTCCACCCGACGCGCTGGCCACCGCCAGTAACAGCAAGATGACGACCATCCCTGCCGGCGAACTGGAGTTGGGCCTGTGTTGGCGGACGAACGTGCGGCGTTCGCAGTTCTTCGTCAAGACCGGCGTCGCGGCCCAGATGTGGTGGGACGCCGGCGCCGCGTCGATCCCCGCCGGCGGCAGCTTCTCCGCGCTCGGCGTGTTCTTCCCGGTCAACACGGCGACCAGCTCCAACCTCGGCTTCTTGGGGTGGACGTTTTCGATGGGGTTGAATTATTGATGCGCCAATGTACTCATCACGCTCCGCGTGATGGAGTTCGGCTAAACCCACAAACGGATTTGCTCGTCTGTGAATTTTGCCCAACACCATCACGCGGAGCGTGACGACTACATTTGCCGCCGTCAAGATATCATTGACGCCCTGGATTCGGCAAAGGCGGCACGGGTAATGCCTTGTTGCTCGTCAATCGCTCGATCACCAATCCAACAGCCAACGCCGCCAACGCCGCGACGATCAAATTCTCCATCACCTTCTCCTGCCGCCAGCCGAGATCATAACCCATGAACGCATCCACCCTTCGCCCGCCGGCGAATGCCGTGCGCAGGCATTCAAAGGGAAAGCCATAAGCCAGCAGGACGTCGCCGTGCATCTCGGGGAACGCCACGAGGTTGAACCAGCCGAGAAGTCCTTGCGTCGCTCGACCGTGACGTACCGCCGGCATGAAATTCAAGGCGACGAACAGCATCAAGATCATGGCCATGACGATGATCGACGCCTTGGAAAAGCGCAGCCGCGCCAGCAACGGACCGAGCCAGCCGCAGAGCCAGAGCAACAGGTACGTGGAGAACGCGATCAGAAACCAATAGGGCAGCACGACGCCAAGATGCCGCGAAATGAAATGATCCACGTCAACGAAATCGCGCGGCACGACGGCCAACGTAAAGCCTAGCGCGTTGAGCACGAAGCCATGTTGGAATCGAATGGGTCCGATTCGATCGGTGGAAACTCCAAACGCGAAACCTCGGGCCTTGTCCGAGATGAGCATTCGCACGCCGGCTTCGTCGCCGCTGAGTCCGAGAACCACTGCAGGCGTTTGCAGCCCCAGGCTTGCGGCGGGGCCGGAGCGGAAAATGACGCCCGAACTCCAAATCCAAAGGCCGATGGAAACGAGAAGCACACCGCCGACGAAGAGCTTGGCGAGGGTTTTGCACCAGTGGAGGAGACGATCACGCATCGCAAGCCGCCCATTATTTAGGCCGCGTCAACGTTGACACGCCGGAGAACACGCGCAAATACGAGACTCGCCGGTCATGTTCCGCGCGGAACACCCCCGTTACGCCTTTTGAAGTTGCGCCTTTTTTGAAAGCCGCGGAGCGGCGGTAGTCAATAGCCAGGGCCGCAAGGCCCTGGAACACGCGCACCTGAAGCGAAGCCGCGGAGCGGCGACAGTATCATGCTACGGACGCCGTGACTTTCGCCGCTCCGCGGCTCACGCTAGGGCAACGATATTCCAGGGCCTTCCGGCCCTGGCTATTGACTACCGCCGCTCCGCGGCTCGAAACGCGCAACTTCAAAGTTTACGCCAGGGCGTGTCTATTGGATGCCAGCGCAAGGCAACTTATTCCCGCGCCGCCACCGCCCCGCCATTGCGATTCGGCGGCTCGATGCCGTGCAGATGGCGCACGAAGTAATCCCAGCGGCGGCGCTCGCCATATTGCCCGCCGTCGGAATGGCCCATGCCGGGCACGACGATCAGGTCGAAATCCTTTCTCGCCTTGATCAAGGCGTCCACCACCCGCATCGTCGATTCAAA
>DAIOGM010000478.1:0-5664 GCA_036745215.1 Gemmataceae bacterium
TGTCAAGAAGAAGGACGAAAAGCTCAATCACCAGTTCGAGACGGTCTTCGGCATCGAGCATCCAACGCAAGACGCCGTCGCGCGATCGCTGGCGACGTACATTCGAACGCTGCTGTCGGGCGATTCGATTTACGACGCCGCCGAACAGGCTCGGCTCGACGCGTCGGCAAAGACGCTGGCCGCGTCGCACTTCGCAGCGGCGTTGACGGACGATGCGACGACGGCGACGCTGCGCGACAGCATTCATGACAAGTCGCCGACGCGCGATGAACTTGCGGACCTGCTAGCGAAAGGGCACGCGCTTTTTCACGGCAAGGCGCGCTGTGCGCAATGTCATCGCGGTTCGCTTTTCACGGACCCCGATTTTCACAACATCGGCTTCGATGAAAAAGAAGGCTGGCCCCCCGAAGGAAAGGAAACCGGCCGCGCCGTGCATGTGCCGATCGGCTTGAAGGAGACACGTTTGATCGGCGCCTTTCGAACGCCGAGCCTGCGGAACCTGATCGGGACGAATCCCTATTTCCACGACGGTTCGCGAAAGACGTTGCGCGAAGTCGTGACTTACTACGATGTCGGCGTGCCACCATTGTCGCCGCACGTGGCCCGGGCGCTCAAGGACGGCGATCATCCGCAAATGCTGGTGCTGTCGAAGGCAGACAACGACGCGCTGGTGTTTTTCTTGCGCTCGTTGCAAGGCCGGCGGGCCGATCCGATGTTGACCGCGCCGTGAGATGGCTCTGCCTGCGTTCGTAGCGACAAGCTGCCAGCTTGTGTGCTTTCGCGTCAAGCACGCAAGCTGGCAGCTTGCGGCTACGGAACCTGGACTCGAGGAAATCTCAATGGAACCCAAGCCCTGGCGAGTTTTTACAATCGAGTTGATCGGCGTCTTCGGCCTCGTCCTCTTCAGCGCCGGCCTGGTCTGCATCAATCAGACGACGACGCCGGCCGGCCAAACCGCTCCCGCCGTATTGACATCCCATCAGCCTGGAGTGGTCGGCATCGCGCTTGGACACGGCTTGATCCTGGCCGCGATGCTGGCGCTCTCGGCGCCGGTCACGGGGGGGTATCTCAACCCGGCGATCGTCGTCATGCTTTGGGTCATGGGCCGGATCGATTCGCGGCGAGCGATTCTATTGATCGCGGCGCAACTGCTCGGCAGCATCCTGGCGGCCCTGTGTCTGCAAGTTACGTTCGCGAGCACGGTTTTGCAGTCTGCCCATTTTGGCGCGCCGCATGTCAATCCCTTGGTTTATGCCGAACCCGACTATTCCATGCTCATTGCCGGCGCCCTCATCGAAGTGGTCTTGACCTTTTTTCTGGTGTTCGCAATCTTCGCGCTCGCAACCGGGGATACACTGAGGCTCGGCATTATCGCCGGAATGATTGCGACCGCTTGCGCCTTGTTCGGCTATCCGCTGACGGGCGCCGCTCTCAATCCGGCCCGCTGGTTGGGACCCACGCTCCTTGAAGCCTTCCACACGACGAGCGCGGCGTGGAACCATTCGGTGGTCTATCTCGCGGGGCCGATCCTCGGCGCGCTGGCGGGCGGACTTGCCGCGTTCAAGTTGTATCCGCCGCCGGAAACGAAGTGAGCTTTCTCACATGACCATGGATGGTCGATGTTGCCGCTTACGGTGGATGATCTGTTGCCTCTCGAAGAGTACGCGACGAAGCGCAAGGAGTTCTTCGACGCGCATCGCCGTTACATCGACCGTTATCGCCGCGTGCGCATCGGCCCCAAGTTGACGCTCGTTTTCGAGAATCGCCAGACGCTGTGGTTTCGCGTCCAAGAAGTGATCCGCATCGCCCGGCTGGCGGATTCGCGCGAGGTGCAGCTCGAACTCAATCTCTACAATCGATTGTTGCCGACGCGCAATTTGTTACAGGCCGCGTTGTTGATCGAGATCGGCGACGAAGCGCAACTCGGCAAAGAGCTGACGCCCTGGCGGAGCCTGAGCGGCGAACATCTGAAATTTCACGTGGCTTCTTTTGCGGTGCCGTCGCGGCTGGTGACGTGCCGGCCGGAAGACCGCGCCATCGGCACCGCGCACTGGATTCAGTTTCAACTGACGCCCGACGCCCGTCAGGTGCTCGGCAATTTCGGACAGCGCGCGTACTTTGGCTTCGAGAACGAATTCTACCAACACGCCAGCGCGCTGCTCAGCGACGATTTTCGGCAAAGCTTGCTGGATGATTTGCTGTTATCGGATCGCGACGGCGAGCGGCGAGCGGGATGACTGGATTGGTATTGAGTCGAATTCGGCCCATTGAATTCACGATTGTAAATCGCTGCCGCCCTTTTTTTTCATGGGCAACAATTCAGTGCAGGTTTCGAAATCGGCAACCGGCGCGTCTTTCAAGTGCGCGAATTCGGGCGCAATTTCAAATTCGCGAAGGTCCAGGCGAATCATCAAGCCGCCGTTGGATTCCGTTTCGTCTTTCTTTCCATTCGTGTCCATGGCTTACCTCGCGTGGATTGTTTCCGAACCGATTTCTTCGCCGTTACATATCAAGTATATCCGATAAACACCTGTTTGTGACAATAAGACAGGCGGGACGAGAAGGGTCAGAAATCGAATTCGCAGGGGCTCGTTTCCAAGGTCGGCCAAATCATGTTTTGATCTTCCGATCAAGGTTTCCAGTTCGATTCCATCCCATTCAACGAGCCGAACCTCTACATGAAAGCGACATAGTCCTTGTCCGTCGGCGATCATGGCGAAAAGATAGAACGGTTGATGCCAGACCGGATACGAGAAATTGCCCTTGGGTCTAACGGAGTACAGGATTTCATGTACGCTCGGATCCGGCCCGTTCATGGTCGGTTCTTTCTTGCATGCGAGCAAATGTCGCACTACGGGAATCGCGGCCATTGAAAGCAAGCCCTCGCCAAGCTCGTGGCCTTACGCACACCCCTTCGGCGCCTCATACGTCCGCCCCTCGCCGTCGCCGCCTTCGTGATTGCGCAGCGCCAACTGATACATGCGTTCGCCGGCGTCGGTCGGGTATTCGCCCGTGATGCACGCCCGGCATAGTTTCTCTGCAGGCAGGCGGATGCAGCGAGCGATCGCGTCGAGCGGCAAATAGAAAAGGCTGTCGGCTTCCAGGGCGCGGGCCATCGCTTGCTGTTCTTCAATCGTGATCAATTTGCCCTTCATGAATTGCGGCGCGTACAGCTCACTTACTGTTGACATATCGATGCCGTAAAAGCACGGTGCGATGATCGGCGGGCAGGCGACGCGGACGTGGATCTCCTTGGCGCCGCCGCGCTCGCGGATCAGCGACAAGAGCGAACGCAACGTCGTCGAGCGGACGATCGAATCTTCCACCAAGAGCACGCGCCGGCCTTCGAGCACTTCGCGAAGCGGCGAGAATTTCATCTTCACGCGGTCGCCGCGGTTGTTCCCCTCGATAAACGTACGGCCAATGTGACGATTGCGCATCAGGCCTTCGACGGACGGCACGCCGAGTTCATACGCCATCGCGTCGGCGGCGGCCTTGCCGGTGTCGGGCACGGGGACGACGACCGTATTGTAGTCGGGCTTGATGAGGCCGAGCCGATGCTCCTGGATCGCCAGCTCCTTGCCGAGCGCGGCGCGGGATAAATAAACGCTGCGCTCGTCGAGTGTGCTGGCGACGTTCGCAAAATAGATCCATTCGAAGAAGCAATGGGCAGTGCGCTTGGCCGGCGCGGCGAAACGTTCGACGCGAATCGTGTTGTCCTGAATCAGCACCATCTCGCCCGGTTGCAGCGTTTTGACGTCCTTGAAGCCGAGATTCGACAGCGCGACGCTCTCGCTGGCCGCGGCGAACAGTGGGCCATCGGTCGCGTAACACAGTGGCCGAAAGCCGACCGGATCGCGCACGACCGCCATGTCGCCGTGGCCGTTCATGAAGACGAGGTTGTAGGCGCCGTCAAATTTCTTCGAGAGATTGCGGAAGACTTGCACGAGGTCGGGCCGATCGTCGCCGCGCAGCTCGTAGCTGAGGTAGTGCATGATGACCTCGGTGTCGAGGTCGCGCGTCAGGTAGTAATCTTCCTTCGTCAAGAGTTCCGACTTGAGATCGGGATAGTTCGCCAGCTGGCCATTGAAGGCCATGCAGAACCATTTCCATTTTCGGCCATGATAACGTTCGAAGGGCTGAGCGTGGTCCTTGTCGTTCTTGCCGCAGGTCGCGTAACGGACGTGCCCGATGGCGGCGCGGCCGGCGTACTCGCGCATGATGGTCTCGGATTTGGCGGGATGGTTGAGCCGAAACGCCTCGATGACGGTGCCGATTTGCTTGTAGGTGGCGAGCACGTTCTCGCGCATCGGATTGAACGAGGTCATGCCGGCGGCGAGTTGCCCGCGGTTTTGCAAATCGAGCAGCATGCGCGCCATCAGCCGCGAGACCTGCTCCGGTCCGTCGCGAAGCGCGAGCCGGGACGGCGTCGGGCTTTCGAGATGGTAGATGGCTGCAATCCCACATTCATGGTGCAGTTCTTGCATGGATCGTTGTGCTCAATGAAAAGGGAGATTGCTGAATTTCGCGTTGCCCATGACATTATAGTCGCGTCGCCGGGTTCGTACAATGAAGAGGTTCCTCAAGCCCCGGGATGAGCGCAGCGATTCCCGCTGGTACGCGATAAGGAGATCTTCTGCATGCCGACGTTCCTGCCCCTGCGCACCTTCGGAAAAACACCCCTGCGCGTCACGCCGTTGTGCGTCGGGTGCGCTCAACTCGGAAGCATGCCCGAGACGTTCGCGTACGATGTCACCGAGGAGCAGGCCGTTGCCACGCTGCGGGCGTTGTTTCAGGCGCCGATCAATTTTTTCGACACGGCCGCGGCTTATGGCGACGGCGAAAGCGAACGCCGCATCGGACTGGTGTTGCGCGAACTCGGCGGCGTGCCATCGGGTTACGTGCTGGCGACGAAGGCCGACCGCGATATGAAAACGGGCGATTTCTCCGGCGATCAGATCAAGCGTTCCGTCGAACGAAGTTTGAAGCTCCTGGGCGTTGACCTGATTCCAATCCTGTACTTGCACGATCCGGAGCACGCTCGGTTCGAGGACATCATGGCGCCCGGCGGCGCGACCGATGTGCTTTTGAAGCTGAAGGAACAAGGCGTGATCGGCCACCTCGGCATCGCGGGTGGTCCCGTCGATCTGATGATCCGTTACGTCGAAACCGGCGCCTTCGAAGCCGTCATCACGCACAATCGGTACACGCTCTTGAATCGCTCGGCCGGGCCGCTCCTGGACCTGGCGTCGAAACTCGGCATCGCCGTCTTGAATGCGGCGCCGTACGGCAGCGGCATCCTCGCCAAGGGGCCGGCCGCCTATCCGCGCTACGCGTACCAGGCCGCCGACGCCGTCACGCTGGAACGCGTCCGCAAGCTCGATGAATTGTGCAAATCCTACAACATCCCCCTGGCGGCCGCGGCGCTGCAATTCTCGACGTGCGACCCACGCATCACGTCCACCATCGTCGGCCTTTCGAAGGCGGAGCGCCTGGCGGAAACGGTCGAGCTGGCTCACACGCCGATACCCACCGAACTTTGGCCCCGCCTGGAAGCCGTCGGCCATTCGCTCGAGGATCCCGAGGCGAAGCGCTGGAAATGACGTCAAAAATGGAACCACAGATGAACACGGCGCGGCCAAGCCGCAGTCATTTCCAATTCGA
>DAIOGM010000479.1:0-5369 GCA_036745215.1 Gemmataceae bacterium
GAATCTTGATCTCGCCCTGTGTCAGCTTGGCCAGATCGACCAGGTGCTTGAGCAGCGCGTCGCCCGGCTGGCCGCCCCAGTCCTTGTCGCGGAAATCGCCGATCAAATGCAGCGTGACATGGCTATCCTTGTACTGCTCGATGATGCCCTTGGCCCGGTTCATCGCTTCGAGCATGTTGACGTGCACCATGCTCGGCTGCAGATCGCTGATCTTCGCCAGGGCTTCCTTGAGGTTCTTCTCGTCGTTGAGGCGTTCGTAGGTGATTTCCTTCAGGTCCAGATTCGGATCATCCGCCTTCGAGAGCGGCAAAATGATGAGCTGATCGGTCGTGCGGCTCAAGGATAAGCCCTTGGCGATCTTGTTCGCGAGCACGGTCTTGGCGACGTCGAGGCAATTCTTCCATTCGCCGTCTTCCTTGTAACGATCTTGCATGCTGGGCGTGTCATCGAGGAGTACGAGGTGCAGGTTGGGCTTGCCGCCGATGTTGGATTCGCCGCAGCCGATGAAGCGCGACACGAGCAAGCCGACCAGGGCGATCATGAGGCAACGCAACGCCAGGAGAATGAGCTGCTCGATGATGAGCCGGCGGCGCGTGCGTTTCTGGGCCTTGAGCAAGAACTCCATCGCCGCCCAGCGGATGCGCTTGAAGCGCATGCGGTTGATCAAGTGGATGATGATCGGCACGCTCACCAGCGCGGCGGCGATGATGAGGAAGCCGGGATGGAGGAATAATGCGCCCATGGCAGGTCAATCTCTGGTGTCTTGGCGTCGCTTGCGGCTTCGCGTTCGCGTGGAAGCGCCGTAATCCTGGCGCTTCCACGCGAGCGCGAAGCCGCAAGCGGCGAAAAATCATTGCGGGGCTTGCGACTTCGCAGGCGCCTTCGCCATGGCCTGGCGATGATGCAGGAACTTTGACAACGAAGCGTCCATGTAATCCTTCGTGCTGATCATCTGATAATCGATGCCCTTGCGAGCGCAGCCGCGGCGCACTTCCGTCAGATACTCTTCAACGACCTCGATGTAGCCGTCGCGCAGCGCCCGCGGGTCGCAGGTGATGACGTCCGGCCCTTCCAGGTCCTCGAAGCGCGTCGTGCCGGAGAACGGGAACGACAGCTCCTCATGATCCATGATGTGGAAGACGAGAATATCGTGCCGGCCGTGCCGGAGCATTTCCATGCCGCGGAAGAACATGTCGCGATCGACGAAGATGTCCGACACCAGCACCACCATACTGCGATTGGGAATGTTCTCCGCGACGCGGCGCAGGATGCGTTCGATGTTCGTCTTGTCGCGCGGCTTGCTGACGTGCATCGCCTTGATGACCGCGTCGAGGTGGTTGTGAGCGCTGCGCGACGGAATGACCTGGCGCACGTCCTCATCGAAAGTGATCAGGCCGACCGCGTCTTGTTGATGCAAAAGCATGTACGCCAGCGACGCCGCGACCGTGCAGGCATATGAATACTTATTCAGCGAGCCCGTGCCGTAGTGCATCGAATTCGAGACGTCCACCACGAGTTGGCAGCGCAGGTTCGTCTCGGCCTCGTACTGCTTGATGTAAAACTTGTCGGTCTTCGACCAGACTTTCCAGTCGAGATGGCGAATGTCGTCGCCCGGCGTGTAATCGCGGTGCTGCACGAACTCGACGGAGTGCCCGAAAAACGGGCTGCGGTGCATGCCGCTGATGAAGCCCGTGACGACTTTCTTGGCGCGCAAATCGAGCTGGGAGATGCGCGCGATCGTCTCTGGGTGGAGGAAGCGCTTGGGATCGTCGAGGGTTTTGGCCACGGTGTGCTCCTGCCGCTTGCGGCTTCGCGCTCGCGTTGAAGCGCCGGGATGCCGGCGCCTCAACGCGAGCGCTAAACGACAAGCGGCGTGCAAACTAGGACGCGAAGATTTTCTTGAAACGCTCGTCCTTGGTCAGTTCGCCTTCCTTGGACGGCGTGTCGCGCAGGATGCGATCGATCACCTTGTCGGTGGAGATGCCTTCCGACGCGGCCGTGAAGTTCGTCAAAATGCGATGACGCAACACCGGCAGCGCGAGCGCCTGGATGTCGTCGGTCTGCACATGCGTGCGGCCATAGAGCAGGGCCCGCGCCTTGCCGCCGAGCACCAAATATTGCACGGCGCGAGGACCGGCGCCCCACGAGAGCCATTCCTTGATGAACTTCGGCGCCCCCGGCTCCGAGAGCCGTGTCTGGCGCACGAGGGCCAGCGTATAGTGGAGCACGTGGTCCGTCACCGGCACGCGGCGGACGAGTCGCTGCAATTCGAGAATCTGATCGCCCGACAGCACCGGCGAAATCTCATCTTGAGTTGACGTCGTCGTGCGGCGAGCGATTTCGAACTCTTCCTTGAAGCTCGGATACTTCACGAAAATCTTGAACATGAAGCGATCCTGCTGCGCTTCGGGCAGCGGATACGTGCCTTCCTGCTCGATCGGGTTCTGCGTCGCGAGGACGAAGAACGGGTCCTGCAATTTGTGGCGAATGCGGCCGACCGTCACCTGGCGTTCCTGCATGGCTTCCAGAAGCGCGGCCTGCGTCTTGGGCGGCGTGCGGTTGATTTCGTCCGCGAGGATCATGTTCGCGAACAAGGGGCCGGGGATGAACTTGAACTCGCGCGTGCCGGTCGAGCGGTTCTCTTCGATGACTTCCGTGCCCGTGATGTCCGACGGCATCAAATCGGGCGTGAACTGAATACGGCTAAAGTCGAGCGACAAGCACTTCGACAAGGACGAAATCATCAAGGTCTTGGCCAGGCCGGGCACTCCTTCCAGGATGCAGTGGCCTCGGCTGAAGAGCGCGATGAGCAGCTCCTCGATGACCTGCTCCTGACCGACGATGACTCGGCCGAGCTGCTGGCACAGGCTCTTGTACGCGGCCTTGAGCTTGTCGGCGGCGGCGAGGTCGTCGCGGGTGAGCTCGGCGGTGTTGACGGGAATGGCGGTCTTGGGTTCTTTGAAGTCGTTCATCGGTTGCTCGGTGGTGTCCAAAAAATGGTAAAACATTGCGTGCTTCGCCGCACGCGCGGTGAAGGCGGATTGCTGCTTCTAAGTTCGCGGCTTTGACGTCCGCAGGCAGGGTGGCGGACCGGCATGGAGAGGTGTGGGAACTCTAACATGCGAAAAAAGCCAAGGCCGCTTGCGGCGCAGCAGGTTCGATTTGCTACGCCACGAGCGGCGGGTGCAAGTCTATCGTTGAAAAACGGGTAAACAGTTGTTGTCCAGTTGCAGGATCGTGCAATACACGGCCGTGGAGTACACGGGGCCGACCGACCAGCCGCCGCCCTGGGGCCAGCTGCCGTCGGCGGATTGGTTCTTGCAGATGTTCGCGAGGAAGCCGTCGCGATAACGCTTCCAGCTCAGACCGGCGCCTTTGGCCTCGTTGGGGAACATCTTGTTCCAGCCTTCCTCGCCGAGGAAGTAGATGGACGGAGCATAATAGAAGTGCGTGTATTCATCGTGGCCGAGCCGGCCGCCGCCGCCACCGCCGCCGTCGGGGATCTGGCGTTTGCAGAACTGGAACCACTTCTGGACGTTTGGGTCCTTGTATTCGCCGGCCGCGAAGAAGCAGGCGATCGCCGCCGCCGTCAGGGCAGGGCGTCCGCCGCCCGCGGGAGCGCCGATGCCGCCGCGGCCGAGGCTATACACCACGCCGCCGTCGGGCGTCGTCGATTTCTTCAGGTAATCGTAGCCCTTCTTGGAGATTTCCTTCGGCACCGGGATGCCGGCGTCGCGGCAGGCACGGATGCCTTGCATCTGCGTCACCGTCACCGAGCCTTCGTCGGAGTCGTGGCCTTCGGTTTTCGAGGTGTAGAACCAGCCGCCCTGCGTCGATTGCGCGCTGCCGCAATAGGTGACGGATCGCGTCAGAACGTCTTTCAACTTATCGCGGCGTTCCTTGTCATTTTCCTCGCCGTAGCAGGACGCGAGAAAAAGCATCGCGAAGCCGTGCCCGTACATGTAGCGGCCGGACTCGCCCGGATTCTCGGGCATGCCGATGAGGCCGTTGCGGGTGCCGCCGCGATTGCTGCGGTTGATGAGCCATTCGGCGGCCTTGCTGATTTGTTCTTGATATTTGCCCTGCGTCGTCGTGCTGCCTTCCATGAGCAGAGCCAAACCGGCGAGCGACGTCATGGCGACGGGATTCTGCCCGTTGGCGCTCCAGGTGCCGTCCTTGCCCTGCGTCTTCTTGAGCCATTCCAGGCCCTTGGAGACGTGCTTCTGCATATCCTCAGGGATCGGCTCGCTGTTGGCGCGCGACGCAAGACCGACCGTGATGCCGAAGCAGACGGCCGCGACGCTGAAACGTTTGCACAAATTCATGACAGCTCCTCGAAGGAAGGAGAGGCGCAAAGTAGGGGTTCTACCAACTATTAAACGAATCGGGGCACAAATGCTAACTCTTTATTCAATTTTAACGCCTTGTGGCGGAAAAAGTGCCAGTCAAGCGTTCGTTATTCTTAGCGTTTCCGGATCGGAACGTCTTTGGCCGGGAGGATTTGGATGCCTCCAGGCGGCAGGACAATGGCGCCGCCGAACCCGAGCCTGCCTGGCTGGCCGGGCAATCCCGGCGCGCCTGCATTGCCTATTGGCTGATTCACCAAGGCGTCATTGACCGGTCTGCCGCCCGGTACGTTCAATGCGCCAACCGGAAACGCCGGCGGCCCCTTGCCGTCGTCCACGAAATGCTGGATCGCGCCGCGCGGGCCGACGGACATCAGGTTGACCGTGCGCGATTTCATGTCAATGAACAGCCCGGAAAACATCGGCTGGCCGTTGATCGGCAGCACGCTCTCGTGAACCCACTTGCCGCTCGACTTCTGAATGCTCTGCGTGACCGACATCCAGCGATTGCCGCCGTTGGCGGTGAGCTCGTTGTAGCGGACGGTGAACATCAGCACCGGATTGCTGTCGAACTGTTCGAGCACGATCATCTGGTTCGAAAGCGGCGTATGACTGTGCCAGGCTAGTTCGCCTTTCTTCCAGGCGATGTTGCGCTCGCCGATCTTCATTTGGCCGTCGGTCTTGTGCAAGGCGACGAACCAGCCGTTGATCGGATAGCAGCGCGTGCTGTTGTTGAAGTTCGATTGCAGGTCGGCCGGGATCTTGTTGCGATCCACCGGCTTGTTGAGCGCGATGTAGTACCGCTCGCTGTCTTGCAGGAGCAGGACATCCTTGAGGCCTTGCAAATCTTGCGGTCC
Source organism: Gemmataceae bacterium (assembly GCA_036745215.1). GTDB lineage: Bacteria > Planctomycetota > Planctomycetia > Gemmatales > Gemmataceae > SIAQ01. The sequence continues at coordinate 5,204 of DAIOGM010000479.1, forward strand.
GACGCGGAACTGGGCGACCGAGCTGACCATGAGCGCATTGCCCGTCTGAGCTTCGAGGATGGTGACCTTGCCGTTCGGCTCGACGACGCCGGTGATAGCCGGATCTTCGGTGCGCATCACGGTGGAGCCGGCCGGGAACTGCTTCGACCAGACGTCCTTGCCCGCG
>DAIOGM010000479.1:5379-5632 GCA_036745215.1 Gemmataceae bacterium
TGAAGTTCTGGCGATCGCCCTGGGCCGCGAGAATCTGCCGGCCGTAGAGGCGAACCTTCGCTTGATACGCGTTCGAGAAATCGGGGACGTTCTGCGTTTCGCCGTCGCTGGCCCGAATCGTGCGGCCGGCGCCGAACGCGCCGTTTTCGTTGACCTCGACGAGGAACAAATATTGATCATCGCCAAACGCATGCGAATTGGACGGCACATCGGTCTTGCGCCACATCTCGGTGCCGCGAATCGGATCGCGAAC
>DAIOGM010000480.1:0-5624 GCA_036745215.1 Gemmataceae bacterium
CCCTTTCGGTTGCGGCTGTGCCGCGCTATGTTTATCCGTGTTCATCTGTGGTTAACTGAGGTTGCGCAAAGGGCCGTCGCCGCAGAAGTTGGGGTTGCCGAAACGGTCGATGCGATGGCCGAAGCCGTGAGCCAACGACAACAACAGGCGATTGTGCGGCACGCGGGCATAGCGGATCGAACGGCCCATGCGGAAATCGAGGCCGCCGCCGACGAGGATGAACGGGATGTTGTCGAGCGTGTGCGAGTTGCCTTTGCCGAGTTCGTTGGTCCAGATGATGAGCGTGTTGTCGAGCAGCGTGCCCGGGCCGCCGGGTTCGGGCGTCTCGGAGAGGCGGCGCGTCAGGTAGGCGAGTTGTTCGCAGTACCATTTGTTGATGCGCGTGAGATTGTCCTGGGCGGGACGATCGGTGTCCGGCCGATGCGAGAGTTCGTGCTGGCCTTCAGTGATGTTGAGCCAGGTGAAGCGGGCATTGCCGACCGAGTTGGTGAATTGCAGCGTCGCGATGCGGCTAAAGTCGTTGGCGAAGCTGTTGACCATCAGGTCGATCTGCATGCGTGAGTTGCGCGGGATGTTGGCGTTTTCGTTTCGCACGTTCGCTTCCAGCTGAGGCGCGGCATGCGGAGCGGCGCCGCCGCTGGAGCGCAGGTCGCGTTCCATTTCGCGGACAAAGGTCGTGTGTTCTTCGAGCAGCCGGCGATCCTCCGCGCTGACGGCGGACGCGACGCGCTGCAGGTCGCCGCGCACGTCATCAAGGACGCTGCCGACGGTTTCCCGATCGCGCATGCGGCCATAGAGGCGATTGAACATCTGATAAGGATCATCGATCGGCGCGATGGGCCGATTGGCGGCGGCGTAAACCATGCGCGTCCAGGTATCGGCGCGATTGGGGACCATGACGCCGAACTCGAGCGAGCCGAAGCGGGTGCGGGTGGCGGCGTCGCGCTGGAGGTGGTTCTTGATTTCTTGATCGATGGAGATGCCGCGCGCCCAGCCGGCCGGCGTATCGCTGCCGCCTTGCACGTTGCCGGGAAAAAGCTCGACGCCGGTGAGCAAGCAGCCCATGCCGCGCATGTGTGCGTCGCCGTCGCCGCGGACGCGATCGCAGACGCCATGCAGCGTCAACACGCGATTCTTGAACGGCTCCAGCGGGCTCAAGCTTTCCTTGAGCGTCATGTCCGCCAAATTGCCTTCCGCGTCCGGCCAAAAGTTATTCTGAATGACGCCGTCCGGGCTGAACATGACGACGAGCCGCTGCTTGCGCCGCTGCTGATTGGCGAAGCCGATGCTGGGCAGATTCAGGATGAACGGCGTCGCGGAGGCGGCGATACCGATGTCGCGGATGAATTCGCGGCGCGTACGCTGGGTCATGTTTGGCGGCTCCAAGTGGATTGGGAGGAAGGTATGGTGAACTTATCATCAGGCGTTGGGGGAGTCAAGAATGTTCTAAGGAAGCGGGCGATTTTGGATAGCGCAATTCCTTTCGAATCGTTGAACTTCAGTCTTTGCGCGCATGAATGCGACCTTGATGTTTCTCCCAAATATGTTGGATTTCACTGTTACGCGACAATACCGCTTCCCGAGTTGGCCATGGTAACGGCGGCGCCACCTCGGCCGCGTGGCCCCATTCGAAACTCGTTCGGGAAACTTCCTGGTCGTACGCCCAGGCGAGGTACGAGATATCTCTATACTCCACTCCGATCGCGTAAAGCGCTTTCGTAGCCGGCCCTCGGAAAAAGGGAGAAGTCGTAGCCTCGTGAAGAAATACGTCCAAAAAGTCTTTTTCTTGTGGTGTCAGGATTGGCATGGCTATGGCCCCTGGTTTTTTGCTTTCTCGTCTTGGTCGGCTAGATGAACTTCTAGTATCGGCCAATAGTTCGCATATTGGGCGCCTGGTCCGGCATTGGAAAGATAACCAGACAGGGTTCCGCCACCGTACGCTGCCCCCAAAGTAGCCCATTCCGCCGCCTTATGAGCGTGCCTCTTCACTAGAGGAACACCAGCGGCAGCCGGCCCGACGGTGCCTTTATGAAATCCGACTGACTGACCGCAAAGAGGACAATCCATTGCCGCAAGACCTTGATAAAGCGCCGATTGCTCCGTTTCGTACCATTCGACATGCCAATCCTCAATCATCTCAAGGCAATTTGGGCACTTCTCGTTTGGGGGCATGGTAGGGAATACTCGCACCAATCCTCGATTTTACTTGATATGCCGCAATCACGCCAGCGCCCGTTTGCCTCGTCTCGATTTTCCATTGCCATTCGCGGCTTTCGTGCCCGCGTCCTCATACGACCACACGAATCGCTTCCCCACTGCCGCTGCGTAACGCATGAGAGTTGCAACAGTCGGATTGTCTTGTTTGCCGTTTTCAAGCCGGCTGACCACGGCTCGATCAAGCCCCGATTGCTCGGCGACGTCGGAAATGGTCAGGCCGAGTCGTTCACGTTCCGCCTTCAACGCCTTGAGCACCCCCTGCACGTCGAAATACATTCCCATCGACATCACCGACTCAGGATCACAATCGCCGGCGGCAATCAAATCCTCCAGGGTGGGCTTTTGTCTTTGTATTTTGTCGCGGAGCGCGCGCTCTCGATTTTTTTCAGCGGCCGGTTTTCGATTTGGACGAAAAACACGTCGGGTGCTCATCTCTTTCTCCGTTTTTTCTTTGGACGAGGCGGCGGCACTTCGTACGCAGTGACTGGCCGCAATGTCAATGGATCGTCATCCACCAGTTCATAAACCACGGCGAGATGCCGGCCCGTTGAGGTCCATCCAAATGCGGTCGGCAGGCCCGATGAGCGACTCGGCGCCCGACTGCTTTGTGGGTCGAACAACACCTCCTCCGCTTCGTCCATGGAGATGTCGTGTTCGAGGAGGTGTTGGACATTGCCATCGGAATCATCTTCTAGATCCCAGATAATGGCGGCGTCCATATCCAATAAACCATCGTAACACGGTGTGACTTATAAATCAACTATGGATTTGAACGAAGCGGCTTGGCCAGCGCCGTTTGCGCAACTATCTCAACCACGAGCCGCCGCATGTTGCAATCGTTCTTCGCGAAGTCGCGGCGCAGCTCGTTCAGCTTGTCCGGGCCGTACGCCAGCACCGGTTGGCGGACGATGTAATGAAACATTCGCGCGACAAACGCCTCATGCGCCTCATCGCTGTTGGCGACGTACTTCGCGAGGTCGCGGGCGCCGTTGAACTTCTCAGTTGTGCCGGAACGCGTGGTGAACGAACCGGTCGGGTCGATTGGCTTGCCGTTCTCGATGTCGCGCAATCGGCCGATGGCGTCGAAGTTCTCCAGCGTGAATCCCAGAGGGTTGATGATGCCGTGGCAACTGCGGCAGTCTTTTGGACTGGTTTGCAGCGTGATGCGTTCGCGCGTGTTGAGCTTTGGATGCAGCTCCGGCGCGAGCGGCGTGAACGCGTCGGGCGGCTGACGTAACGTCACGCCGAGCACGTTGCGAGCCAGAAACACGCCGCGATGGATCGGCGAACTCGTTGCCGCGTAGGAGTAATTCGCAAAGAGGAATGGATGCGTCAACAGGCCGACGCGTTCGCCGGACGTGAACGTGACCTTGCTGAACGGGCCGTCGGCGGGGAGATCGCCGCCGTAGAGTTTCGCGAGTCGGCCATTCAGATGCAAATGGTCCACCAGCAGTAGCTGGCGATAATCCGACCTGTCCGACCACATCACTTCGTCGAGGAATATTTCCAGCGACGATTGCAGATCGGTGACGACGTTCGCGTCAAATCCGGGGAAGTGCTTGGCGTCCTTCGCCAATTCGGCAACCTCGTCAAGTTGCAGCCAGCGCAAGAAAAACGTGCGCATCTTGGCGCGGGCGCGGCGATCGGCCATCATGCGTTCGGCTTCGCGGATCACATCGGCGCGCGTCTTGAGTTGTCCGTCGGCCGCGGCTTTGTTGAGCGCCGCATCGGGCAACGAATCCCAAAGGCCGAACGAAATTCGCGAAGCGACATCGAAGGGATCCCCCTCACCCCCGACTCCTCTCCCGCCAGGGGCGAGGGGAGAATGAGCGTCCGCTTCCCGATAAAGGAAACGCGGCGAGTGCATCACCAGGAGGACGACGCGCTTGACCGCCGTTTCCGGTTCCTTGGCCGCTTCGAATTGGCGATCAATGAAGAGTTTCTTCTGTTCCTCCGTCAGCGGTCGGCGGAAGGCGCGTTCGGCGAACTTGACGCAGTAATCCTGAAGCCGGGCATTGCGATCGGCCGCGTCGTTGGCGACGCCGCTCAACTCGGCGAGGTTGGCGCTCACGTAGCTCGCGGTGTCGATGGCGCCGTCGGTCGCCGCCTGCACCCACGCCTTGGAAATGGCAGTGCCGCGTTCGTAGCCGGCGCTGCGATCGTCCGGCGGCAACGCGATCGACAGCGCGAACGACGTGCCGACGCTCTCCGGAATCAGGTTGCGCTGTGGAATCACCTCGACCGAGCGGCGCGGCGCCTTCCATTCGAGCGAGATGGTCGTCTTCTCCTTGAGCAGCTTCTCCTTCGGGTCCTTGCGCACGCCGACGTTGCCGCGTGAGAACTCCAGGCGAATCGGATACGCGCGCCCGGCCAGCAAGTAAATGGAGCCCTGAAATTCCGTGTCGTTGCCCGACTTGATCGAGGCGTCGATGAGCGGCTTCTTCATGTCGTTGACCCACAACTTCGTCGAATGCTCCGTGCGGACGATGAAGTCGTACAATCCCGTGTCGAGCGCGATGACCGATCCTTGCCAGTTGGCCGCGATTTCCGGCGTCTTGAGCTTGTCGAAATCGGGAGTGGACTTGAGGAAATCGAAATGGACGACCGGATCGACGCGTGCGAATGCTTGCGTTCGTCCACCGCCTTTTTTGCCGGCGCCGCCCGTGAAATATTGGCCGCGCAGGCCCTGCTCGTCCTTGCCGGCTTTGCTCGTGTTCATGCCCTTGCCGGCGAACTGGAACGTGCCGACCAGATCGGCGACGGCGTTGCGATATTCGTTGACGGTGAGCCGGGCGAGTTCGACGCGCGGCGCCTTGATGCGAGCTTGAGCGGCCGGCGAGTAGAACGCATCGAAGATATAAGCGGCGGCCTTCGCGGAGTCGGCGGCGCTCAAGGTGCCGGGCGCATCTTCGGGCATTCGTTTGGCGATGTATTTGGTCAATTGTTCAACGGAGCGATTGCCGATGAGCGGATTCGGATGCGCTTTGCTCCCTTCACCTGCCTTGCCGTGGCAGCGTGCGCATTTTTGCTGATAAATGGTCTCGCCGCCGTAAGCCAGGCCGCCGGGAAGGGTGATGAACGTTCCGAGACAAAATAAATTCAAGAATCGACCAATGGATGATCGCACGGAAGCACCTTTGACGGTACAGCGGGAAGGGTTGGGATAACGTGGTTTTACGCTGAAAATGCCGAAGTTGCAACAGCGCAACGTACGCGGAGCGTGATGACGACATTCGACCCTCGGTCCCAGGCTCTGCCTGGGACCGCACTGCCTCGAGGCTCCGCCTCGGCGTGCCGCGCGATGGCTCAGTATTACTCGGGTTCGGCGAGGCAGAGCCTCGCGGCAGTTGCGTCCCAGGCGGAGCCCTATCTATTACCAACATCTTTTTCGTGGGACGGTCCCCGGA
>DAIOGM010000481.1:0-5611 GCA_036745215.1 Gemmataceae bacterium
GTAACTACTTGAATTGCAGCTGCTTTGCGTCATTTATACAACCCTGAGAGTACTGGTAAGGAGCCGGTTGAGGATGCGCAAACTCAACCGGCGGCTTTCGCCGCTCGGCTCGCCAGGAATTAGCTCAAGCGCTATGAGTTATGCGACTCAAGAATACTAGCGTGAGCTGCAATCCCAAGGTGTTCAGCCATGAAGATGCGAAACGTCATTGTCGGCTTTTGTTTGGTGCTAACGTCCGCCAACCCGCGTTTTGCAGACGCCCAGGGCCTCAAGAAAGCCCCGTTGCCGGAAGCGGTTACGGCAGCCCTCGCTTACATCGCGCGCGAACACGATCGCTTTCACGCCCCGGGTTTTATTCTCTATGACGACCACGCATCGGGCGGCTGTCATCTGTTCCCCTCGAAGTGGATGGGCGACCTGGTCCCGCCCAAGCCGGAGCCGCCCTGGGTCGCGAAGGTATTCGACGAGCGCTGGGCGATCGGCACCGCGGACGGGCCTCATTGCCTCCGCGTCGAATATCCGCGCGAACTCGCAACCAAGGGGACCGACATGTGGGTCGCCTGCGGTTGGCAGTCGCATCAAGAACGCGGCAAGCCCGTCGAGTACGACTTGAGCCGATATGTATTTCCGGGCGAGGACGTCGTCCTTAGTTTTCTGGTGCGCGGCGAGCGTGCCGGCGCGAAGGCGGAATTCAAAGTCTTCAGCGACGATCCCATGCGGCCGCCGTACGTTCTAACGAAGGAATTTCGCAAGATCAGCCTGCGGATTCCGCCCTCCGCGCTGAAGCGGCCACTCTCCGAGTGTTTCGTTTGGGCGACCAACAATACGCAGAATCCGCTCGGATCGGTTTTTTTTCTCGACCGAGTTCGCATTGAATTCGGGCCCAAGGGACAGGCACTGCGGATCAAGGAGCCGCGGTTCGTCCGCAGTTACTTTGCCGAAGCGAAGGACATGCCCGATCAGCATTTCCGCAACGTTTGTTTCGTTTACGACCAGGCGCTGGCGATCTCCGCCTTGACGGCGGCGGGAGAGCTGGCGCGCGCCAAGCTTATTGCCGATGCGATTGTTTATGCCGTCGAGCACGATCGGTTCTTTCGCGACCATCGGGTGCGCAACGCCTACATGTGCGGCGATCTGGCCAGCGCCGGCGCGCGCGGCGCCGCGGGGCCGATGCGGATGCCGGGCTGGTGGGATTTTCAAAAGCGCCAGTGGTTTGAAGACGGCTACTACGCCGGAAGCGACTGCGGCAACACCGCGTGGACCATTATCGGCCTTTTGAACTACTGGCAAGCCACGGGCAAAAACGCCGATTCGCTCTATCTTCAGACGGCGGTTCGACTGGGCAAGTGGATGGACACGAACGCCTTCACGACGGAGGGCGCCGGCGGTTTTCACGGCGGGTTGGAAGGCTTTGAGCCGGCCAAAAAGGGAGACCCGCCCCAAATCAAATCGCCGTGGCGCTCGACGGAGCACGCGATCGATCTCTACTGTGCTTACCATCGCCTCGCCAGCGCGACGGGCAATGCTCGCTTCCGCGCCCTGGCGGACCATGCCGACCGATTCGTGGCGAAAATGTGGAACGCAAAAGACGGCCATCTCTTCACTGGTACCGCGGCCGACGGCATCAGCGTGAATCCCAAACCAATTCCGCTCGACGTGCAGGCCTGGTCGCTTTTGGCGTTCCGTGATGCCGATCGCTTTGGGCCCGCCGTGGCCTGGGCGGCGAAGGCCTGCAAGGTTCCGCTCGGCACAACGCACGCCGGCTATGATTTCGACACCGACCGTGACGGCGTCTGGTGGGAAGGCACCGCCCAGATGTGCGTGGCGTTTCGTTTTCTCGGCAAGCACGCGGAGGCGGATGCCGCGCTCGCGGCGCTTCGTGCCCAGGGGATCGTCAAGGCGCCCCACCCCGCGCAAGGAGGCGTCTTCGCCGCGTCGCGTGATCGCTTGACGACCGGCTTCCAAAAATCGTGGAGCCCGAACACGCCGGAGGAGCCGTGGGTCTATTATCGCAGACCGCATCTTGGCGCAACGTGCTGGACGATTTTTGCCGAACTAGGTTGGAATCCCTATTGGGGCGAGCCGGTCCGGCGGGCCCCATGACAACGCCCCTGGTGCATTGTCACCGCTTCGTTTTCGGGTTGCCTCAAAGTGGTGCGACGAATCCTTGAGCCGCATAACTCATAGCGCTTGAGTCAAGTTCTGGCGAGCCGAGCGGCGTAAGCCGCCGGTTGAGTTTGCGCATCCTCAACCGGCTCCTTACGGAGCTCGGCTCGCCGGGGCTCGTTGGTCTGAGGTGTCAACCTCGCTCGTTGCTCGGCGTGATATGCGCGCGGATCAAGAAGGGCCGTTCCGTCGTCGGCGAAGTCATCTGTTCTTGGCGGAACCAAATTCAATTCGAACCGTTATCCATTCGCCGTTGGGCGGATCTGAATCAATGGACAGTTTCGTCACGATCACCTTTTCAAACAACGACCGAAATGCCGGTTCAACTTGCGAAAACACGGAAATGGAACTTGTTAACCTTAATAGTTCGGGCTTGATGTGTTGCTTTAGCATTTTCTGGTTGGCATCGGAGTCAACGTTGAAAGACGTGTTGTACAGTTCCAGCTTTCGAAGGTCGAGTATGCTTGGGTCAAACTTGAGACGAAGCTTTTGGTCTGTAAGCTTGTCCCCTTTTTCCAGGTCAAAATAACAACGACAAACCACGTCCGCTTCGGCTGCAAAGGGCGCCTCGAACGCCAACGCCTTGAACTCGATCTTTCCCGTTGCGCGCACGTCCGTTTGAAAGTCAATCCAGGGACCACCGAATTTCATGCGCGGCTTCAGAACACCGAGCTGAAGGTCCTTCATCATCACGAACTCGTTGATCCGCTGGTCTGGAATCCGCGTGTCGCGAAGAGTTCCAATCAAATACGCATGCAACTCGCGCTCGAGCAGGTGGATCTCACAGTAGGTTGGCTTGATGAACGGCTGGTTTTCGTCAAAGCAAACCTGACCTTTTAGCGACGCCCACAATGAAGGCGCTTTCTGCACCAACGAATTTTGGAGCTTCGTTGATCTGAACTCGCCCTCGATTCGGCCCTTGGCGCCGGCCGATTGATCCGAGACGTCCAGGTTCACGAACGTGGTGCCGACCGATTCGAATTCACCCAATTCGTCGTGGCTGAGCACGGCCTTGCGAACGTCGCCGACAATTTCCGTAGCCGTGATCACACCGAGTTTGTCGCCGCGCCACAAAGTGAGTCGCCAGTCGCCGAACAACTGCAAGACTTTCGGCTCGTCATGATGCCAATTGACACGCGGCCAATTGGCAATGGTCGCCGCGGCGGCAAGGAGAGCCACGATCGAAAGGGCGACCGCCAGCGCGGTCACCCAGCGTCGGCGCGGCCAGTTTTTGATTGTTTGCAACCGCCTGCGGATGGAGCCGCGCCGTTCGGCCGCAATCGGTTCGCCTGCCAACCATTTTTGCAGATCGTCCGCGAGCGCCTTGGCGGATTCGTAACGGCATGGGGGCTTTTTTTCCAGGCATTGCAAACAAATCGCTTCGAGGTCCGGATCGACCTGGTCATTCAACGTTCGCGGCAGAGGAGGTTCTTCTTCCTGGATCCTCATCAAGATTTCCAGTGGGGCTCCCTGGAACGGAGGAACGCCCGTCAACAGTTCATAAAGAATGGCGCCAAGGCCGTAAATATCTGCACTTGTAGCTACGTTTTTGCTTCCTTTCGCTTGTTCCGGGGCCATGTAGCTGGGCGTTCCCATCACTTCGCTGGTGCCGGTTTGGCCGTCGTTTTCCTTGAGCTTGGCGATGCCAAAGTCGCTGATCTTGGCAACTTTCGCGTCGCTAAGCAGAACATTGGCCGGCTTGAGATCGCGATGGATGACGCCGCATTCGTGGGCCGCCTGGACCGCGATTGCCAGGGTGCGCACCGTCTCCGCGGACCACCGAGGATTCTGCGGAACACCGGAGATCTCCTTATCCAGGCTGCGGCCGGCGACGAACTCCATGGCGATGAATGGCAGCCCGTCGTGCTCGCCGACCTCAAAAATCTGCACGATATTCGGATGTTGCAAGCGAGCGAGGGCAAGGGCTTCCGTGTTGAAACGGCGCAACTGTTCCGCATCGGCATGGCGGCCGGCAAGGATCATCTTGATGGCGACGATGCGATCCAGACTTGGTTGACGAGCCCGATAAACGACGGACATGCCGCCGTGGCTTATCACGTCGATCAACTCATAGGCGCCGAATTCCGCTGAAGGTCCAAGTTGCAAGAAATCGTTGAATTGAATTCGCCCACAGAGCGGCGACATGGATTGGACAAGCTCAGGCCACTTCGCATTCTCCATTTGGTCGGTGAGTTCCGCAAGCCGGCCCTGGCAGGCTTCACAACCGTCGATATGTGCCTTCGCGGTTTCGGCATCCGCACTGGGCAACGACTCGTCAAGCCAGTGACGCAATACTTCGTCCGTCGGGCACAAAGTCACGATTCGTCTCCTCACAGTGCGTCGAATTCGCCAACCAGGCGTTTGTACTCGAGTCGAATCTTCTTGAGCAGCCGGCATTTGACCTGGTACAGATCGGCAATGGAAATCCCCAGGGCCGCAGCCGTTTTCTGCAGCACGTCGCGCGACGGCCTGTCAACGCTTAACAGCTCTTGAAAGACACGGCGGTCGTGGTCGTTGGCGCGGCCCAGCGTCAACGCAATGGCGTCGATGCGAAGTTCACGATCAATCACGCCGTTGCATGCCCCGTGCAACGTACCCGGGTCCGGGACGTTCTCGATCTGCCAACGCAGCGCTGAATCACCGCTCCCCTGAGCCCGCTTGTTGGCGTGCCAGCGAATCTTTGCCCAGGTGATTCGTTCCGTGATGGTGCCCAACCAGGCCCGAAAACCTCCGGCGCCATGTCGTTGCTCAAGTCGATAACGCTGAATCGCAGTCCAGATCTCGGCCATGGAATCCGCGGTCGCTTCTTCCGCCACATGCATTGCCGCTTCTGGCGGTAAGCCGCAGGTTCGACAGGTTTGAATGCACCAGGTTCGAATCGATTCACCATAAAGCATGGCGAAACGTGCCCAGGCCGCGTCATTGCCGGGGGTCCGTAGGCTGGCAATCAGGGTGAGACTGGTGGCTGGCCCCATGGAGTCATGCCAAAAAAAGGAGAAAATTCAACTTTTTTCGTGCGGCAGCGGTCAGAAACGTCAAACGACGACAATTGGTTTCAGGAATGAACGAAATCTCGTCAGCGGACAAGGTACCGCGGCGTCGGTCCCACGTCAACCAGAAAGGAAGTTCGCTATGAACCATTTGGCGATCCGGAGAGGCCGACGGGCATTCACGTTGATCGAGTTGCTGGTGGTCATTGCCATCATCGCCATTCTGATCGCGCTCCTGGTGCCTGCGGTCCAGAAAGTGCGCGAGGCAGCGGCCCGAATTCAATCGGTCAACAATTTGAAACAGATCGGCCTGGGCGTGCAAGGCTTCCACGACGCCAACAAACGGCTGCCGTTCAATGGCATCCCCGGCTGCCATTATGACCTCTCCAAGGCGGGCGCGATATTGCCGCCGACCCCCCTTGCGAATCCCTCGACTTTTGATTACACCACGCACA
>DAIOGM010000482.1:0-5588 GCA_036745215.1 Gemmataceae bacterium
TTTTCGCGAGAAGAATGGGCCAAAAAACAAGAAGAACGGCCACATTTTCGAGAAGAATAGGCCTCGAAACGAGAAGAACCGGCCCGATCTCAAGAAGAAAGGCCCCGAAAACGAGATCCATGGCCAAGATTTCGAGAAGAACCCCCTTTTTTTCTGAACGCATGGCCTTTTTTTGAGACGAACTTCCATTGTCAATTTCCCAACCCAAGGGTGGTGTACGGGTTTCCTCAAAAACGTGGCGGCAAGATTGAAATCTTGCCGGTGTTCAATCGCTTGCCTGGTTGGCGCGCCCGTGGTTGTTGATCACTTGACAATGAATTGCTTTTGCACGCGCATCAACACGCCGAGGCGGCCCGGTTGCACATCGAATTCGAGCGTCTGATTATTGCGAATGACGACGAGTTCGATGTCCAAGACGTCATTGGCGTGGAGCTTGACGAGATTCTGAACTAGCTGCGTGCTGACGAGGTTCTGACCGGCGTAGGAAACGAGGATGTCGCCTTTCCTCAGGCCCAGGCGAGCAGCTTGCGTGTTGGGCTCAACCGTGGTCACGATAACATCAATCACCTCGACCATGACGTTTCTTGCCGGCGCGCCGCCAAATCCGCCGCCGCCAAACGGGTTAGTTGGTTGCGACGCACGCATAATTTGGTTGTAATCCTGTCGCGTTTTGAGAGTGTCGCGCTGAGTGGATTCGCGATTCATTTGCTGCATCATCTGACTTTGCTGCGTATTCACCGGCGGTGGCGGTTGCGGAATGTACGGGCGCGGCGGCGGCGACGGCGGAGGTGGTGGCGGGGGCGGCGGCGTGTACGTGCGGCCCGGTTGACTGAATGCGATTACCGGCGCGAACAAAATCGTCAGACATGCGCCCATGACGATGATAGCGCCAAGGCGACTCGCGATGAGCGTTCCGTGCGAATTCATGACTGCTTCTCCGCTTGGTTGGGTTGATGTTCATTCCCTTCTCACCCTTAACCGGATACGCCATGGAAGGTGTTACACGAATTACCAAAGTCGCGGATATTCGCGGCGACTTTCCGCAAGCTTGAAATTGCTCGTTTGGCGTGGTAACACTTAGGTACTCGAAACCGGTTATTGATAGGACGGACTTCTGATGCACCCTCCGGACCAGGCCCACGGCGATCTAGATTCGTTGCGTGCCCTGTTCGAGGATGCGCACCCGAAATTGCTCGCCTTCGTGCGCTGCCGCTCCAGTCCGGGGCTGGCTGCGCGGCGCGATCCGGAGGACATCCTGCAGACGGCTTTCCTGAGCGCCCGCGACCGCTGGGCCGACTTCGCGAAGTCCGGCATGGCCTTTTATCCGTGGTTCTGCCGCATCGTGCTCGACCGCATCTGCGACGATCACGATTATCACGCCAGTCAAAAGCGCGACTACCGCGCCGAAACGGCGTGGCCGGATCGTTCGTCCTTGCAATTTGCCCTCGGCTTGCAGAATCCGCTCACGAGCCCAAGCGAGAAGTTCATTCGCAAGGAGTTGAAGGAAAGGATCGATCAGGTCCTGGCGCGACTTTCACCGGCGCACCAGGAGATCATGGTGCTGATCCATTTCGGCGAACTGACCAAGGAGCAGGCCGCGGAGATCTTGCAGATCAAGGCGGGCACCGCGCGCCAGCAATACGCGCGGGCCAGGGCGCATTTTCGCCAGTTGTGGAAAGAATGTTACGGACAGGACGAGCTGGGATGACGAATGACCTGATCGACGACGACGCCAAGACCGAAGTGCTCGGTCGATTTCTCGAAGAGCTGGAAACCTCCGCCGACGCGGCTAGCCTGGTTCGACAGTACTCCCTCGAACATCCGCAATGGTCCGCCGATTTCGCCGAGGAAGCGGCGCTGTCGCGGCTGCTGGTCACGTCCCGCGATGGCTTCGGGCTGCCGAACCTCGAGCGTCTGCCGGATTTTCAAATCGTTCGCTGGGTCGCGACGGGCGGCATGGGCATCGTCTACGAGGCTCAGCAGTTGTCGCTCAACCGGCGCGTCGCCCTCAAGGTGCGCTATGGCCGCGCGTCAACTGAAAGGCAAGCACGCTTTCAACGCGAGCAGTTCGCGCTGGCCCGGCTGCATCAATCGCATATCGTGCCGATTCACGTCTCCGGCGAGGTCGATGGCTGGCAGTTCTTCGCGATGGCGTTCATCGAAGGCGCGTCCTTGCACCATTTGATCAAGGCGGCGCTCGATCATCTTCGCGACTCCTCGGCGCCGCTGCCTGCATTGCCGGCATTGGTCGAGCAGTTTCTCGCTCAATCGGCGGATGTCGCGCATGCCAGCGCGGTCACGCAATGGTCCGCCAGCGCGCTCGATCTGCCCCGCGCCAAGGAAAAAAACATCGGCGATCCGGCGGAGTCGAAACGCCCGCTCACGCTGAGCAATTCCTACCTCCGATCGATCGCGACGCTCATGGCCGACGCCGCGGACGCGCTGGAGTTTGCCCATGGCGCGGGCGTGGTGCATCGAGACATCAAGCCGTCGAATGTGATGGTCGATCGGTTCGGGCACTGCTGGCTCATCGACTTCGGCCTGGCGCATTACGCAGGAACGGTCGAGGCGCCATCCTCGGCGCCCGCCGTCGCCTTCGACGCCGCCGGCGAGACGATGGGGCCGATGGGAACGCCTGAATACATGGCGCCGGAGCAACATCAACCGAGTCCCGCGGGGGCGCTCGCTGACTCTCGCTCCGATGTGTGGGGCCTGGGCGCGACGTTGTACGAATTGCTGACGTTGCGTCGCCCGTTCGCGGGACACACGTACCAGGAGATCAAGCAAAAAGTCCTTGAGGACGAACCGATTCCGATCGCGACGCTCGTCCGCAACGTGCCGGCGGACCTTGCCGCGATCTGCCGGAAAGCGATGTACAAGAGCGTCGATAGGCGATACCCGTACGCCGGCGAGCTGGCGGCGGACCTGCGGCGCTGGCTCAACGGAGAGCCGACGACGGCTCGACCGGTGCGGCTCATTCGCGGCGTGTGGATGTGGGCGTGTCGCAATCGCGGCTGGGCCGTCGGCCTGACGTCGCTGCTTTTTTTGCTGGCGGCGATCGCGGTTTCCATCATGGTTTATTTGCAAGCGGAGACCAAGCAAGCCGAGCTGCGCGCCTCCGCCGCCGAAGAACAACAGCGCGTCGAGTTTCGCAACTCGCAACTGCAACGCCGCGAATCGCTCATGCAGCAAGCGCAACGGCTCCAGCTTGTCCGCGCCAACAACGGCTGGTCTCAGGAAGCGTGGACGCTCGTGCGCGAGGCGGCCCAGATCCAGCGCGACGAACGGCTGCGCGACCTGGCGGCGGCGACGCTGCTCGGACTGGATGCCACGCTTGTCAAGCGTTTCCCGCGGCCGGCTTCCTCGGTCGCGTTCGCGGCGGACGGCAAAAGCCTGCTCATCGGCGGCAGCAATGGCTCCGCTTCGAAGAACGCCGTGCCCGCGCGCTTGTGGGTGAGCGATTCGGACCAGGAAAGGCCATCCACCTTGCCCGGAGAAGGCCCCGTCGGTTTCGACGCGCACGGGACTCCGCTCCAGCTCGTTTTTCAAGATCGCCGGGAAAAGATCGTTCTGTGGAATGTACTGGAAGGCAAGCAGGTTCGCGAGCTTCGTCTGCCGATGGCGCCACCTGCCGCCGACGCGACCGAGCCCGTGCTTGTGATGAGTGCGCCAATTGCCCATGTGGCGGCCTCGGTCGGAAAACAGACGCTGGTGTGGAACGTCGCGTCGGACTCCGTCGTCGCAAGTTTTGCGCATCACGCCGATGCCGTGGCTTTTTCCAATGGGTCCGATCGCATGGCATTGGCTGAGTCGGGACAACAGCGCGTGATAGTGTGGTCGTTGAAAGAAAAAAAGGTTCTCGCCGAACTGCCGACAAGTAATGTGGCAACGACCAGCCTCGCCTTCGGCCGCACGGCGCGCCTTTCCCAGGACGGATCCGGTCAGCCGGCAAACGAGTATCTTGCGGTCGGCGATGCGGGGGGGACCGTCACCATCTGGGATTGGGAGGCGCGGCTGCCTATCGCGTTCTGCCGCGGCTCCCCGCGCGAAATCTTGACGCTCGCCTTCAGCCCCGATGGAACCCTCCTCGCGTCGGCCGGTAGGGAGGAGTGCCGGCTCTGGAACGTCGCCGGCGGTCACCTACTGTTGCGGTTGCGCGATCCGCACGGCACGGATTACGTGAGCGGGTTAGCGTTTTCACCCGACGGTCGCCAACTCGCCGTCAGTAGCCAAGGCGTCTTCGCCGCGCCCAGCGTTACCGTCTGGGATTTGTCCGCGGGGCGCGGGTTGCATCGTTTGTCCGGCTTGTCCGCGCAAATCGAATCGATCGCCATCTCCGCGGATGGCCGTCATCTCGCGGCGCTGGCGCACAACTGGGACGTCGGCCTGTGGGACCTGGACTCGGGTCAACTGCGCGCCATTTTCGCGGCGCCGCCCGGCGCATACGCGGACAACGCCGGGCTTGCTTTCAGTCCCGACGGCCGACGCCTCGCGTTTTCCGTGAGCGCCGCCCATGCCGGCGAGGTCCGCCTGTGGAACGTCGAATCCCATGCCGAAATGCGCCGCTGGAAGCTCCCGCCCGGCCTGCAAAACAAGCTCGTTTTCGACCAGACCAATCGACTCTGGCAATTCCAGACTGAAATTGCCAGCGGCCAGGCGTTACCGGACTCCGCCATGGACTGGCGCGAACACCCCCGCGTTGGCCGAATCCGTGAATTGACCGCCGCCGATCCGCGCCGCGTCGTCGCCGAGGTTGCCGACTTCAATCGCCACATTTATCTCGTCGTCGCGGCGAACGACGGACGCCACCTGGTCATGGAAGGGGTAGGGGGCCGCGACGGCGACCAGCGCTCGGTCAAGATCATCGAGCTAGCAACTGGAAAATCGACGTGGTCGCACGAGATTCACCGAAATACGATGGCTGCACAGCTGATCCTCGAGCCTTCCGGAAACGTTTTCTATTTCATGCCCACGGAATCCTTGCCCGCAATCGGCATCAAGATACCGGACGGCCAACCGGGGGCCCAACTCGATTTCCGAGCTCACGCGGCGGCGGGCGGCGCCGAATACCACGGCATCTTGAACCACGGCGCCAAGCCGAGTTGCTCCGTGCATTACCATCGCGCGACGAAACCCGTGGTCAATCTCACGCCGGACACCGACCTCGTTGCGATTGCCTTTGACCGCCCGGCCCGGCGGCTCGTCTGGGGCGGCACGGACGGCGCCATCGTCGTTGGCGATTTGCCGGAAATTCGCAAGCGTCTGAATCAACTCGACCTCGGCTGGTGACCAACATTTGCCCATCGGCGCGTGCGTCAAGTGAAAATCCTCGCGCGGATTCCTCAGTTTGTCGAACCTGCGGGGTTTCCGGCGGCGCGGTGCATCGGTAGAATTGGTTATTGTCAGGACGTGCGCTTCTCAAAATGGTGGTTGCCGTGACGCCGGGCTACTCGTTGAATGCGGGTAGCTATTTTTGTCGTTCGGCGGGAGGGGACGCACACGTCGAGAATCGTTCGGAAAAAACGCGATCTGCGCTCGTAGCTCAGCTGGTAGAGCACGGCACTTTTAATGCTGGGGTCTTGGGTTCG
>DAIOGM010000483.1:0-925 GCA_036745215.1 Gemmataceae bacterium
CGCCCATGCCTCCCATGCCGCCCATCATCATGCCGCCCATACCGCCCATCATTTGCTGCATCATGGGATTGCCGATCGGCATGGCGAGATCGCCGACGGGATAGATGCGGATGACCTTGTCTTCGATGTAGCGTTTGTTGGTCGTGATTTCGATGAATTCACGGCGGATCAAATAGGTGGCGTTGCCCTTGCCGACCTGGGCGAGAACCAGACGCAGGGCAAGCTGCATGGCCATCTTGGTTGGAACCGGCGGCAGCTTGACTTCTTCTTCATACGGATCGGGCGCCTCGGGTCCGAGTTCGACAGCAAACGCTTCGCGATCGATCAGGATCGGCAGATTACCGCCGAACTTGTCTGCGAAATACTCGAGCGCCGTTTTCAGCTTGACCGGCTCTTGCAAGCCCTTGGTATCGATCACCTGATCGAGCATGCGCTTGATCGCGTTGGCGCTTTCGCGGCCCTTTTCATCATCGGGCAGGCTGGTGACTTCGTACTTGTCCTTGCGGGCCTTGATCATCGCTTTCCACGTGGCGAGCGGCGGGAAGTAGATGCCCGGCTCGTCGGGATACGGAATGTGCGATTTCTCGACCTGCATGAGCACCGACAGCCACTTTTCTTCACGGATGCGGATCAACGAATTGTGCTGCTGCAACGGCAACGCCGCGAGAGCGATGTCGTAGCTCGCCTTGGCGGCGACAGGGACCGCGTAACCTTTGAGCCGCGCCTCGTCATGGATTCGCACCATGGCGTCGAGGAGGTCCATCTTGGTTTTTTCCTCGAAGCGGGCGACGGTCATGAGGTTCTTGTACACGCGGAACTGGGCGTCCACGCGATCCTCAAACGACTTGCGTTCCTGATCGCGAATGATGTTTTGCGCGGTCACGGACGCGGCCAGGATTTGCTCTTGCTTGGTCAGTTTGATGCG
>DAIOGM010000483.1:935-4384 GCA_036745215.1 Gemmataceae bacterium
GTGGCCGACGTTCGCAGCGTTTCTTGCAAGCGGGTGCCGAGCGCGTCGCGAACCTGGACGCCGAGATCGGGATGGTCCTTGACGCGATTGAGCAGCGATTTGAGCATGTCCAACGTGCCTTCGGGATCGGCTTTTAAACTACGGCGGGCTTGCTGAATGGCGTCCTCGACGGTCTGGCGGATTTTTTGTTCCTCGACCGCCTGGCGTTCGCGATGCTCCTTGAGCAGGTTTTCCGGGCCGATGACCGGCTGCTTCGGATCGCCGGCGGGCTGCTTCTTCTCACCTTTAGCGTCGTCCTGTTCGAGCTTGACGAGATCGACTTTAACCCAATGCGGTTTGCCGTTGACGATCTCGATCTTGTCGGCTTTACCATTGCGATTTTCGAGGGCCTTGCGAATCTTTTTCTTGTCAAGGCTGCCGTCCTTGAGGCGATCGACGATCTTGATGCCCGCGTCGGCCTGGCCGTCGTGCGGCGACAGGTTGCGAGCGCGTTTGAATTCGGTGGCGGCCGCCTCGAGCTGGTTTTCCTGGAGCGCCAGTTGGGCCATCTCCAGGTGTTCCGTGTGCTGCAGGCGGGTTTGCTCGTAGGCCATTCCCAGCGCGCGATCGGCACGCAGGACGGCGGGGTATTCCTTCGCCTTGGCCCATTGATCGACCAGGTTGACGAGGAAGTAATTGTCGAGATTGGGCGCGATCACCTTCTCCGTGACCTTGACAGCAACTTCGCCCGGCCGACCCGGAATCGTGCCGGTGACGGTGTAATTGAACTCCTTGACGTCCTTCTTCATCCGCCCGACGACGAGCGTCGGCGAATCACCGCGCAGCGGCGGCAGCACGCTCGGGCATACATCGGTCAACTCCGCGGGAAGTTGCAGCTTCGGTGAATAAAGAATCGGGGCTGCGAAGGCCGCTTCATAACGCTTCATCGAAGCGCCGAGCGTCTCGGCCTCGATGAACGTGCGCAGGACCGTGCCGCCGGTGCTGTTGGCGAGGCCATGGAGCGTGTTCGGATTCATTTGGATGCCGAGCGGGACCGGGAAGAACGCGATCTGGCGATCGACCATCATCTTGGCGATGGCGAGCCGGTCGTCCTCGGACATCGGGTTGTAGGTGCTCAAGCCGTCGCCGAGGAACAGCAGGATGCGCTGGTGATCTTTGTCGTTGCCGAAGGTGTTGATGGCTTTGGTGAGAGCATCCTTGAGATCGGTGTTGCCCGACGGATACTCGAATTCCTTGTATTTCTTCAGGGCGTCGCCGAGGCGTTTGCCACCGGCGTAGTCCTTGGCAAGCTCAAAGCCCAGGGGCTTCAACAAGTTCTTGGTAAACTTCGGCTCATTGGCGGTCCACAGGGAGACGCGGTCAAATTTGTCAGCGTTCTCGATGATGCCGTCGGCGATTTGATGCCCCGCGATGAAGCCGGAACCGCTCTGAGCGGCGGACGTCGAAAGCATAACCAGGATGTCGCGGTGCCGGCGCGGCGGCGCTTCGAGCGCCGGCTGCACCTGCATCGCGAAGTACGTGTTGCCGTTGACAGGCTGATAGGTATTTGTACCTGGCACGTTGAAACGCGACTCGCCGGCGTCGGATTCACCTGATGGTGCGGTCGGATTCAGCGCGGCCGCGGGCGTGGTTTGCGGCGTCAAGGCCGGACCGGCGGCGCCAGTCTTTTTGCCCGGTTGTCCCTGCGACGATGTCGAAACGTAGGCCGCCAAACCCAACAACGCGAAGACGGCCAAAAACCGACGCACCCTGGTCATTTGCAGACCCCTTTGAAGGTTAGACGGCCAAGCGTCCCAATTTCCGCCTGACACGTTCAGCAACGTTTTATTGTAATGCACCGCACGAGCCTAATGCCAGCGGATTTTCCCAAAATCCTTGTCCCCTCAATGCTTGCTGTTCGCGTCCGGCACAATGATTCCGGAGATTTGATATCATTGATCCAGCCGGCACGCTCGCTTCGATCCGAAATATCTGACACTTGACCGTGAAGACGGCAATCTGTTATATCCAAAACGGCCGAAACCTTGTTGCTTGCGCCGTTTTTCTTGGTAATCTTGTAAATCGTACAATTGCGTCGCAAGTTATTGTATTAATAAATCTTACGTCCAAAGTTAAATGACTCTCGACGTGTGGTGGACAAAAAACAATCATGCTTCCACCCATGAATCAGCCGCTACGCTTTGAGCCATTTTTGCGGCCCATGCCCTGGGGCGGTCGCCGAATCGCGCGATTTCTGGGCAAGAACCTGCCGACCAACGAAGCTTACGGCGAATCCTGGGAGGTCAGCGATCACGCCGTCCACCATAGCCGGCTGGCGAACGCGTCGGGTTTCGGCGTCACCTTGCGTCAGCTGATGAGCGAGCGGAAAAGCGAATTGCTTGGACCCGCCGCAGAACGCTATGGCGTCTTCCCTTGGCTGATCAAAATTCTCGACGCTAGCGATTGGCTGTCGGTGCAAGTTCATCCCGATGAAAAGGCGTTGCAGACGCTGTCGCCCCGCGAATTCGCGAAAACGGAAGCGTGGCTCGTGCTCGACGCGGGTCCATCGAGTCGCGTTTACGCGGGCTTGAAGCCGCGGGTCGGGCCGAGAGAATTGCGTCAGGCGCTCGATCGCGGCGCGGTGGCGGATTGTCTGCACGCCTTCACGCCGCGGGCCGGCGATTTCGTCTTCTTGCCGGCGGGCGCCGTGCACGCGGTCGGCGGCGGCGTGCTTCTCGCGGAGATTCAGCAAACCAGCGACGCGACGTTTCGGCTCTTCGACTGGAATCGCAAGGACGCCCAGGGCCGTTCGCGCCAATTGCACGTGGATGAATCGTTCGCAAGCATTCACTGGGATCAAGGGCCGATCGAGCCGATCCGCGCGGAAACGATGGCGGGGCCGCTGGTGAAGTCTCCCTACTTCGTGATCGAATGGGCGTCATTTACGAAGTCGGCCGTGCTGGGAGGGCAGGGGGTTTTACAAGCCTGGATCGTCACGGCTGGCACGGGGCGATTCGAAAACGGCGAGTTCTTCATGCCGGGCGACGTTTGGCTTTTGCCGGCGTCGATGGGGGAGATGTCGCTGTCCATTGACAAGCCCGCGTCCGGCTTGTTATGCACGTTGCCGTGAATCCGCGTTCTGGGCAACCACACCATCGGTACGGAAATCGATGCGCGTCCTTGTCAATCAAACCACTGCGCTGGCAGCCAAGACCGGCATCGGGCAGTACACCCATTCGCTGCTGGCGGCGCTGCGGGCGCTGGCGCCGGAACACCAATTCGACGTATTTCCTCCCGATTGGTGGAGCGGCGTGCGTCGCCTGGTCAACGCGGCGCAGCGGTGGCCGGAGCGCAAAACAAATCAGACGGCGTCGAGTTTCTCGGCACGTGGCTTCGCCGACAACGTCATGACGGGCTACCTGCGCCTCGCCAATTGGTGGCGTCCGTGCGACCTGTATCATGAGCCGAAC
>DAIOGM010000483.1:4394-5587 GCA_036745215.1 Gemmataceae bacterium
CCGAACACGATTCCGCTGCCGGCGTCCGTGCCGACGGTTGCGACCATTCACGACTTATCTCTATTGATGCATCCGCAATGGCATCCGCTCGACCGCGTTCGCTTTTTCGAACGCCATTTCGAGCGCGGCTTGCAGCAGTGCAGCCACCTCCTGGCGGTGTCGGAGTTCACGCGCCGCGAGGTGATGCGCGAGTTCAACGTGCCCGCCGACAAAATAACGCGCACGCATCTCGGCGCTCGCGCCGGCATGCGGCCGATGGACCGTTCGGCCATCGCTCCCGAGCTCGCGCGGCTTGGTTTGCCGAGTGAATACCTGCTCTTCGTGGGCACGCTGGAGCCGCGCAAGAATCCGTTGTTGATGATGAAGGCGTACGTCGATTTGCCGCGGCAGGTGCGCGAGCGTTGTCCGCTCGTCTTGGCCGGCGGCTGGGGCTGGCACGCCGACGAGTTTCGCGACTACTATGAGCGGGAAGCTCGTCATCAATTTGTGGCGCACCTGGGCTATGTCCGCGACGAGGATCTGCCTGTCCTTTACAACGGCGCGCGGGCCCTGGTGTTTCCGACGCATTACGAAGGCTTCGGCCTGCCGCCGATTGAGATGATGGCGTGCGGCGGAGCCGTGCTGGCGTCCACGGCGGAAGCGGTCGTCGAAATCGTCGGCCGAAAAGCGCATTTGCTTATTGCAGACGATCTGGCGGGTTGGCGCGACGCGATGAGCCGCGCTATTCTCGACGACGATTGGTTGAACGAGTTGCGCGACGGCGCGTGCGAATGGGCCGCGAGTTATTCATGGGAGAATTGCGCTCGCCAGACGCTCGACGTGTATCGGCGCGTGTGCGGCCTGACGGCGTTGCACGACGACGGTCAGCTTCGGCTCGCGGGTTAGCCACTCCCCTCTCCCCTGTACTCAGGGGAGAGGGGTCGGGGGTGAGGGGTTTGGGGCGCCGAGCAACGGACTGCTTTACCCCCTCACCCCCGGCCCCTCTCCCCCGGAGTACCGTGGGAGAGGGGAGAAAAAACCTGATGCAACAACACGAATGGTGCATCCAATGATCGTTCGATCTTCGAAATATTGGAAGTTCCAAGCCCGCGCCGCCCTGACGCGCGCCGGCATCTGGGGCCCCGTCGAACGCTGGCGGCTGCGCTGGCGCTACCGGCGCGGCCAGGCTCATGAAAGCGACTTCCGGTTCTTTC
>DAIOGM010000484.1:0-5576 GCA_036745215.1 Gemmataceae bacterium
CCACACGCATCACCGTAATGGATGTATTTTACTGGTTTCACCGTGGTCATAGCTGGGATGAAATCCGCGACATCATGCCGATGCTGAGCCGGGAAGAGCTGGATGCAGTTATCGCCTACGTCAATCAGCACCATGCCGAGCTGGTAGAAAAGGATCGCCGGGTGGAGGAATACATTCGGCAACGCATTGCAGAACAACACGCCCGTGGCGGCATTTTTGCGCCGCCGGATGAAAACATGACAACGGAAGAACGGGTCGCGCGCCTCAGGGAGAAAATGCGCAAACGCATTGCGGAGAAAAATGGTGAAGGGAATCATGGCTGACGTTCACATGGGAGTTGTTGCTGACGCTCTTTTTCGAGAAATGCAATCGCCAACTTGGGCTGAACTTTGGAATCACGTTGGCCTCACCGTATTGCATTTTGAGGATCTTGAATTGTCCGCAACATCAAAAGACGTCGAAATCTGGCAGAAATGTCAGGCAGAGCAGGTGATATTGATCACGAATAATCGCAATAAGGACTCGGCGGATTCTTTGGAAGCAACTTTGCGCGTTCTCGGTACTTCAGAATCACTTCCCGTTTTTACGATAGGTGATTTTGATCACTTCCGAAAGAGTCGAACGTATGCAGCGCGGGTGATTGAACGCCTGTACGACTACCTCCTCGATATCGACCGCGTCCGCGGCGCCGGACGCCTGTACCTTCCGTAACCAACCTGGAGTTCCTTGCATGCCGACCTACGAATACCAATGCAACGCCTGCGGGCATCGCTTCGACGAACTGCAATCGTTCAGCGATGCCCATCTGAAGAAATGCCCCAAGTGCAAGAAAAACAAATTGCAGCGGCTCATCGGCACCGGGGCGGCGATCCTCTTCAAGGGCTCGGGGTTCTATCAGACCGATTATCGCTCCGACTCCTACAAGAGCGCCGCCAGTGCCGACAAGCCGAAAGAAACAACCGAAAAAACCGGCACGAGCACGGCAACAACGAACACCGGCACAAAGGATACGTCTGGAACCTCAAACGCCGCGGAAGCGAAACCCGCGCCGAAAAAAGCAAAGTCGTGATGGAGGGCGTCCGATGAAGAAGGTACGTTGCCCAATCTGCGAAAAGCCGTTGGACACCAAGGGGCCGAAGGAATGGCCGGATTGGCCCTTCGGCAGCAGTCGCTGCAAGCTGGTCGATCTCGGTCGCTGGCTGGGCGGGACTTACCGCATCGACACCCCCATTCAAGAGGAGGACCTGGATACCGAGTTGACCCATTCTCCTGAACCGGCCGTTCCTTCGGCCGATCCCCATAGAGAAGAGGCGTAGGAAACTGCGCCTCTCTTTTTTTGTCTTCGTTTACTGATCTTCAGGAAAGGAAAACGCGACGTGCCGGGAGGGCGAGGCTCCCGCCGAGCCGCGAACCTCCGGAAAACATAGCCCAAAACGGCTCGGCAGGAGCCTCGCCCTCCCAATGCCCGCGATTTCCTTTTCTAATGATCAGCGCTCGCGCGGCGCCGCGCGAGCGCTAAACGAAGAGGGGCAACGTCATGCCGAGTTCTTATCTCATTGACGGCTACAATCTCATTCACGCGCTGGGCATGATCCGTAAACACGCGGGCGCCGGCGGGCTCGAAGCGGCACGCACGCAATTGCTGGAGTTTCTCGCGAATGCGTTCGGCGACGACGCCCATCTTGTCACCGTCGTCTTCGACGCCAAGCAAGCGCCGCGCGGCGTCCAGCGCACGCAGACGCACCGCGGGCTCGGCGTTCAGTTCGCCGCGAAAAACGAGAGCGCGGACGATCGGATCGAAAAAATCATTGACGAGCACGCGACGCCGAAGGCGCTCGTCGTCGTTTCCAACGACCAGCGTTTGCAACACGCGGCGCATCGGCGCGGAGCTCAAGCTTGGTCGCACGAGATGCTTCTGGATCAACTTGAGAAGATGAGTGCCAAAAAGCCGGCAGGCGCGGACGAGCCGGAAAAAAAGGACAGCGTTTCACCCGAGGAGGCGAAACGCTGGCTGCGGGAGTTCGAGAATCTTGAGGCGGATCCGACGCTCAAGGAAAACTTCGACCATAATCGTTTTGATTAGAACAACGTTTTGATCCTATTTCGCCGACGGACCGGCACATTGCTCGTCATGAAATCGTGTTTTGTTGAAAGCACCGAAGGTGCGCCATGCTAAAGCCCAGGGCAACGCCCTGGGTGCCGCAACGTCATCAATCAAAGCCCCGAAGGGGCGCGATGATCGTTTCCATGGATCGATTGCGCCCCTTCGGGGCTTTACCAAGGTTGCATCCCGTGTCCCAGGGCGTTGCCCTGGGCTTTGTCATTTTCGCACCGTTGGTGCTCTCGGAGCAATGCAACCGCCGTATTTCATTGTGATTTCAACGAGGCCTTTTGGCCCCAAATGCCGGCGAACGCCGACGTCACGGGGCCGGGCGGGCGCAATCCCGCGGACGTTTGCACCGCTTCGAAGCCGATGATGCCGGCGAAGAACATGATGATCACGCACGGCAGCATGAAGATCACGGGCATCACGCCCCACTGGGCCGGCTCGATCAGCTTCTCCTCGACGACCGTCTTGACGCGGACGCGCCCCTGCGTCTCGGCTTCTGCCTCGACCTCGACGTCGTCGTCCTCGACTTCCACGTCGTCATCAAGATCGGCGAAGTCGCTCGATTCTTCTTCGACCTCGACGTCATCCACCACGGCGGCGCCGTCGTCGTCCGCGGCGGTTTCCTGTTCGCCTTCCTCGTCGAGCGCGACGACCTGGCTGCCGGATTCTTCTTCGTTCGCCAAATCGGAATCGTCGAGGGCGATGTCGAAGTCGGAGCTTTCCAGCTCGGAGTCGGCGACGGTGGCGTCGTCGGATTCGTCGAGGGCAGGCACTTCGAAGTCGGTGTCGAATATGTCTTTCTCGTCCTCGTCGTCGCCGCCTTTTTTCTTCGATTTGACCTGCGGCGCGTCTTCATCGAGTTTCAAGTCGCCGGAATCGTCGAGCGTCAATTCGAATTCGCTGTCGGATTGCGCACCGGGGCTTTCGTCGGAGGCGTCGAGATTGATCTCGAATTCGCTGTCATCATCCTGCGTCGGAGCGTCGTCTTCCGCGTGGAGGCTGAGATCGATGTCGTCGCTTGACTCGCCCGTCTTGATGGCCTTCTTGCTCGGCCGCGGCGTCTTCTGCGCCTTCAATTCGAATTCGCTCGAATCCTCGGCCGGGGCGGATTTCTTGGGACGCGGCGTGTCTTCCTCGGCTTCCAGGCTCATGTCGAAGTCGCTGACTTCGTCGCTTGCTTGATCTTCCTCCAGGGAGATGCCGCTATCAACGGGGTTCTGCAACGAGATGCCCGACTTGGAGCTGGTGAAGCCGCCGGAGGAGGCGTCGTCTTGCAGGACTTCTTCACCGGAGCTGGAGCCTTCGAGCGTGAAATCGCGGCTGGCGCCGTCGGCGGGAACGAGATCGAAATCGCTGCTGCCGTCCTTCTGGGCGGCAACGTCGAAATCGCTGCTGTCTTCGTCCTGCGCCTTGGCGGCCAGATCGAAGTCGCTTGAGTCGGATGGTTTTGTTTCCGCCTTGACCGGCGTCTTCGGGCCGGATTTTTTTCCCTTCAATTCGGACGGCAGCTCCAGATCGGAATCGGAAAGCTCAAACGGCGACGCGCTCGGCAGCTTCAATTCCGATTTGGCCTTGAGCTTGGTCGAGGGTTTGTCTTTTTCCTTCTCCTGCTGCTTTTGGATTTCCTCGTCGAGGTTGATCTCTTCGGTGAGCAGCATGGCGTCTTCATGCGAATCGGCAGGCGGCAAGGAGACCTTGTCGAGGCGGACGTTCGAATCGGACGTCGCGGAGGGACCGGATTCACCGAGAGGGACTTCGTCGGACGAGCCAACGAGCTTGACGTCGCTGTCGGAATCCAACGGCACGAGGCGGACGCCGCTGTCGATCGGTTGCGGAGTTTGGCCGGGCTTGGGGGACACGGTTTTGGATTTGGGTTGCGCGCCGGAATCGAGGGCGTAGCCGGACGGTGGTCTGCCGCCGGAGCCGGGGCTCGTTCCCGGGGTCACGTCGCTGCGAGGCTTGAGCGGATCGGACGGGACCTTGACGTCGCTGTCGGGCGGCTGCCGGTTCGGCCGCGGGATGGAGAAGTTGACGTCGCTGCCGTCGGGGACGAGGCGGACGTCGCTGTCGCTGCCGGCGGGGGGAGGCGTGGCGCGTTTGCCCTTGGAGCTGGGCTTGCCCTTGGAGCCGCCCTTGCCGCTCACCAGGTCGGCGCCCAGATCGACGCTGTCGTCGGTGTCGTCAATGTTGAAGGAGAAGACTTCGGGCGCCGCTTCCGCGCGTTGCTGGCGCGGCGGGCTTTTCGGCGACGCGGGCGGTTGTTTCTTGGCCCCCGATTTCGGCGAGCCGCCCGACTTGGGCGGCGGTGCGGTGAAGATGCCGTCCGGGTCGCTGGAAACGCCGCGTGAGCGCGCGAGTTCTTGCACGTCTTGCACGCGGAAGCGCAAGGTGCCGCGATCCTGGAACGAACGGATTTGCCCCTTCTGGGCCATCTGCTTGAGTTCGTCCACGGACATGTTGAGAACTTGAGCCGCCTGCTGGAGCGTGTAATAGCCTTGCGCCATCGCGAAACCCTCTCCCGTGTTGGGACTCGCGGACTTACGTCATTGCCGAAAGGATTTGAGTGAGAACCGGAAAGAACCAATGCATCTTTTCCATTCTATCATTATCGATTGTAATCCGATAGGAGTTCAACGCAAGACAATCTGGAATGTTGGGTGTTTTCAGCGAATGAGCAAGGCGTGACGATTATGCGCTTTGGTTGCTCATCGAGCCCGAACCCCGAGGTTCGGAGTACCTCACCCCGGGGCTTCCGCAAATAAAGAAGGCGAGGAAAAGCACCGTGTTACGATGCTTTTCCTCGCCTTGAAATTGCGTGGATTACGCGACCATCTAAAGCACTTCGATCTCGTTCGCCAAGATCGGCAAGTCCGCAAGTTCCATGGCGGCGTGCTGAGCGATTTGCTTGGCGTGATAAGTCGCGGTGCGGCCCTGCAGGATTAGACCCGCAGGCAGCACGACGACGCGGAGATCGCGGACGCGATTTCCCAGCCGACGCAGCAGCATGCTTCCGAGCCGTTCCTCTTCCGTTAGGACGTTCGTGGGGAGTGTATCAATGCTCATGGAACCACCTACCAATTGGAGAGTGAATCGACCGCCCACCAACCATGATGGGAGGTTTGACTGCTAATGTTTTTGAACTCGCTGGTTAAACGGATGAAGTCAAGGTGCGGAGTCGAATCGCGAGTCTCCGCGTTCTTCCACCATTGCCGTCCGACGGAGTGGAAGATTGGCCTTGCCATCCGTGATTTGTTTCGCCGAGCAAGCGCTTCCAGCGCCGTTCGATGTTATAAAGCTAACCGCCGTCAATGTCTCTGTCAACGACTAACTTTACACAAAAGGAAAAATTTTCCACGCCTGCGTGTAGAATGGGCTGAGATTACTGATTGTTCTTCGTTTGCTGATCATCCGCAAAGGAAAGCGCGTGCTTTGGGAGGGCGAGGCTCCTGCCGAGCCGTTTTGGGCA
>DAIOGM010000485.1:0-5558 GCA_036745215.1 Gemmataceae bacterium
GAGGTCGTTCATGTTTCGCGCGGATTTAAATCGCTGCCCGCGCAGGAAACGATCAAGGCCCCGACGACGGTGATTTCGTCGAGTCAGCCGTCAACCTCAACGCCGCGGAGCGGCATCTTGGGCAGGCTGCGTGGCCGTCAAAACATGACGACGAGCGTCAGCCAGCCGATCACGACGACGACCGCCTCGACCCAAACGCCGTCAACGACGATTCAGCCGGCGACCACCAGCGGAACCGTGACGACCGCTCCGGTTCAAGTTGCGGAACCCCGCCGGGGCATCTTGGGCCGCCGCCGCGGCGCTGCGACGACCACGACCATCGAACCGATGATCACGACTCCCCGGTCGTCCATCCCGTCCACGACGACGCCGTCGGGGGTGGTGCAAGCGCAAGGCACGACCACGACGCCGATGGCCACGGCGAACACGGTTCCGGTATCGGAAACCCGGCAAGGCATGTTCTCCCGCCTCCGCGGCCGAATCGGACGCTAATCGTTTTGTTACCCTGGATCCATCCAACGGCTCGAAGGAATGACCTTCGAGCCGTTTTTGTTTCGTGAAATGGAACCACGGGGGACACGGGGAGCACGGGGAAATGCAGAGTAATTCAAACTCTGTTTCCCCCGTGCTCCCCGTGTCCCGCGTGGTTCAATCTTTACTTCTCACGCGTGCCATGCGATCATGCTGCGGCGAGGTCAACATGATCAACCAACATCAACGAATCCGGGCCAACTGGGCGCTCATTCTGTTGTTCGGCGGGCTCGTCGCAGCAATCTTGAGCCCGTGCGCATCTCATTCTCAAGAAGAAAAAGGCGGCGCGGAACTGAAAGCGAAGTTCTACGAAAAGTTCAAGGGCGGCGATCCGAAGAACCCGGCCCTGCGGCTGATCCGCGACGGCAACTTCAACTGGGAAGCCGCGGGCGCGCGCGTCACCATGCCCCCCGGCGAGGGAAAAATACCTACCGCCGGCATCGCCGCCAATTTCAAGATCAAGGGAGACTTCGAGATCATCGCCTCCTACGAGATTCTCAAAGCGGATAAGCCGACCGAGGGTTATGGCGTCGGCGTCATCCTTTTCGCGGCCATCGACACGGACACCATGAACACCGTTTCGCTGTCGCGCCGGCACATGCCGAAGGGAGGCGTGCTCTTTGTATCCGATCGCATGAGAGCGGGCGCCGACGGCAAGCCGGAGCATTACCCGAAGGTTCGGCCCGCGAAGGCGGCGATCGGCAAGCTGAGAATCAAACGCGTGGGCTCGATGATTCGTTTCTACACCGCCGACGGCGAAGGGGCGGAGTTTCAGCCGATTATTCAGGATGGAAAAGCCAAGACGATCGATCTGGAATTCGGCGCCGGTGAAATACGTTACTTTCAGATTGGCGGCGACGCGGGCGATTCGCAAGCGGCGCTGGACATGCGGCTCTTCGATTTGACGGTGCTCGCGGAAGAGTTGCCGGGATATTCGGACGCCCCGCCGCCCAAGAACGCGCCGCCGGGACCGCGGCCGCCTTGGATGCTGGTGGGGCAAGCGCCCGCGGAAACGGCGTCCAACAAGACGCTCTACTTCGGCGGCGGCGCGGTGGTCGTGCTGGCGGTATTGGGCGTTGGCGCCTGGCTTTATTTGGGCAAACGACGCAAAACGCAGGCCGCTCCAAATCCAAAAGCGGAGCCCGACACCGAGGAAACGGTCAAAGAAAAGCCGTCGCCGGGCATTCCGTTTTCATGTTCGAAATGCGAACGAAAGATCGTCGTCAAATCGGCCTTGGCGGGGAAGCGAATCAAATGTCCCCAATGCGGCGCGTCGTTGCCCGTGCCGCAAACTTGATCGCACCTCGTTCCCAGGCGGAAGCAGAGCCTGGGAACGAGGGAGTGATTACGTCCCCGTCGGGAAATCCATTTCCTCCAGCTGGGTCAACGGCTGCCCACAGCACTCAAATCGCGCATGATGGCCGCCGGTCGATTTGCACGAAGCCGTCACTTCGATTTCCATGCCGCATTTTTGGCAGCGGTAATTGTCCCCCTTTTTCGGGTCGGTCATCTGGGGAGGTTCCATTTTCGACAGGTCCGGTGCAACTTGAACGCTCATGGTTCGCTCCTTATTAACATGATTGGGCTGCTCCATTAACCAAACGCAATTGCCGTGCCAGAGCACAGCCCATTCAATCGTTGCGACCGGTAGTTTTTTCCCGCACGTCAACCTTTTCGCAGCATGCCCATCTTGAGAATCGATCGACTCGGTTATTACGATGGGTGTGACGCCCCACTGGCTTCTCGCCAATGGCGCAAGCGATCGCGCGGATGAAACGCATCATGAAACTGCTCATTACCTGCCCGTGCGGCGAACGCGTGCATGTCAACACGCTGCACGAGGGCAAACCGGTCGCATGTCCGAAGTGCGGCGTCGTGAACACGCTTCGCTTGCCGGTGGCGCGGATACCCCCGAAGGCGGCGGATGCGTCATTGCCGGAATGGATCGTGGCGCCGATTCTCGGCTACTTGACGCTGATCAGCGGGTTGATCGTGCTCGCCGGCTGGTGGGGCGCGCAACTGCCCGCGAACGTTGTGCGTCACGCATCAAAACCAATCGTCGAACCCGAACGCGAGATCATGGCGGATGTCGCTCTCGAGAAACCGGTCGAGGCCGTGCCGCCGACGCCCATGCTCACGGAAAGCGATGAGGAACCGAAACCTTCGAACGAATCGTTCGTCTTGCCTCGGCGAACGCGTCCAATGGACGATGATCTCGCGCCGGCGCTCGAGACATCGCCGATTGTGCCGGCCGTGGATAAACCGACGCCGGCTCGTTCGCGGTTGATCTGGGCCCTCGACAAGCCGGCGGCGAAAATCGGCGGGCTCATGCTGCCGATCGAAACGTCGCGCGGTGAGGTCGGCAACTTGCATTACAGCGTCCGCCGTCTCCGCCTCGACGATGATTCGCGAAAGCCGCTCCGGCTCGGAGTCACGCCGGTCGCTCACGACGACATCGGCGGCATCCTCGCCAAAATGGGGGACGGCTACCGCTACTCGACGTTGCGAAGCCAGGACTTGATGTCCATTCAGTCGCTGCGGAATTTTGACGTGATCTTTCTGACCTGCGCTGACCTCTATCCGCAGGATTTTCAAGCCGTGCTCCCGTTGCGGAAATTCGTCGAGCTGGGCGGCACGCTTTACGCGTCCGACCTGCGCGGCGACATGGTCCTCGCGGCGTTTCCGGAATTTCGCGCGGGCCAGCCGGCGCTGCCGGGCGTGCCACAGAATGTCGAGGCGTCGATTGTCGATCAAGGATTGCAGTCCTTCATGGGCCGAAAGGCGATCCCGCTGACGTTCGAAGCGCCCGGCTGGCGGCCGGCGTCGTTCCACCCGGCCAAGACGACCGTGTGCGTCCAGGGGGCGTATCGCAATCAGCTCGGCCAGCAGCAAGTGGCGCCGCTGCTGGTCAAGTTTCGGGCGCAACGCGGCACGGTGATTTTTACGTCGTTTCATCATTCGAAAAACGATTCCGAGATCGTGAGGAAGTTGCTCGATTATCTCGTCTTCGCCTCGGTGAACGCAAAGAGCGAAGCCCGGCTGCGCGAATTGATGGAGCGCTACGATTTCGCGCCGCAGGACCTTCGCCCTGTCGTACTCAACGCCGATCAGAAAGCGCAAGCGACGCATCAACACGCCGGCGGCGGTTTGCAGATCGCCCTGGGCTTCCATCAACAGGGCGCCAAGTTGAAGCTCACGTTACGCGAGCCGACCGGCCAGGTCATCGAGCACGAGGATGAGGGAATCTATCTGATCGAGGTGCCGAAGGCGCCCCCCGGCGTCTGGCAATACACCGTGACGCCGGTCGAGTTGCCGCACGCTAATTTTCCGATCGTCGTCGCGGTGGGAACGCTCAAATCTTGACGCTTTTCGCTTTCCACTTGTGACGGATTCGCGGAAAATGACCGCGATGCCGCTTCACCTTCTGTTACTGCCGGGCACGTTTGCCGTTTGCAGGCTGGCGCCGAACGAGCGCGTTCCCGATTGGGCCACGTCCGACGTTTTCTGTTCGATCTCGCGTTCCGCCGACGAGCTGTCGCTGGTTTGCCCGGCGTCCGCGGTCCCGGCGGGCGTGCGTTGCGAAACCGGTTGGCGGTGCTTGCGCGTTGCGGGGACGATCGACTTCGCGGCCGTCGGCGTGCTGGCGTCGCTGGTCCGCCCGCTGGCCGACGCGGGCGTTGCGGTCTTTGCCGTTTCCACGTTTGACACCGATTACGTGCTCGTGAAAGAAGACGATCTGCCAGCCGCGCAGGTTGCTTTGCAACAATACCGCCACATCGTTCGGCCAATGTAGTCATCACGCTCCGCGTGATGAAGTTGGGCTCCATTCGCAGACGATCAAATCCGTCGGTGAGTTAGTCGAACGCCATCACGCGGAGCGTGATGACTAAAATAGGAAACCATTGTCATGCAAACCTTCCAAATCGACACGCTGCTTGTAGAGAGCAACAACCGAGCCGCCGCATGGATGGAGTTCCTGCGCGTTTCCTCCATGAGCATGGGATTGTATTCACTGAAAGCGGGACAGGCCGACTTGCAAACGCCGCACTCCGAGGACGAGGCGTATTATGTCCTCGCGGGCAAAGCGTCGTTCCAATTTGGTCAGCAGCGTCAAGAGGTGCGGCCGGGCACGCTGCTTTTTGTCGAGCGCGGGATCGAACATCGCTTTGTTGACGTGAGCGAAGATTTGACGGTGCTCGTCTTCTTCGCTCCCGCGGAAGGCTCCGAGCGAAAGGATTGAATCATGAAACGTGAATCCTGTTCGACCGGCACGCCGTGGGAACCGATCGTCGGCTACGCGCGCGCCGTCAAAGTCGGCGCATTCGTCTACGTCTCCGGCACCACCGCCACCGCGGCGGACGGCAGCATCGTCGGCGTCGGCGATCCGTATGCGGAGTCGATTCAGATTATCAAGAACATCGAAAGTGCGCTCCGAAAACTCGGCGCGACTTTGTCAGACGTGGTTCGCACGCGCATGTACGTCGTCAACATCGCCGACTGGGAGAAAGTGGGCCGAGCGCATGGCGAGTACTTCAAGGACATTCGCCCCGCGACGAGTATGGTCGAGGTCCGCCGCTTGATCACGCCCGAGATTCTCGTGGAAATCGAAGCCGACGCCGTGAACGCGGCGGACGGCGTTTGATTGCGAAAAATGCCCGTTCGCACTTGGCGAATCGGGACGGCGAATCGTAAGATGCAGTTGGATTCATTGCCAGCCGGAGTGGCGGAATTGGCAGACGCGCCAGGTTGAGGGCCTGGTTCCTGTAATGGGAGTGCAGGTTCAAGTCCTGTCTCCGGCATTAAGTGGCTCTAGGACTTACGTCGAACAGGCGTAAGTCCTTTTGCTTTGAAAGACCCCGATTTGGGGACAAATTGGGGACAGCGTTGACGATGCGTTGCCTTTGCATCGCTGGTTTCGGCCATTCACCGAAATTACGATGCGTTCGGAGGCAACGATGGCATCGCTTGAACTTCGGTCAGATCGGTTTCGCATTGTCTTTCGCGTCGGCGGCAAGAAACTGCACGCT
>DAIOGM010000486.1:0-1272 GCA_036745215.1 Gemmataceae bacterium
GAACTTCTCCCGAAGAAACAGCAATGGACCTGATTGTCCTCGACAGTAGTCGCATTGATGTCTCCTATTTCTCCATGAGCGAAGAGAATGTAAAAAAGCAAATCGCATTACCCTGGGTGAGTTTTGGATCGGACGAGGGCTCATTTACAAACGAGGGCATTTTCCTGAAAACGAATTGCCATCCCAGGGCATATGGAACCTTTGCAAGAGTGATTGGAAAATATTCGAGGGATGAAAAAATAATTCCATTGCAGGAAGCCATCCGAAAGATGACCAGATTACCCGCCACGAATTTGAAGATTAAAAAAAGAGGCGAATTGAAAGTCGGCAACACCTTCGACGTCGAACGAGCTCTCTGGCAGACGAAGCCCGGACAGAAAGTCGATGTCAAGCTGATGCGTCAGGGCAAAGAGTTGGCCGTCACGTTAACGTTAGCAGCCAGCCAAGGGGCCGGACAGGTAGCGTCCGTCTCTCCGGAGACGCCGGCGTCAACCAACGCCACCGCTACGCAAATCGGGCGACCGACCAGCGAACGTTAAGTTCGCAGGTCTCGTCGCCGAAGAGGCAGCCCACGGGCCGGAACCCGTGGGCTTTTTTCATTTCCACGCGCGCCGCATTTCCGCACAATAAGCCTCGTAGCGACAAGCTGCCAGCTTGTTCGCTCCCCAGCACACAAGCTGGCAGCTTGTGGCCACGAAATGTTGTTTACATGCTCACCACGCGCGGCTTCTGGTTCTTCGTGCCCACTTTTGCCGTGCTCGCGGCCGCGCTGCTGATCGGCGTCCATTCCTTGACGCTCATTTGCTTCACCATTTTGGTCTGGTTCTTCGGCCAATGGTTCCTGTTTCAGCTCCGCCTACGCATGACGCTTCGGCGGCTAACGCTTGCACGAACGTTGCGCACGCAGCGCGGCGAAGTCGAATCGATCTGGGCGCGACAAAAAGCCGAGGTGACGGTGACGCTGTCCAGCTCGGCTTGGTTCGCGTTGCCGTACGTCGTCGTCAGCGAACGCGTGCCGGCGCTGGCCCGCGTCAAAGAGGGCAAGTTGCGCATTGACGGCGCGTTGACGAGCGACGCGCCGATGTCGATGACGTACACGCTCACCTGTCCAGCGCCGGGCTGGCTGCGATTTGAGGGGGTCAAAATCGAGCTGGCTGATCTGCAAGGGTTTTTCACGTTTGCGACGTTCATTCGGGGTCCTCGCGAATTTCGCGTGCTGCCGGCGTGGCTGACCGGCCCCCCGAGGCCGGCCCCAAGGGCCACGGCGACGGC
>DAIOGM010000486.1:1282-5545 GCA_036745215.1 Gemmataceae bacterium
CGGACGCGCCGTTTGTCAAGCAGCACAACGTCTTGCCGCTGCTGGGCACGCATCGCCATGCACGGCCGGGCGGGTCCAGCGAGTTGCTCGACCTTCGCGACTACATCCCCGGCGATCCGCCGCGCATGATCGCGTGGAAGGTGTCCGCGCGGCGCGATCGGCTCATCACCAAGGAATTCGAGAGCGAGGTGCCGATTCGCTGCACGCTTTATCTGGATACGTCGAGTTCGGTGCGCGTCGGCCCAGTCGGCGAAACGGCGCTGTGCCGGCTCGTCGAAATCGCGGCCGGCGTGCTGCAAGCGAACACGTCGGAACGCGATTTAACCGGGCTGTGCTTTTTCGATGAATCGGGGGTTCACAACGTCGTCAAGCCGGGCCGCAGCTCGAAGCATGTGCTGCGCGTGCTGGGCATTTTGACGGACGTCGCCGGATTGGTCCCCAGGACGCCGCGCGCAACCGTACGCGAGTTGCTGCCGGTCGCGTACGGATTGGTGCAGGACGTGTATCCGGAATGGCTGGAGCGCGACGTGAATCAATTTCCGGCGTGGCTGCCGTTCTGGTCGCCGCAGCCGGGCTGGACGACGCCGCCCGGCGCGCCGCGCAGTTCGCGCTTTTCGCCGGCGTATCATCGTTCCTATCGGCAGCGCAAGGAACTGTCGGCCATCCTGGCGGTCCGTTACGGGCTCGGCGCCGGCGGCCTGGCAAAGCTTCTGGAAGATGATGAGAGCTGCAGCCATTGCCTGCAGCGCTTTCTCGCCGAGCATCAGGTTTCGTTTCCGTTTTCGCTTTACGATCAGGATGGACACTACTTGTTCGCGGCGCCGCAGAAAACCAAGGTGATCGCCAACGCCATCCTTCAAGCGGTCACGCACGGCAAGGACAATGAGCTGTTCGTTTTGTGCATCGACCTTCTTGAAAGCGCGGAAAGTTTCGCCGATTTGGAACGCGCGATCTGCGTGGCCAAGACGCGGCATCATCAAGTGATCGTCATCTGCCCGTGGCCGGCCGGCATCGACGCGCCCGGTTCGAAGCCGCGCGCGGACGCCGGCGCCTTCCAGATCAACCGCGCGTTGCAAGAATTGACGACGACGCAGCTTCATCGGGCTTTCGCCGACGTGCAACGCGCGTTCGGCAAGTTCGGCGTGCCGGTGTTCTGTGCCGGCGAATCGGACACCGTTGACCGGATCCTTCACCGCATGCGCCGGCTGCGCATTCAAGAACGGGGCGTCCGATGAGTTCATCCACGGACAACGCGGCGTCCAAGACGCCGCTTCCACAACCGGCGGGCGCGACGACCATCACCGCTCGGCACTATCAAGCCGTGTGCGGCCTGGCGCTCGCGGCGATTTTTCTCGTGCAGTTGCAGCAATCGTCGCTGGCGATGCCGATCACACTTTTAGCAAATTTGCTGATGATTTTCATCGGCACGCTCGGCATCCTTTACCGCGTTCGCCTCAGTCCGATCTTCACTTTTCTTGCCCTCGCGTTCCCGTTGCTCATGGAGCGATATCACGCGGACCAGTTGTTCGGCGCCGATTTTCGCAACGTTCGCTTTCTCGATGTGGCTGATGTGCTCCTGTGCATCGCGATGCTTACCTACCTGATCGGCCAATATCGGCTGCACGGCCTTTGGTTCGGACTGTTGCCCAGCGACGCGCGCCTCAAGACAGAGACGCAAGCGCGTTCGCAAACGTCGTTAAGCGCGGCGGAGTTGGCGGGCTTGATTT
Organism: Gemmataceae bacterium; assembly: GCA_036745215.1. Taxonomy (GTDB): domain Bacteria; phylum Planctomycetota; class Planctomycetia; order Gemmatales; family Gemmataceae; genus SIAQ01. The sequence continues at coordinate 3,010 of DAIOGM010000486.1, forward strand.
TTCCTATTCCCGTATGTGCGCTCCTCGCTCAGTTCGCCGTGCTCGCACTCAAACAAAACTGGAATCTCGTCGAACTGACGCCGCGCTGGCGTCAGTTTTTGGTGGCGGTCTGGGCAATCCTGTTGATCATGTTCCTCGCGGCGCATGCCTTTCGTTACTGGCGCCGCTTGCACATGGACCGCGTGAGCGCGCTGCTCCTTTTGCAAGACATGCTCTGGCACGAGACGCGCGGCGAGCAGCGGCGCATTCAGCGCTGGTCGGCCTGGAGAAAACTGCAGCAGAAAAAACAATCGGCTGATGGAGGTGCAAAATGATCCATTTCTGGGTTCGCGAAATCCTGGGCTGGGTGCTGGTGCTTCTTGGGCTTTACGTGTTCCTCATCTCGCTGGCCATCCTCTTGAGGAGCAATCCCAGCATTCTGGAGGCGCCGGCGATCGTGCTCATCGGCATCATCATATTTCGCGGCGGCATCCATCTCTTGAAGGTCGCGGTCGCCGCGCGCGTGAGCATGCAAGCGCAGACCGAAGTGCGCAAGGAGTCGGAAACGAAGGCCGCGAAGAAAGCGGACATGCCGTGGGATTGGTGATCGATAACGCGGGCTTGAGGAAAACATCATGGGTTACGCGAGCCTGCGCGCTTGTGTCAATGACCTGGAGCGAACCGGCCGGCTCGTGCGCATCGACGATGAGATCGACCCGCACCTCGAAGCCGCCGAGATTCAACGCCGCGTTTATCAGGCGCAAGGGCCCGCTTTGCTGTTCACGCGCGTCAAGGGCTGCCGATTTCCCCTGGCGTCCAATCTCTTCGGCACGCTCGAACGGACGCGCTTCTTGTTTCGCGACATGCTCGAAGCCGTGCGACATCTGGTCGAGCTGAAGATCGACCCCGCCAACTTCTGGAAAAATCCATGGCGTTATCGCGATGTGCCGCGCACGATGTGGTTCCTGCGGCCGAAGTTCGTGCGCTCCGCGCCGATTCTGGATGCTCAAACAACGATCAGCGAATTGCCGAAGCTCGTATCATGGCCCAACGACGGCGGCCCGTTCATCACGTTGCCGCAAGTTTACACGGAGGACGCCGATCGCCCCGGCTGGCGGCATTCGAACCTCGGCATGTATCGCGTGCAGCTTTCCGGCAATCAATATCAACTCGATCGGCAAGTCGGCCTGCACTATCAGATTCATCGCGGCATCGGCGTGCACCATTCGAAGGCGATTCAGAAAGGGGTACCGTTTCGCGTCAGCATTTGGATCGGCGGCCCCCCCGCGATGTCGCTGTCCGCAGTGATGCCGTTGCCGGAAGGACTACCGGAACTCGCATTCGCCGGCGCTCTCGGCGGCCGACGCGTGCGCCTTCTCCCCTCTCCCCACCGGGGGAGAGGGGCCGGGGGCGAGGGGGTGCTCGCCGCCGATGCCGACTTTTGCGTCATCGGCACCGTCGATCCCGAACTGCAACTCCCGGAAGGTCCGTTCGGCGACCATCTCGGATACTACAGCCTCGCTCATCCATTCCCGGTGCTCAACGTGGAGGCGGTGTATCATCGCAAGGACGCCATCTGGCCGTTCACCGTCGTCGGCCGACCGCCGCAGGAAGACACGAGCTTCGGCCATATCATTCACGAGATCACGGGGCCGATTATCCCGACGGTCGTACACGGCGTGCACGCGGTTCACGCGGTGGATGCGGCCGGCGTGCATCCGCTGCTCTTGGCGATCGGCAGCGAACGCTACGTGCCCTACGCACCGCGGCGTCGTCCCCAGGAGTTGCTGACATGTGCGAACGCGATTCTCGGCCAGGGGCAGTTGTCGCTGGCGAAGTATCTGTTGATGATTGCGAAGGAAGACGCGCCCGATCTCGACATTCACGACGTCCCGCGATTCTTCGCGCACGTGTTGGAACGCATCGATTGGGAAAGCGACGTGCACTTTCAGACATCGACAACCATTGACACGCTCGATTATTCCGGCAGCGGCCTGAACGCCGGCTCGAAAGTCGTGCTCGCCGCCGTCGGCCCGCCGCGCCGCACGTTGCCGACAAACGTACCCGACGATTTACGATTGCCAGACGGATTTTCCGATGCGCGACTCTGCATGCCTGGTGTGCTCGCGGTGCAATCGCCGGCGAGCCAAGAGCGTGAGCGACTGGAGGTAGCGCCGGCGCTGAAGCGTTTCTGCGAAGCATTCGCAGCGAGCGATCCGATCAACACGTTTCCGTTGATCGTGCTGGTCGATGACGCCGAATTTACCGCGCGCACGCTCAACAATTTCGTGTGGGTCACGTTCACCCGCTCGAACCCGGCCGCGGACATCAACGGCATCGGCGCCATCACCTGGCAAAAGCACTGGGGCTGCAAGGGTTCGCTCGTGATCGACGCCCGCATCAAGCCGCATCACGCGCCGCCGTTGGTGGAGGATCCGGCGGTGACGCGCCGCGTCGATGCACTGGCGGCGCCGGGCCGCGTGCTGCACGGCGTCATCTGATCAATTAGTTCGACAGCGCACCTTTGATCCTATGGTGGGATACAGGAACGCATGCG
>DAIOGM010000487.1:0-5523 GCA_036745215.1 Gemmataceae bacterium
TTCAGCCCGTTCAGAGTTGCGACCGCGGTGAGTGTGTTGACGCCAAGATTGAGCGGCACGTCATGGATCGTGTATCGGCCCGACGAATCCGCCGTCGCGAATTTGCCCTTGAGCGTTACCACGGCGCGCGGCGTCGTTTGACCGATCACGCTCGCGAATGAAAACGAGGTGACGCTGCCGTTTGATCCCAGCTCGGCAAGTTCCGGCGCAAGTTGAAATACGGGGACAGCCGGGGCGACGCCGATCGTGCTTTGAGTGCCGAAGACGTTCGGCAACGCGACGACCGAACTGGCGAGCAACTCCCGTTGCTCCAGCGATTCCATTTGCGGTTTTACCCAACGAAACGTTTTGTTCTTTGCGGGTGAGAAAAGTTTACGTACCAAACGATTCCATAGGCGATGAGCGAGCGGGCGTTGCATGTGATCACCTCGGTGGGCCGCAGTGAGCAGGGGGAAGATTGAACGTTCGACGTCAAACTAACAGGCGGTTCAGCCGAGAGCAAAAGAAAACTCAAAAAAGTGGGTGCAGATTGCCTCGCCGCGCCAAGCTTTGCACAAAAACTCCGTTCTGAACCACGGGGGGCACGGGGAACACGGGGGAATTCCACCCAGGCAATCACAGAAATCGAAGGCACAATCTCGTTTATGATCCGTGTTGGCTTTCCCCCGTGACCCCCGTGTTCCCCGTGGTTCACTTCGCAACCGCGCAAAAAGAAAGGGCCACAATCAATTGTGGCCCTTTGCGTTGGCAGGTAGCGGGGGGCGGACTTGAACCGCCGACCTTGGCCTTATGAAGACCCTGCTCTAACCGACTGAGCTACCCCGCCGCGAGGTGTCATTTTACAATCGTCGGGCTACATGTCTACGCGGGATTCGCTTTGCTGCGAAGCCACACCAGGCCGGCAATCAGCGAGCTGGCCCCGCCGACGATGGTGATGATGCCGAAGTACTTGACGCCCACTCCCATCGGAAGGTGCGCGCTGGGCTCGCTTGCGGCGAGGTAAATGGAAACGCCGACAAACGTGATAAAGGCGCATGCGATTGTGAGACCGATGCCGACGGCGCCGAGGCTTCGACGGTGCGGAGCGACATCGCGACGCTGGCCGGACAGCATCCAGCTCAAGCCGATCGCGCCCAGAAAGAAGCAGCTAATCGTGATCGCGGCGAAGATGCCGTTGTCGCGGCCGCCGATGACTTCGTCCATCAACCAGCGATAAACACCGATGCCGAGCCATGCCCCGGCAGTTCCGCCCGCGATGCCTCCGAGCGCGGCGAGGACGGGTTGGCGACGATTTGCGCTGATTAGTAAGCCGATGGCGCATCCGACCAGAGGCGGCGCCACCATCATGAAGACCCAATCGATCGGGCCGAATTCATCTCCGTGGATCATGTTGAAGTCCGAGACGTGTTTTCTGCTTGAATCTCACCCTCATCTGTGCCATTATATCTTGTACAAACCTGCCTCAACGCGGCCTTGGGCCGAGTCTCTCGATAGAATGATGTCATTCGTTTTTACCCGGAGTCCACACCAATGACGCGGCTGCGTTCCTTTGGGTTCATTGTGATTTCTCTGTTAGCGCCAGGCATGTCCCATGCCCAGGACAAGACGGCTGACAAACAGCCTGACACGATCAGCTATTACAAGGACGTCCGCCCCATCTTTCAGCAGCAATGTCAAGGCTGCCATCAGCCCGCCCAGGCCAAGGGCGGCTACGTCATGACCAGCTACGCGGACCTGCTCAAGGAAACCGACAACAACGTGCCCGGCATCGTCCCCGGCAGGCCCGCGGAGAGCGAGCTGCTCAAGCAAATCACGTCGCAGAACGGCGAAAAGCCCGCGATGCCGCGCATGAAGGAGCCGCTCACCGAACGCGATGTCACGATCATCCGCAAATGGATCGAACAAGGCGCGAAAGACGATACGCCGGCATCCGCCAAGCTGCCCATGGTCGATGCCGCACATCCGCCGAAGTACGTCGCGGCACCCGTCATCAACGGCGTCGCATTCAGCAAGGACGGTGAACTGCTCGCAGTCACCGGCTATCACGAAGTGTTATTGCACAAGGGTGACGGCAGCGGCCTCGTCGCACGCTTGATTGGCGTTTCCGAACGCATTCAATCACTCGCCTTCTCCCCCGACGGCAAATGGCTCGCCGTCACCGGCGGCAACCCGGGCCGATTCGGCGAAGTGCAAATCTGGGACGTCGAGAAACGCAAGCTCAAACTGTCGTTGCCGATCACGTTCGACACCATCTACGGCGTCAGCTGGTCGCCCGACTCGAAAAAGATCGCCTTCGGTTGCGCCGACAATTCGCTGCGGGCGATCGACGCCGAGACCGGCAAGCAGGTGCTCTTCCAGGGCGGCCACAGCGACTGGGTGCTCGACACCGTCTTTTCGGTGAAGGGCACCCACCTCGTCAGCGTGAGCCGCGATCGTTCGATGAAGTTGACCGAAGTCGCGACCGAGCGTTTGGAAGACAACATCACGAGCATCACGCCCGGCGCCTTGAAGGGCGGCTTGCAGGCGGTCGATCGTCATCCGACCAAGGACGAGCTGTTGATCGGCGGCGCCGACGGGTTTCCGAAGCTCTACCAGATGTATCGCACGGAGGATCGCAAGATCGGCGACGACTTCAACAATATCCGCAACTACAAGGAAATGCCCGGCCGCATCTTCGCGGTGAAGTTCAGCCCCGACGGCGCCCATGTCGTCGCCGGCACCTCAAGCGACCGCAAGGGCGAGGTTCGCGTTTACGAGACGACGACGGCAAAACTCGTCTCCACATTCAAGGGCATCAACGGGCCGATCTACGCGTTGTCGTATCATCCGAAGGCTAACATTGTCGCGTCGGCCGGCTTCGAGGGCGTCGTCCATTTGAACGACGCGGCGACGGGGGAGTTGCTCCGCGATTTCGTGCCGGCGCCGTTGAAAGGGAAGAAGTAGTTTGGCGAGCCGAGCCGCGTAAGCGGCCGGTTGAGGATGTAAGATAACGCTATGAGTACCATCACGATCCAACTGCCTGACGAGCGAATGCTTGAGCTTCAACGCCTTGCCCAGGAGGCGAATGTCCCAGTTGAGGAATTGCTGCGCGCTCGAGTGGTGGAATGGCTGAGCGGTCCGAAGCAAGACTTTCTCAAAGCGGCGAACTACGTGCTCAAAAAGAATGAGGAACTCTATAGCCGGTTGGCGTGATGCGTTACTTGACGCTCGAAGAAGTTACCGATTTGCATGCGATGATCTTGCAAAAATCCGGCGGGATGCAGGGTATTCTCGATGCAAATGCCCTGGATTCGGCAGTTGCCCAGCCGGCAATGGCGTTTGGGGGACAGGATCTGTATCCGACCATTGCGGACAAGGCTGCCGCATTAGCCTACTCGCTCGTGATGAATCATCCGTTTTTCGACGGCAACAAACGCGTCGGCCACGCTGCGATGGAAACGTTTCTGGTGCTCAACGGACATGAATTGAAGGCAACGACGGATGAGCAGGAGCAAGTGATCCTGCAACTGGCGGCCGGTCAAACAAAACGCTCCGACTTCGCGGATTGGGTGCGAAACCATCTAGTTCCTTGCGGGAACCCATAAGAAGTATTGACAACACGAAAACGTAGGACTTTGACAATGAAGCGAATACTGACTCTCCTCGCATTTACCTTCTTGGCAAACGCTTTGGTGGCCAACGCCCAAGAAAAACTCCCGCCGAACACCAAGCTCGTCAAGGTCGAGGTCGCCCCAGCCTCAATTGACCTGAAGACGCCGTTTGAGTATCGCCAGTTGCTCATCACCGGCGTGCTCGACAACGGCGACCGCATCGATGTCACACGCATGGCGCAATTCACGGCGCCGACCGCGATCAAGATCAGCGAGCGGGGCCAGGTGCGGCCCGTCGCCGATGGGCAGGGCCAGCTCAAGTACACCGTCGCGGGTCAGAGCGGTGCGTTAAGTGTCAAAGTCAGCGGCCAAAAGGACGTGCTCGACGTCAGCTTCGTCCGCGATGTCATGCCGGCCATATCGCGCATGGGTTGCAACGCCGGCACGTGCCATGGCTCCGCACAGGGCAAGAACGGCTTCCAGCTATCGCTGCGCGGCTACGATCCGCAGTTCGATCATCTGGCGCTTGTTGACGACGTGGCCGCCCGCCGCTTCAATCGCGCCGCGCCGGAGCGCAGCTTGATGTTGATGAAGACGACCGGCGTGGTGCCGCACGTCGGCGGCGTGTTGACGCAGCCGGGCGAGCCGTATTACGAATTGTTGAGCCGCTGGATCGGGCAAGGCGTCAAGCTTGATCTCAATACGCCGCGCGTCGCCAAGATCGAAGTCTCGCCGGCGAGCGGCGTCATTCCGCTGCCGAGCATGAAGCAGCAAATCACCGTGTGGGCGACGTACGCCGACGGCACGAAACGCGACGTCAGCGCCGAGGCGTTCCTCGAAAGCAGCAACATCGAGATCGCGACTGTCGATAGAAGCGGCATCGTCACCGCCGTCCGCCGCGGCGAGGCCGCCGTGCTCGCCCGTTACGAAGGCAACTACGCGGCCGCCACGCTCATCAGCATGGGCGATCGCACCGGCTTCGCGTGGCAGGACACGCCGACGTACAACTATATCGATGAACTCGTTTACACGAAACTCAAGTCGGTCAAGATTCAACCTTCCGAGCTTTGCACCGACGCCGACTTCATTCGCCGGCTGTACCTCGACCTGACGGGCTTGCCGCCGGAGCCGGAAACGGTGCGAAAGTTTCTTGATGACAACACGCCGAGCAAAGAGAAACGCGCGAAGCTGGTGGACACGCTCGTCGGCAGCCCGGAATACGTCGATCACTGGACCAACAAGTGGGCCGACCTTCTGCAGGTGAACAGCAAGTTCCTCGGCGTCGAAGGCGCCGACGCGTTCCGCAAATACATCCGCGAGTCGATTTCCAGCAACAAGCCGTACGACAAATTCAGCTACGAGATGTTGACCGGCACCGGCTCGAATTACACCAACCCCGCGGCCGCGTATTTCAAGATCCTCCGCGATCCCGACGCCGCCATGGAGAACACGACGCATCTATTCATGGCCGTGCGTTTCAATTGCAACAAGTGCCACGATCATCCGTTCGAGCGCTGGACGCAGAATCAATATTACGAGCTGTCGGCGTTCTTCACGCAGATCGCTCGCAGGGAGGACCCGAAGTTCAAGGGCCGCAAGACGGAAGGCAGCGCGGTGCGCGGCGCGTTGCCGCTCATCGAGATCATCGAAGACAAGAAGGACGGCGAGATCAAGAATGAACGCACCGGCGAATACGCCGTCGCACGTTTCCCGTTCACGCATGCGAGCACGCCCAACGTCGAAGGGCCGCGCCGCCAGCAGCTCGCCAAGTGGATCACCTCGAAGGACAATCCGTACTTCGCAAAAAGCTACGTCAATCGCTTGTGGAGCTATCTGTTGGGCGTCGGCATCATCGAGCCGGTGGACGACATCCGCGCCGGCAATCCGCCGTCGAATCCGCAACTTCTTGACAAGCTAACCGACGAGTTCGTGA
>DAIOGM010000488.1:0-5498 GCA_036745215.1 Gemmataceae bacterium
CGGGCGTGCGTGTCGGCAACTTTGCCGGGACCGATGAGGGCGGTGCAGTCTTTGAATTTGTGCATGGTGGCGGGTCAGGGTTCGAGAATGCCTTTGCGGGCGAGCCGTTTGGTGTCGGCAAGGTCGCTGATCACGACGCCGCGCCGCGATTCCCACGCCACGCCGTGGCCGTCTGGAGTCAACGAGACGTTACTGGGAAAAATCCGATGCTCGTCATTGCGACTCGGCAGGACTTTCGCAATCGTCCCCGTTTCCACGTCGATAATCAAAACGTTGCCGCCATTCGCACCTACCGCGAGTCGGCCGTCATCAGAAAAGCAATGCACCGCAAAGGGCGAGTGCCCGTCTTTTTCCGCGGTCGGCGCGAGCAAGCGCGTATGGCCCGTTTCCAGGTCGTGCAAGAAGTTGGATTCGCCGTCTTCGTAAATCACCAGCCGGCCATTGGCGGAACCGACGAAGTTCGCCGGGATCCGCGGGCTCGATTTGCCGGTTTCACGATGAACGAACTGGACCAATCGCTTTCCATCGCCGGAATCGGCAAGAATTTTGACCCGCCAGGCCTGTTCGGGCGCGAACAACTCCGACGGCTTGACCATGGTTTCCGAAGAGGTGTTGCGACATTCGCCATTCTTGGTATTGCAGTAACGCAGAATTCCGTTCGAACGGTAACGGTAAACGACCGTGTCGCCATCGGGAGAGATGCCCAGCACATTCCACCACGTGGACGGAAACGCGTGTCGATCATTGAAATCGGCGTCTTGCATTTCGCCGGCGCGGGCTGCCGCTTCAACGTCGAATCGATGCGCCGGCAGCGTCGGCAAAAACCAATGTGCGAGCAGCGTGCACCCAGCCCACGCAAGAAGCGAAAGCCAAACGAGCGGACGCCGAGCGACGCCGCTTCCCGCATCGACGAATCGGCACATGGCTAACGCTCCAAAGTAGATACGCTTTGCGCCGCCGGCAATGTCCGAGCGACTTTGCGCCCGCGCCAGAATCGCCAAATCGACACGATCGCGATGAGCGCCAGCGTGCCGGCGCCGGCCCACAGATTACTGGTGAGCCACGAGCGCGGCGCGATCGACCAAAGCTCGACGCTATTGACGCCGATGTGGATCACGTGTCGGCCGTCCGCGGTGAACTGAAAGTACTCGGGCTCACGGTAGACCCAACGCCTGGAGTCGCTAGGGATGCGCCAGGACGCGAGCGGGCGCAGCGTGTCGCGGGCGAGCAGATTGATCTCGATGACATGGCTCGGCGGTTCCGGCAGCCCCAACCAGCCGCGCAGCATCGACATCATCGGGTTTGGCCCGCGCAGCTTCGGGGCGCATGCGAACAGCACGCATCGGCGATCGCGCGATTGCTTGATCCAGATCGGGGGCCTGAGCATGGGATCCCCAGAACCCGGCTTCATGACCTCGATCGGCATGTGCCAAGCAGCGGTGCGCTGGCGGTTGCGCCAGTCCCACAACTCGATGCCCGGTTGCTCCGCATGAAGTTCTCGGCCGATGAGCAATTGCTCGGAGGATTGCCAGCCGACCAGGGTTCCCTTGGGCATGGTGATGCTTTGCTTCTCCTTGAGGTCGATCACGACGATTTCGTCCCCATAACCCCAGGCGAGCGCCTGGCCGTCCGGCGCAAAAGCGAGCTTGTTAAGCGAACCACGTTGTGGGTCCTCCTTGTAGCGGTGCTTCGCGACGATCGCCCCCGTGTTCACGTCCACGATCACAACGAACACGCCGCTTGTGCCGGCCAAAAAACGATCGTCGGGCGAGAAACAGCTCAGCTCGAGCGCCGACAACGCGGCGCCGTCGGCCCCCGTTTTCGCGTCCAGGAGCTGCCGCGTGGTTTGCGTTTGCAAATCCAAGAGATGCGTCGTTCGCGCCCTTGAATGCACATAGGCAACCTGCCGGCATTGAGTGGAGAAGATGAACTCAAAGGTCGGAATGGCGGGACCCATCTTGCCCGTCGGCATGTGAAAGAACCGCCCGTCGATGAATCCCTTCGCATCCTGAGTACGGATCGCCAGCCATTCGTCGTTGTCGGACAACCTCACGGGGTAAGTAAGCGTGCCGAGGCCGATCTGCTCCGTTGTTAGTTCCCTTTGTAATTCACGCCGCTGGACATCCCAGACGCGCACGTTGGTCGGCTGGGACCCTTGCAGCTTGACGACGGTGTGTCCATCGGAGGAAATGGCCACGGTCCAGGGGTCGCGATCGAAGAACGGGGCGTCCGCATCTAGCACGCGCGCGGCTTTCGCCAGGTCGAATTGATGAGCCGGCGTGATCGGCATCAGCCAATGCGCGAGCGGCGTCAGCAAGGCCCACGTGAGCAGCGACAGCCAGACGAGGGGATCGTTCCCCACCCGGCGTCCCGCATTGACGAATCGGCACATGGTTCATCGCTCCGCGCGGAAATACGCGTTGCTCTCGCGGGCGGCTTGCGGAGGCACCAAATCAGCCGCACGCGACGGATCGGCCAGCTCGAACGCGACGCCCAGCGGCGTTCGCCCCGGTCGCGCTCCGCCGGTGAACGGCCCCGAGCCCCAGTGATCGCCCAGCGCCACCAGGTCAAAGCGCGTCAGCTTGCGAGCCTTCGGATCGAAGCGAAGTTCGCCCAGCAGCGCGACATCGTAGCCGCGCTGCGCCTTCTTCGCGTCGGCGTCTGTCGTCAACAGAATCACGCCGGTCAACTTCAGTCGCACTTCGGTTTCACTCACGGCTTCCGTTTTCAGCGTTAATTTCAACGAACGCACCTGCGGCTTCGTCCACATCGGCGGTTCGCCGCGCGTGTTGTCCACCAGATGAAAGCGCGCGAGCCGATACGCAATCGACGCCGGCAATGCGATTTCCTGGCCCTTCGTCGCATCCTTCGGCATCAGAGTTTGCAATTCCTCCGCGGTGAGCCAAAGGCGATCGTGGGCAGTCTTGTCGCCGCCGGGGAAGCGGCAGGTGCCGTGGCTGAAGATATCGTCCTGGCAATCAAGGATGCGCGTGAACACGTTGACGATCAAGCCCCCCTTGGGCGGCGTGCGAGCGTATGCCGAATCGGTTTTCTTGGCATCGCCGACGTCGATCGCCCCCTTGGCGCGGTCGGCGGCCGGCAGCTTTTCCCAAGCGATAAGTGAATCCTGCACGAAGCGGCGCATCACCTCGACGTCGGGATGATTGCGATAGCCGAGCAGCTTGCCCGCCGCGGTGAAGGCGTAGATGCCTTGCCGGGTCGAGCCGCCTTCGCCCTTGCGCGGCCCCTGATCGGCGACCTTGCGGAAGAAGACGCCCTCGTCGTCCTCGCGGCGCCGTTGATACCAATCGTCCGCGGCGACCGGGACGAAGTTGTTGTTGATGAGATCGATCATCTTCTTGTCGGCAAAAGTGGACTCACGGCCCACGACGCCGTTGTTTCAGACGCACGAGAGCGGATGCCCATCCATCTCCCACAAGAGGATCGGCTTGCCCTCCTTGGCAGCCAATTTTCGCGCATCCCACAGATTGGTCATCCACGGGATTTGCATGAACTTCTCTTCATTCGCTTGCGGCTTGATAAGGGCGCGCAGCTTGTCAAACTGCTCCAGCTTGATCGGCTCCGCCGCGCTGACCGTGCCGGCAATCAATGCACAACCCAGCGATGCAAATAGCAAACTTCGCATGAAAAACCTCATTGTTGTGGAACGCCCCAAGCCCGCGGATGAGCGCAGCGATTCCGCGGGGTCGCAGTACGAGTATCGTAGCGCGCCATCAAGCACCCACGCAAGTGGATTCTACGCCGCGCTCCCCTTAATATGACGCAATCCACCTCAACAAGGAGCCTCCCATGAGATTTGCCATCGCATTCGCCGCCGTCCTCGTTTTGTCAACAAGCGTTCCCGCGCAACAACCCAAGATTCAGCGCGGCAAGATCGCCAAGGTCGATCTCGAAAGACTCGTCGTCACGCTGAAATCCGGCGACAAGGACGTCGAAGCGATCGCCACCAAGGAAACGCAATTCTTCGAATCGAAGGGCACGGACGTGCCGAGCAGCCTGCAAAAGTTCAAGGTCGGCGCCGAGGTTCAATACGTGGTGCGCGACAAGGACGGCAAGAACTACCTCGTCGGCTTGCGGCTCTTCGAAGAGGGCAAACAAAAAGCGCTGCCCAAGTTCGACGCTTCAATGCTCGTGCCGATCGACGAACTCGGCGACAACGAATACCAGGCCGGCTTCAAGGGCGGCTTCTATCCCGGCGGCAAAAACGTTCGGCCCAAGCAGCACGACGACGCCGGCCTCGCTCTGGCGAATTCGATCCAACCCTTGAACGCCGACGGCAAGCCCGATCCGCAAGGAAAGATCGTCATGCTCTCGGTCGGCATGAGCAACACGTCGCAAGCGTCGCAGGGCTTTACAAAAGTGCTGGCGAAGGCGGACGGCGTTCATCCACGTTTCCAATTCATCAACGGCGCCCAGGGCGGCATGACCGCGGCGCGCATCCAGGACCCGAACAACGCCGACGGCACGAAATACTGGACGACGGTCGATCAAATGCTCAAGAACGCGAATTCGTCGCGCGAGCAAGTTCAAATCGTCTGGATCAAGCAAGCCGACGCCGGCCCGAGCCAGGGCTTTCCCGCGTATGCCAAGAAACTCGAAGAGGAACTCGAGCGCATCGTGCGGCTGTTCCCGAAGCGTTTTCCCAATGTTAAGATGGTTTACCTATCGAGCCGAACCTACGGCGGCTTCGCGACGTCGGGCCTCAATCCGGAGCCGTACGCGTATGAATCCGCATTTTCCGTGAAATGGCTGATCGAGCGGCAAATCAAGGGCGAGACGGATTTGAATTTCGATCCCAAGAAAGGCGACGTGAAAGCCCCGTGGTTGAGCTGGGGCCCGTATCTATGGGCGAACGGCACGAAGAAACGCGCCGACGGTTTCAGCTACGAGCAATCTGATTTCACCGCGAACGACGGCACGCACTTGACGCCGGCGTGCCAGGAGAAGGTTGGGCGGCTGATGTTGGAGTTTTTCCGGAATGATTCGACGTCGCGAATTTGGATACATGGCAAAAAAATTTAGGGCAAAAAAATGAAAGTAAGGAGAGGGGGGGCGGGGACCTATCACCCACTATTGGAATTCATTTTTTTGCCATGCATTTTTTTGCCATGTGATTTCAATTCAACAGCTCGCCAATCGGCCGGCCGCCGTCGGTGATCGGCACCGGGCGTGGGCCGTCGTACAGGTTCTTGGCGGGATCGATGCCGAGCGCCGTGTAGATGGTCGCGTGATAATCGGGGATCGACACCGGGCGTTCGACGATGCGCTGGCTCAATTCATCGGTCGCGCCGAGCACGCCGCGATGGCGCAGGCCGCCGCCGGCGAAGAGCAGCGTGAACGCCGCCGCTTGATGTCCGCGGCCGCCGCGGGCGTCGAATCCGGACGGTCTGCCGAACTCGGTGCCCAGCGCGATGAGCGTGCGGTCGAGCAGGCCGCGTTGTTCGAGATCGCCGATGAGGGCGGACAATGCCGAGTCG
>DAIOGM010000489.1:0-5155 GCA_036745215.1 Gemmataceae bacterium
CCCGCCGAAAGGGCCTCGTCATGTTGAACATACCCGGTCCGGCCTCGCGCTACTGTGACGGCGTCTCCCGTCGCGGCTTCCTCAAGATCGGCGCCTTCGCATTCGGCGCCTCGTGCTTCTCCCTTTCCGATATCTATCGCGCGGAAGCGAACCAGCCGACCGCGCCGACTTCGCATAAGGCGGTCATCAATATCTATCTGGGCGGCGGGCCGCCGCATCAGGACATGTGGGACATCAAGACCGAAGCGCCGCGCGAAATCCGCGGCGAGTTCGATCCGATCCACACCAACGTCCCCGGCATCGACATCTGCGAACTCTTCCCGCGCATCGCCCAGAACGCCGACAAGTTCATCTTCATCCGCTCGATCAACGACGCCGACGGCCGGCACGATTGCTATCAGTGCATGACCGGCCGCCGCAAGGATCCGCAGAAGGAAACGTTTTGGCCGATGATGGGCTCGTGGGTGTCGCGCTTTCAGGGTTCGAGCAACGCGTCGATGCCGCCCAACGTCGCGCTGATGTACGCGACCGGCGAATCGCGCTGGGGCGATCCGTATCACGGCGGCTTCCTCGGCATGGGGCATAACCCGTTCAACGTCATCGCCGGCCGAGGCAATCAGTCCGCCAACAACATGCAGCTCAACGGCGTCACCCTCGAACGCCTGGGCGATCGCGTCAGCCTGATGCGCGGCTTCGACGCCCTGAACCGCGACATCGACCGCGCCGGCACGCTCGACGGCATCGACTCCTTCCAGCAGCAAGCGCTCGGCATCCTCACGTCGTCGCGTCTGGTGGACGCGCTCGATCTGTCGAAGGAAGACCCGCGCACACTTGCGGCATATGGCTTCGACGATCCGCGTTTCGAACGCGACGGCGCTCCGCGCATGGTGCGCAACTTCTGCGTCGCGCGCCGTCTCGTTGAGGCCGGCGCTCGCGTGGTGACGTTGAACTTCAGCCGCTGGGATTGGCACGGCCCCGATGGCCGCAACTTCGACGAAAGCCGCCGCAACATGCCGCTGCTCGATACCGCCGTTTCGGCGCTGGTCAATGACCTCGACGTGCGTGGCCTCTTGAACGACGTCTCGATCGTCGTCTGGGGCGAGTTTGGCCGCACGCCGCGCATCAACAACACCGCGGGCCGCGACCATTGGCCGCAACTGAGCTGCGCCCTGCTGGCCGGCGGCGGCATGCGAACGGGCCAGGTGATCGGCGCCTCCGACCGCATCGGCGGCACCGCGGCCCGTCGTCCGGTCAAGTTCCAGGAAGTCTTCGCGACCCTCTATCGCAACATCGGCCTGAACCCCGGCGAGACGCGCATGTTCGACCCGACCGGCCGACCGCAATACCTGGTCGATCAAGGCGTGGAGCCGATCGACGAGGTGTATTGATTCACAATCAGCAAGCCCCGGCATGAGCGCAGCGATTGCCAGGGGTGGTGATGTGCAAAAAGGTGAACCCCATGCAACCCGGACGTTGCGTGGGGCATTTTTTTGCTATAATCAAATTCCACCGATCCGAGGACCTCACGATGTCGCATACCGTCATTATTCATGGCCGCTACGCCGATCACACTTTCATTCCCGACGGCCAATTGCCCGACGTTGAAAGCGCCGCCGAATTGATCATCACGCAAAGCCCATCTGGTTCGACGTCGATGTTTGATCTCTTCGGCAAGGCCGCTCGATTGCGCACCGCGGACGACATCGCGGCTCAAATCCAAGAAGAGCGCAACGAATGGGGCGAACCGTGATCTATGCGGCATGAGCGCAGCGATTGCCGGGGTTTGTTTTCCACCTACCCCTTTTACCCAACAAGACTTGGGTAACAAGTCGTCGTCGTAAGTTGTTATTTGATAAGCAATTGCAATTCGACCCGCCCCTTTTACCCACGAAAACGCACATAGGGGGGGCAGTTTCAACCTGTCAAAAACGTCTCGGCCCGCCGCCGCAGCCAATCGACGTGTCCGGTCAAATTCCAGGAAGTCTTCGCGACGCTCTATCGCAACATCGGCCTGGTCGATCAAGGCGTGGAGCTGATGGACGAGGTGTATTGATTCACAGCCAGCAAGCCCCAGCATGAGCGCAGCGATTGCCGGCGGTGGTGGCGAGGGTTATTCCCCTGTCGAGTCGCCGTCTTTTTTCGGTATAGTATTGACACGAGCGAGTCTACGTGAGAGCGTCTCGAACAGGTCACCAATTGAACTTCGTTCCTGATGCGCAATATGAATTTGCAAGAGAAAAGGCCTTATTCTTCCAAGATAGTTTCTAACATCGGCCGTCATTTGTTTGTCGAACATTTCGTAAGACGCGGCGCAGTCGAGAAGTAACGTCCCGAAAATAAAACCTAGCGAATATGCCTCGACAAACATCGCCGATTGGCGATGATCAAATTGTCCGTCTATGACGTAGCTCTCCATGGCCATAACGTCAGGATGGGTATAGCTTGAAAGAAAATCATACAGCTGTTGCTGTATTTCGACATCTTCAGGATAAGGGCTTCTTTTAGCCATGAATTTTGTAGTGACTCTTCCATTCAGTTCTTTGCCAGTTGACTTATCTATGATGACCGAATAATTGGGCTTCCCAGAGTTATTCTTCTTGTATTCGTGCGTTCCTAGTATGAGGCCCACCCGAGCAGCAAACAAATCCTCAACGAATGCCGGATTCTTTAGCAGGAATACCGCATGCAAATAGTTTTCATAAATCGATCGCGCAATAATGAGGCCATCTTCGCCAAAAAAATCCTCCGTGAGAACGCCGATTGCGCGCATGCTTTTCAAACTTTTTGTGAAGCAAAAGCAAACATAATCCAACAAAGCGTGAGATTCCTTTGTGACATTTTGAGTACGCCCGTGCGAAAGCGCAAATGCCATCACGGTAAGACAATTCAAGTATTCTGGTACGAGCGTTCCGAGGAACTCATCGGCACCTGGATCGTCGTGGTCGTCGTATGCTGTTTCACCTAGCCGCTCGTATTCAGTTTTCGCATGTTCCCATTCACGCATCTCCGCCTTGGTAATATTTGCTCGATTTTCTTTCGTTATCCACAAACCAGTTTTGCGATATGCATAAACTTCCGCCGGTGGCAATCCATCCGTTTCGAGCCGTTTCGCAATTTCTTCTTGCAAAGTTTCGTTGGTGGTCATCACGTTCATATCAAGAAAGACTGGATCAGAATCGCCCGGTTCGCGCCCGAAAAGGTTGACAAAACGCGCGCGTTCTGCTTTCAAGATGCCAACAGCTTCTTCGCTTAGCGGGATTATTTTCGCAGATCCGCGCTTGTTACGCCCTTCTCCGCGCTTGCGTCGTTTGTCGGCCATTGTTGGAACTCCAATTAACCACACTGGGCATCGATATACGGTAACAAAAGGACAGATTTGAGAAAGGTTGGTTCGCGATTTGCACGCGCGGCGTCTAATGAAAATGTTCACCGTCTGCATTCGCCGCGCGTTTGCTGATTGCGTGCTTTTGACCGGCCCGCGACGCTTTATCGCAACATCGGCTTGACCGACCGCCGCGTAGAACCGATCGCATCCTGACTCATGAGCGTGCTCCTTCGGCTTTCTCAGCGTGCCTTCGCGGACTTGCGTTTGCCGCCGCGACGCTTTTTTTCCGTCGCGGTCGCGCCGTTTTTCACGCCAGGTGATCGCCTGCTCGCCGCGAGCCTCTCGCGCTCGGATCGATTCTTCACCTGCGTCCAATCGATCTGCGCCACCCAGCACTTTTGCTCCGCGTTATATTGCACGACCGCATCGGCCATCAGATCATCGGTGTTGCCTTGGTCATCGGCGTCATCCGTGGCCAAAGTCAACTTCAGTCCAGCGCGGAGTTTTATTCCCAGACGGGCAATGTCGGTTACCGAGCCCAGAGTGGTCAATCGAATACGGCCGTCGTCGTCGAGATTGTTGAAGTCAGCGTAGATTTCAGGCGTCTTCACGTCACCGGTCCCCGCCGTCACCTTGACCGACCGCCGCGTGGAACCGATCGCATCCTGACTCATGGCCATGCTCCCGCCGCGTGTTTCCGTGAGGCCCGATGTTGGCCTTCTTGTGGGCATGATAGCAAGCGCGGAACGGGATTTCAAATCGAACAATCGCCTGGAATCGGAGGCTGTTCGGGTGATAGAATGACGCCAGCAACAGATTCGGAGGTTCTTGCCATGGCAACCGTTCAAATACCCGACGAAAAGAAATACGTCAAAGCAATCGGCATATTGCACGAGATTGGCGACACGTTTTCGACGCGGCCGACGCGCCGGCTCGTGATCGGCCCGTTCCAAATTCAGGCCTTGCAGAATGCCGGTGTGCTGCCAAAACCAAACGGAGCCAAGAAACGTGGCAAAAGGAAAGCGTAGCGAGTCGCGCCTGGAGGCGGATTTACGTGCCCTCGGCGAATCCGTGACCGAAGATCTTTTCCTGCCGAGCCTGCGCGAGTCACCGCCCCGCTTGAATGGCCATGCCTTTCGCTTTTACATCGTATTGCCAATGTACACGAGCGAAGGCAAACCGATTTTTACGTCTGCTCATCTGGGGCATCTCTACCGGTTTTTCGACGCGCGATTCGGCGGTTGCACCGCGCCCAGTTCGCGCTCCGGTGCGCCGTTCTTCGGCGAGTACCAACCTCACGGTAGCGCGCCCATTCGCGACTATCACACGAATATCACCGTCTACGCCAACCCCATCGACCCCAGCGACCGCTTCTTCCAGGAACTCAAAGCCATCCTCCGCCGCGCTCCGCTCATTCCGCAGGACGAAATCCTCATCGAACGTACCGAAGTCTTTCTCGTGTGATTTTTCCCGTTGAGATCGCCTTCCCATCCGCTATGATGGCAATCATTCCAATCGCCCGGAGTGCCCGCCATGTCGTGGCCGATTCGCCTCGCCGCTCTCCTTGCGTTCGCGTTCTTGAACGTCGCCGCGTTCGCGCTGGTCCCCTTGCGGCCGCGGCCATGGCTCGATGAAAAGTGGAATCAGAAGATTATCGACAACTCGATCGGCATGAAACTCGTCCGCATCGAGCCCGGCGTGTTCATGATGGGTTCGCCGCCGCAGGAACCGGGCCACAATACGCAAGAGACGCAGCACGAAGTCGCGATTACAAAAGCGTTCTACATCGGCAAATTCGAGGTGACGCAGGATGAGTATGAACGCGTCATG
>DAIOGM010000489.1:5165-5494 GCA_036745215.1 Gemmataceae bacterium
ATGGGCAAGAATCCGGCCGCGTTTAGCCAGACCGGACAGAATCAGCAACGCCTCCCCGCCGGGGCCGACACGCGGCGCTACCCGATCGAGATGGTGTCATGGAACGAGGCTCGCGAGTTTTGCCGCAAGCTGACGGACAAGGAACGCGTCGAAAGCCGCATCAGTCCGGAGATGACGTACGCATTGCCGACGGAAGCGGAATGGGAGTTTTGCTGCCGGGCCGGGACGAAGTCGGCATTCAACTTCGGCGACACGATTCCCCCCGGCTCAGCCAATTGCCAGGGGGACAAAGCAAATGCGGGCCGAGGGATGACGGTCGGCAGCTTTCC
>DAIOGM010000490.1:0-5491 GCA_036745215.1 Gemmataceae bacterium
TGTTCGGCCTCGGCTTCGCGATTGCCGCGATCCGCTTGCGCGGCAGCCACGGCATCCTGGCGACGGTCGGCCTGGTCGCCGCCGGTTCGCAGCTGGGTTTGATTTTCGCCGTCATTGCCATCAATCTTTTGCACAATTGACGACCAACATTTCTCGAGCTTCCTCGCCGGGAATCCGCACTGGTCTTATAAAAACCACATGCAGTTGCCGCTCCAAAATCTCACCATCGTCGGCGTCGGTCTCATTGGCGGTTCGCTCGGACTGGCGGCGAAAAAGCGCGGCCTGGCTCGGCGCGTCCGCGGCGTTGGGCGTGATCTTGGCAGACTTGAAATGGCACGCAATCTTGGCGCGATCGACGAATGCCATGTGCAAATCGCGGACGCCGTTCGCGATGCCGACATGATCATCTTTTGCACGCCCGTGAGCCGCATCGCCGAACAGATGAAAGAAGCCGCGACTGCCGCGCAGGCCGGGACGCTCTTCACGGACGCGGGCAGCACCAAGCGCGACCTCGTGCAATCGGCGGAAGCGGATTTGCCGGCGCACGTGCGTTTTGTCGGCGGGCATCCCTTGGCGGGCTCCGAAAAGAAGGGAGCCGAGTTCGGCGACGCCGATCTGTTTGTCGATCGCTGGACGGTGCTGACGCCGACCGAAAAAACACCCGTCACCGCGATCGAGGACGCGCGTACATTCTGGCAGGCGCTCGGCTCACGCGTGCGGCTCATGTCGCCCGAGGATCACGACCGCGCCCTGGCGCTGACGAGCCATCTGCCGCACCTCGTTGCGGCGGCGCTCGCGGGTATCTTGCCGGAGAACGTGCGCGATCTGACGGCGACCGGGTTTCGCGACACGACCCGGATCGCCGGCGGCGATCCCGAAATCTGGACGCCCATCTTTCAGCACAATCGCGCCGCGGTGTTGACGGCGCTCGTTCAACTCGTCGATCGCCTCGACAAATTCCGCCAGGCCCTGGCGAGCAATGAAGCCGTGACGATCGATCAACTCCTCACCCAAGGCAAGAAGGTGCGCGATGCTCTGGGAAGTTGAAATCACTCCGAAAGGCCACGACGGCGAGCGAAAGCGCGTCGCCGAGGAATACGATTTTCACACGCTGGCCACACGCTCCAAAGGCTCGGCCACCAGCCAGTTGGCCGACGGCGTTCACGTCATTGC
Source organism: Gemmataceae bacterium (assembly GCA_036745215.1). Taxonomy (GTDB): domain Bacteria; phylum Planctomycetota; class Planctomycetia; order Gemmatales; family Gemmataceae; genus SIAQ01. The sequence goes on from DAIOGM010000490.1 coordinate 1,174, forward strand.
CAGGACTTCGCGCGGCTTTCTGCTTCGCGGCGAATTGGACCAACTGGCGGTCAAACGACTGTGTGATGAATTGCTGGTCGATGCCGTTGTTGAGAATCACACAATCCGATGCACCGACGCGTCCGGAATTCTGGCGTCGCCCAGCGACACCGTGCTCTTGAAGCCCGGCGTGATGGATCCGGTCGCGTTGAGCGTCATCGCCGTCGCCAAAGACCTCGGCATCAGACTGGACCTCGCGCAAACGTTTAGGCGTTATTACTACCACGACGTTCGGCTCGAAATCGCCATCATGAGAGAGAAGGTTCTGTGTAACGACGCCATCGAGCACATCCTCGACGGGAGGATCACGGAAAAGGATTTGGGCCTGGGTTCGACGTATCAATTCAATCGCGTCACCGTACCGATCCGCGAACTCGACGACGCCGGCTTGATGAAATTGAGCAAGGACGGCCAGCTCTCGCTCTCCTTGGACGAGATGAAGACGATTCGCGGCCATTTCCGCGACTTGCGCCGCGATCCCAGCGACGTCGAATTGGAGACGATCGCACAAACGTGGTCGGAGCATTGCTCGCACAAGACCCTCAAAGGCATCATCGAATGCGACGGACAACGTTATGAAAATCTTCTGAAAGAAACGATCTTCGGCGCCACGCAGGAGATTCGCAAACGTCTCGGCAAGGACGACTGGTGCGTCAGCGTATTCGAGGATAATGCAGGCGTCGTCAAATTCGATGATGATTTTCACGTCTGCTTCAAGGTCGAGACGCACAACCACCCGTCAGCGATCGAGCCGTACGGCGGCGCGAACACCGGCATCGGCGGAGTGATTCGCGATCCGCTAGGCACTGGCATGGGCGCCAAGCCCGTATGCAACACCGACGTCTTCTGCTTCGCGCCGCCCGATACGCCGCCGGAATCGTTGCCACCGGGCGTTTTGCATCCGATGAAGGTCATGAAAGGCGTCGTCGCCGGCGTGCGCGATTATGGCAATCGCATGGGCATTCCGACGATCAACGGCGCCGTTTGCTTCGATCCGCGTTACCTGGGCAATCCGCTCGTCTACTGCGGCACCGTCGGACTCATCCCCGCGGACAAAGCTTTCAAGTCCGCGCAGGCCGGCGATTACATCGTCGCCGTCGGCGGCCGCACCGGACGCGACGGCATCCACGGCGCAACGTTCTCGTCCATCGAACTGACGACCGAGTCGGAAAAAGTCTCCGGCGGCGCGGTGCAGATCGGCAACGCCATCACCGAAAAGAAAATGCTTGATGTGCTGCTTCAAGCACGCGACCGCAACCTCTATCACGCCATCACCGACTGCGGCGCCGGCGGCTTCAGTTCTGCAGTCGGCGAGATGGGCGAAAAGCTCGGCGCACGCGTCGATCTCGACAAGGCGCCGCTCAAGTACCAAGGACTTTCGTACACCGAGATTTGGATTTCCGAGGCCCAGGAACGCATGATCCTCGCCGTGCCGCCCGAGAACTGGCCGGCGCTGGAATCGTTGTGCACCAGCGAGGATGTGGAAGCCACCATCGTCGGCACGTTCGAGGCGACCGGCAAGTTGCGGCTCGACTACCAGAACACGCAAGTGGCCGATCTCGAGATGTCTTTTCTGCACGACGGCCGGCCGCCAGTCGTTCGCCAGGCATCCATCACCAAGCCCGCAGGTGAGCGCAGCGATCCTGCGGGATCGCGCCCGCAGGTGCAATTAAGTGCGAGTGATGTATTGCTCAAAATCCTCGGCCACTACAACGTCTGCAGCAAAGAATGGATCATCCGGCAATACGATCACGAAGTGCAAGGCGGCTCCGTCATCAAACCGTTCGTCGGCATCGCCAACGATGGGCCGGGCGACGCATCGGTCATCACGCCCGTTCTCGGCTGCTGGCGCGGCCTGGCGATCGGCTGCGGCATCAATCCGAATCTCGGCGATCTTGATCCGTATCAAATGGCCGCACACGCCATCGATGAGGCCGTTCGCAACGTCGTGGCGGTCGGCGCGGATCCGGCGCGCATCGCGCTGCTCGACAACTTCTGCTGGGGCAATACACAGCGGCCCGAAGTGCTCGGCTCGCTCGTCCGCGCCGCCGAGGCGTGCCGCGATCTCGCATTGGCCTACGTGATGCCGTTCATCTCCGGCAAAGACAGTCTCAACAACGAGTTCAACGCGGGTGGCCGCCAAATTATCATACCGCCGACATTGCTCATCAGCGCCATGGGTCAAGTGCCGGACGTGCGCCGCTGCGTCACGATGGACTTGAAGGAACCAGGCAACTTGCTGTTCCTCGTCGGCGTCACCAAGCCGGACCTTGGCGGTTCGCATTATCACCTTGCAACCGGCCAGAGCGGCGGCAACGTTCCGGCGGTTGATCTAACGCTTGCGCCCGCCATTTTTGCCAAGGTCCATGAGGCGATCCGCACCGGCATGGTCAAGAGTTGTCACGATCTCTCCGAGGGCGGTCTCGCCGTCGCCGCCGCGGAGATGGCATTCGCCGGCGGCATCGGCGCCGACATCGACAAGCCCGGCAAGGCGGCCGACGAGGTCAACCTCTTTTCCGAAGCGCCGACCCGTTTCCTGATCGAAGTCCGGCCAAAGCACGCCGAGCAATTCCGGCGACTCTTCGAAGCGTTGCCCATCGCTGAGGTTGGCAAAACCGTCAAGGAGCCGCGCTTGCGCATCGCCGGCACGAACGGCGAATGGATCGTCTGGTTAACGTTGCAACAACTCAAGGACGCCTGGCAAAAACCGCTAGCATGGTGAACAACCCCCAAGCCCCGCGATGAGCGCAGCGATTCGCGGGGGTGGAACTCCGACATGTCCCCAACCTCCGTCACAACCTTCTCCCTGGAAATGCTCGACCCGCGCAACTTGCGTCCCAAACGTTCGCCGCGCTCTGACCTCGCCATGGTTCGCGTCGAAAAGCCGATGCCCGAACTGAATCGCTTCTTCTACACGACCGTCGGCGCCGACTGGTACTGGCACGATCGTTTGCCGTGGACGTACGCGCAATGGTTCAGTTACTTGAATCGTCCCGAACTGGAAACATGGATGCTCACCGCGAGCGGCGTTCCCGCGGGCTATTTCGAACTCGAAGCGCAGCCCGATGCGAACGTGGAAATCGCGTATTTCGGATTGCTGCCCCAATTTGTCGGCGCCGGACTGGGCGGTCATCTCTTGACATGCGCCATCGAACGCGGCTTCGGCATGGGCGCTCGCCGTGTCTGGGTTCACACGTGCACGCTCGATCATCCGCAAGCGCTCGCCAACTACCAGGCACGCGGCCTGCGCTTGTTCGAGGAAGAAACCACAGTGCAGGAATGGCCGGACAAGCCAAGCGGTCCCTGGCCCGGTGCGGACCGGTCCAGCTAAACTGAGTGGTCTGGCAAACTCGGCAAAGACGCGGAAACTTTGCCGATTGTGCCGTCAATTCCTATCGGGCATTTCTTTCCTCCTGGCCACATTTCCAGCCATTCCCCCGACTGAAACGCCGATGTTGTAGATTGCACCATCGGCTTTATCCGCACAGTCGATACCTCCGGAATATTCGGCACAAACGGGAATCCTCCATGGATCGGCGGGCGTTTCGCGTTTTTGTATTGGTCCTGGCGGCGATCAGCCTTGTCGCGCCGGGAGTCCGCGCTCAACGACTTTTGCCCGCCGCGCCCAAGTTTGACGCGCCCGTGGAAATCTCGGTCCGCGAGGATATTCCAAGAGAACTGAAAATCAGTCCGAACACGAACATGCCGCGGCTCGAACAACCGAAGTTAGGCAACAACATCGCCATGGCCCAGCTCGCCGTCGAAAGCAGCGAGTACATGGATGCCCGCTACATTTGCAATTCGCACCGGCCCGACGACATGGGCATCTGGGAAAGTCTGTGCACCTGCGGCCATGAGTTGGGCCACAACATCCTTCAGGATTACCGCAACTTCTCCCTGACTGAGAACCTGCTGTACGTCGGCCTCACCATCGCGATCGCCGCGCCGCTCGCCAATACGCACGCGGATCAGGGCATTCGCGACTGGTATCAACGCGGCGCCGGCAAGTCGCAGGACGCGAACCAGGCGGCGGACGTCTTCAAATACTTCGGCCACTGGCAATATGTGGTGCCCGTGTATCTCGGGCTCGGTCTGGGCGAACACATTTTTCCGGACAGCCCGGTTGCCGCCACCTTGAGCGATTTCGGCTGGCGGTCGTTGCGGGCCATGGCGGTCGGGGCGCCAACCGTCGGCGTCTTGCAAGTCGGCCTCGGCTCCGGCCGACCGTACACCATGGACGCCCACTGGCACCCGTTCAATCATCCGAACGCCGTCGCCG
>DAIOGM010000491.1:0-5477 GCA_036745215.1 Gemmataceae bacterium
ATGCTCCATGCCGGAATAGGGGACTTGAATGAGCTTGTAGCCGTCTTTTTTGAAGGGATACTCGCCGAAGTAATGTTGAAACGCTTCGAGCATGCCCTTGGTCTGGGCGAACTGTTTCTTGGCCTTGTCGAGATCTTCGGGTAGGGCGTAAAAGTCGAGCGAGAGATCGTTCAGCTTGTCGGAGAAATATTCATAGGCGCCGATGTTGAGCGAGACGTTGTAGTTGTTGATGGGATAGGAGACGTGCCAGTCCCAGCGCGTGTAGCCGTCGCCGAGATCTTTTTTGCCGACGAACCTGCCGTTGGAAACGTCCACGAGTCCATTGGGAATGGCAACGCTGATGTCCATCGATTCGACCTTGTCGCGCCATTGATCCTTGTTGGGCCACCAGATGCTGGCGCCCTGACCTTCGCAAGAGGTGTAGATCCAGGGACGGCCTTTCGGATCCTTGCCGAAGGTGAAGCCGCCGAAACGGCCTTTCGCTTCGGGCGTGCCGGAATAGTAAAAGTCGATGGAAACGTCGCGGCCGGCTTTGAGCAATTCCGGAAAGTCCACGAAGACGGCGCCGCTGTCGCGCTCGTATTTGAGTTCGGTTTCACCGAGGAGAATCTTGTCAACGGCCAGAGCGCCATGCAAGTCAAGCTGGATGCGGTTATCGTCCTTGAGCATCTTGAAGCGAATGGTGTTCTTGCCGCGGAGTGTTTTCATTTCGGGATCGACGCGGATGTCGAGGTGGTAGTAAAGCAGATCGCTGTTGGCGCGATATCGGCCGTACTCGCCACGCAGGAGGTTGGCCTTCGACGGTTCGATTTTCTTCTGCGGCTGGGCGAACGCGCTAGCGCCGGCCAGAAGGAACGTCAGCAAGACGCAGATCGCGGCGCGGAATGTCTGCGGCCAAACGCGAGTGTTTTTGGTCATCGATCGTGCCTCTGGCGTCGCGGGTTCGGCGGAAGGGATGGGTTGCCGATCATTATTTGCACGCGCCTGCGATCGGCAAGAGTCGGCAACATTAAAAAAATGTCGCCGATCCATTGAGATTGTCCGTTCCAGGCGCGAAAAACGTATTTATAATTGACGCTCGAATGAGCGGCGCATTTCCATTGCTATTCAGTCGTCGCAACGGGTTGCCAAGTTCGGCGTCGCGAGATTGCTTCCATCACCTTCGCCCGAGAGGTTCCCCATGGCCGAATATTTGCACGAAGAGATTTCGAGATTGGATGGCTATGTCAAGAAGGCCGGTAAGCCACGCGCCGGTTTGGTGCCTCTGGCTCTGACGAAGGATTGTGAAGTCGTCTGGGGCTTGCAACGCATCCCGCTGGGTACGCTGCAAGGCAAGCAGATGACGGATTACGACGATGAGGTCGAACGTCAGCGCCGGCTCTTGTGCGATTCCGTTCTGGGCACCCTGGCGTTTGTGCATCCCCGGTTTGTCGAGATGGCGGTGAAAAGGGTCGGCAGGGCTATCAAAACGTACTGGACCAATCTGAAAAGCACTTCCGGCGTCGAAGTACTCAAGAATATTGTGACGCAATCGAGCACACGACTTTACGGGCCGACGAGCTATGGTCGGCGCGACGAGAAAACCGATATTGCGAAAATCGACAAATCGATCACCGCGGAAATTGAAGTTGCCAAGGCGCGCATCGACATGTGGTTCATTGAGCTGGACAAGACACCTCTCAATGTGCCCAAGCTCATGAGTCTTTATGATTTCTTCTACTGCAAGGTCCTCCCGACGGTGGGACCGACGCCAACGGAAAAATCGCGGATCGACTTAAAAGCCAAAACCTGGCGGCCCGACTGGTACGAGCAAACCGGGCCGCGCGGACGTGTCGATGCCGCAGGGAAGAAAGACGTCAAGACGACAAACTCGCCCGGATTGTTGTCGGACACGTTTACCATTCCCAAGCCGGGGGCCGCCTTTGCGCGTTGCGGCGTCGAGAAAGGCCAAATGAAACTGCAGCCCCGCAATCGCGGCTGGGAAATGTTCACCGTCAACGCCAAAACGATGAACGACGAATTCAAGACGCACCTGGCCACGCACAATCTACCCTTCAGCGCTTCGGCGTCCGGCACGACGAGCACGCTGTTCTTGGCCGCGGAAGCTTTTGCCAGTATCAGCACCTTCCCGGTCGTGGAACAGAAGCAGTATCTCCTGGCCTGCGTCGTGTACCTGGTGTCGGGCGGAATGCATACGTGCGATGAAGTCTTCTGGACCGGCAAAAACATCGGCCTGCTCACTCATCCGCACCAGTACCTGGAAGGTCTGCCAAGCAACTTCACGTCCTCGATCGACGGCGAAAAGTGGCAGACGGAGTTCTGGGACATCGTTCGGCCCGACTTCAAGACGGTCCGCGGAGCGCCGCATCGACAGATGAAAACGAAACAGGTCGCCAAGTGAGGCGCCGGCTCATTTCGTGGCGGCAAGATTGAAATCTTGCCGGGTACATTGGCAAGATTTCAATCTTGCCGCCACAATCGACGTAGACTGTTCGCGGCTCAGGGGAATTGCGATGGACGCCTGGCTCGTGTGCACGATGGCTTGCGGTTGGCTGCTGTTTTTTTCGATGGACGTCTCGGCTCAAGCGGCCGGGGAAGGCGGCAAATGGAAGGCCTTTCCCGGCGCCGAAGGTTGGGGAGCGGTAAGTGTCGGCGGCCGGGGCGGCAAAGTCATCAAGGTGACCAATCTCAACGCCTCCGGCAAGGGAAGCCTTGCGGAAGCCTGTGCGGCCGACGGGCCGCGCATCGTCGTCTTCGAGGTGAGCGGCGTCATCCGCGGCAACATCCGCATCACGAAGCCGTTCATCACGATCGCCGGCCAAACGGCGCCGGGCGCCGGCATCACGATTGAAGGGGTTGTCTCTTCGTACGATCACGGCGTTCACGATATCATCGTGCGCCATCTGCGCGTGCGTCGCCAGCGCGACAGGGGCAGCGGCGGCGATTGCATTCAAATGGGCGGACTCGGCCCCAAGAAAACCGGCACCTACAACATCATGCTCGATCATCTGTCATTGAGCTGGGGCAATGACGAGATCATCGATCTCTATCACGCGCATGATGTGACCGTGCAGTGGTGCACCATCGAGGAATCGGACGACAAGGGTCATCCCAAGGGCGCGCACAATTTCGGCTTGATCTCCGCCGCGGAGGACAACGGCGCTGTCTCCGTGCATCACAATCTCTGGGCGCATCAGGCGCGCCGCGTGCCGTGCATGGCCCCGTATCGCGAAAACGCCGCGGGCGATTTTTGCAACAACCTCATTTACAACTGCCGCGGCGGATATGCCGATGACGGTCACGCCAAGCGCGCGCGCAGCGCCGTGAATCTGCATAAGAATTATTACCGACGCGGCCCGCAGACGCTCGAGCGCATGTATCCTTACGCGCTGTCGCCTCAGATGAATTATTACGTGAAGGACAATTTCTTCGAGGACTGGGGTTATCAAGATCATCCCAAGCACTGGAAATTCGGCAACCAAAAGGGTGGCGTGCCGCGCTGGATTCAGTTCAACAACAACGGCGGCGAACTCGACAAGCCCGCCAAGACGCCGGCCATTGAGCTGGTGGATGCGAAGCAGGTTTTCGATCTGGTCCTCGCCAGGGCCGGCTGTTGGCCGCGTGACCGCGTGACCAAACGCACGGTCGAGGAGGTCAAGAACAAAACCGGCGCGTGGGGCCGAAACGCGCCGCTCACGTTAACCGATGAGTGGTTCATGGACGGCCTCGTCGCCGCGAAGTCGCCCGTGGACACGAATGGCGATGGGATACCGGACGCCTGGGAAAAGATGCACGGACTGAATCTCGGTGATGCCGCCGACGCGAACCGGATTGTGCCCGCGGGAAAATCGAAGAACGACCGCCACCAGGGTTACACGTACATCGAGTTCTATATCAACGAACTGGCGGACCGCCTGGCGCCGTAAAAAAAAAGAGGGGCCGGAGGGTCCAGCCCCTCTCAAGAACACACGAGCGTGCTCGTGTGGTGGTTTTCAATCTTCCCATTGATCGATGATCGCTTGGAGGTCTTCTTGCTCCGCGTCGTCGTCGATTTCCACACGTTCGAAAGACGCGTCGGCCGCCGGACGGAGGTTTGCAGCAATGCCGTGCGACGCGAGATGTTGGCGGAGTTCCTCGCCTCGGCCATTCTCGACGTGCACGCTCCATTTGCCTCCGACTTCCATCACGACGTTTGCTGCAACATGCGGATCGCCGGTGCCGGTCACCGGCGTGAACGACGGCGGATCGCTCGCGGGAAAGGAATCGTCGGACGCTTCATCAACTTTGTCTGCCTGCTTTTTCATGATTGTCTCCTTGTGCGGAACCGTCTTGCTCCGGAATGCGCAGCGAATTGCACAACGCGTTCGTCAGCGTTTTTCGCCGTCCACTTTGACCTTCACCTTGCCGGCGTCATTTTTCGGTTGAATCTCGACATCGACGCCGGGAGCGGTTACCTTGATGCCGTTGCGCGATTCGTCTCGGCAGCCGATGGCAATGAGCACAATGGCCATCAGGCAGAATAGTCGATGCATGGTTTCCTCCTGTTGAATAGGGCGTGGCTCCAGCTTCATTCATCGTTGTCGCAAACAACGTGCCAAGAACTTTGATGGGAGACGTCATGTTTTGTCCGGCATGCGGCGTTCAGCTCCCGAAGATCTCCAAGTTCTGCCTGAATTGCGGCGTGAACCTGAGCAGCGCCAGCGCGCCGGCGCCGGCGCGCACGCCGAGCACGCCGCTGCCGACCATCAAGCCGGCCGCGTCGGTCGATCTCGCTCACTTGCTGAAGGCGGTCCGCGCTCGCTATGCGCGATTGGCTGCGTCGAAAGCAGGACAAAAGCCGGCGGCTCTGACGGCCGAAGACGAGCTGGCGCTGACGACGCTCGTCAAGAAGCTGCCCGCCGCTTTCACGCCGGGTTTCTGGACGTACTGGGAGCTGCCCGAACCGGCGAACGCGCTGCCATTGGTCGTACTGGGTCTAGCGCCTTTCTTGTTGCAATCGGCCGCCAAATCGCGTCTCATTTATCTCGCCGCGGACTCCGACACGCTTCGGGAAGGTTGGGAATTGGCTCAAGGAGTGAGTGTTGCGGTGGACTTCGCCGCCTGGGAAGATGTCGGCACGGCGATCTATCAGCGTCAGGCCAATGAGAATGCGTGGATCCTCGGCGACCTCGACTGGCGCGGCGATGCGCAAGATCGAAAATCGATGCGCGCTTTGATGAAGGCGGCGGTCGATCAACGCAACACGGCGGCGATTTTTTTTCATCAGATCGGCAAGATCGCGGCTGTCGAGTTGCCGATCCGACTTTGACGCGGGAGGCGCGACGTGAGCACCTGCGCAGTCTGCACCACACCGGCGGCCGCGGGGGCCGACTATTGCATCCGCTGCGGCGCGGCGCTCGCCGGCGCCGCGCCGCCGGCGAAGCTCACGACGGCCATCTGTTGCGATCTGTGCGCCGCCGAGACCGATCCGAAAGTCG
>DAIOGM010000492.1:0-5413 GCA_036745215.1 Gemmataceae bacterium
GCTCATCGGCGCGGCGCTGGTGCGGCAGTTGCTCGAGCAGCTCATTCGCAATGCCGCGCAGGTCGGCGTCGAAGCGGCGCTCGCGGCCTGGCCGGATCGATTTGCGCAGGTTTACGACGACGCCCGCCTCCGTTCGCAAGCGCCCGACGAAGCGTTCGGCGCCATCGATCACGCGACCTTGACGGCCCAGTTGCGTGAACGCATTCACGGGCAGGGTCAGATCGAATCGTTCCTGCGCGAACACGAAAAATGCACCTTTTGCGGCCCCGTTCTGTTCGGCGAAAGTCTGACGCCGCTCGGCGCCAAGCTTCGCTTCCCGGCGTTGCGCTTTACCCCAGGTGAAGAACTGGAGGCGACGGAAAAAGAAACGCGCGTCGTCGGCTGGTCCAACCTCGCCTGGCACTCGGCCGGACGATTCGAAATCCTGGTGCTCAACTCGTCCGCCAAGATCGAAGGCGACAAGGTCCACCATGCGATGTTCGAGCCCGCGCTGTTGTATCTGGCGCTCGTCGCGAACGCCGAGCCGAACGCCGACGGCATGGCGTCGCAAGCGTGGTTGAGGCAGCGCGAGTTTTGCCTGCACGTCGCGTACGCCGGCGGCATTCAAACGTGGACGTACCCGGCCGGCGCCATCACGTCCGCGGAGGCGGCGGCGTATCTCGTCCAGTTGACGCGCGACTTCCTGACGCCCGAGTCATTCGATCTCTTGCCCTTCGACGTCGTGCGCGACCAAACCGAGTTGCGGCTGGCGATGCAGGAATCGGCCGCGTTGCAAATGAACCCGGCCGACTTTCGCAGCCAGCTCGTCGAGGCCATCGAGGATGTTCGCGAAAACACTTTTAGTACGGTGCGGATTCCCGCGATGGTGGACATGATCGGCGCCGCCGTGCCGGCCGACGCGCTCGCGAAAGTGCAGCGCCGCTTTCGCCTCCTCGACCGCGGCCCGGCACTCGTTCGCCGGCAGCCGAAGATCAGCAAAGGAAGGCCCGCCAAGCGATGAACGAAGCCCGCACCAGCGTTGAAAACTTCGATCTGCGCCGCCACGCCGTCGTCGAGGCGTCCGCGGGCACCGGCAAGACGTACACGATCGAACGCCTTGTCTTGCGCCTTTTGACCGAGGAGCCGATTCCGATCGAGCAAATCCTTGTCGTCACCTTCACGGAAAAAGCGACCGGCGAATTGAAGACGCGCTTGCGAAAAATGCTCGAACGTGAATTGACGAACGACGCCGCGGCCCCGCTCGTCCGGACCGCGCTCGATCGCTTCGACCAGGCGTCGATCTTCACGATCCACGGCTTCTGTCAACGCCTGACGCAAGAATATGCCCTCGAACAAGGCCAGGACTTTCGGCCCGAACTCACCAACGACTTCGACTTGATGCGGACGCTGTTGCGCGAAGTTCAGCGCAAACACTGGCGCACCCGTTTCGGCGCCCGGCTCAAGGCGGTCCTCGAAAAGGCGGGCTACCATCGCGATAGCGCCGACGACTGGGAACGCAAGGTGCTCGACATCGCGATCCGCTACAAGCCGCGCTGCGGCCACCAACTGCTGCCCGCGCCGGTGCCCGACTGGTGGCAACGGCTCGACGAAGCGGACGCCAACTGGAACGGGCAGCTTGAGATTTTCACAATTGACACACTCCATCGATTGATGCGCGACCACAAGAAGCAACGCGGCTTGCAGAGCTTCGATGACATGATCGCGACCGTCGAGGAAAGCCTCGACCCGGAGCGGAACCGCGACGCCGAGAGCCTCTTGAACTTGCTGCGGGCACGCTATCGCTGCGGCATCGTCGATGAATTTCAGGACACCGATCCCTTGCAATGGCGCATCTTCCGCCGCATTTTTCTCGAAGGAGGGGCGTCGAAGCTTTTCATCGTCGGCGATCCAAAGCAGGCGATCTACGGCTTTCGCGGCTCCGATTTGCCGACCTATCTGCACGCGGCCAAGGAAATGAAGTCGCAACACGGCGCGTGCGAGCATGCGCTCGATGAAAACTGGCGCTCGCTGCAAGATCTGCTCGACGCGCTCAATTGCCTGTTCGGCGACGGCGATTGGTTTCCGCGCGAATCGGGGATTCACTATCACGCGGTTCATGCGCCGGACGCCGACCGGACGAACTTGCACGTCGAACAGGATGACACCGGCCGCGCGGCGATGACGATCGTGGACGTGACGCGCTGGGAACGCCTCAAGCTGGCGCACAAGCAGTACGCTCGCTTCATCGCTCAGGAAATTCGGCGTCTGCTTTCGGGCGGCACGCTCACGTTTTCGCACAAGGGCAAACCGGCCCGACCGCTGCATGCCGGCGACATCGGCGTGCTCGTTGCGAAACGCGCGGAAGCCGAGCCGCTCACGCAGGCGCTCGATGGGCTGGGCATTCCATACAGCTTTTACAAGCAAACCGGCCTATGGCAAAGCGACGAGGCGACGCACGTGGACGTGCTGTTGCAAACGCTGGCGCGGCCGGACGATCGCCCGGCGTTTCGCAAGGCGCTGTTGACCTGCTTTTTCCGCGTCAGGCCGGAGGAACTCGCGCGGACGCCGGACGTGCCGTCGCATCATCCGGCCCGGCAACTTTATCAAACCTGGCTCGGCTACGCGGAAAATCGCCAGTGGTCCGCGTTGTGCCGCTCGTTGCTGGAAGACACCGGCTTGATGTTCGTCGATGGCCGGCAGCGCGTCGAAGTGCTCGAACAATTGCTGGCCGCCGTCGAGCAGACCGGGCATGGCCGCAATCTGGACTTGCTCGGCCTGCTCGACTGGCTGGGCGATTTGCGCTCTCAGCGCGAGACAGGCGACGCCGATCTGGTGCCGATGGAAGCGGAGCGCGCCAAGGTGCAGATCATGACCATTCACGCGGCCAAGGGATTGGAGTTCCCGGTCGTTTTCCTCGCGGGCGGGTTCACGCAGGGCAGCGGCGTCGTTGGGCCGGCGGTATATCGCGATGACGTTGGCCGAGTCGTTTACGATTTGAATCCGGATGAGGACGCGAAGGCGCGTGTCAAATCAGAGCAGCTCGCCGAGCAACGCCGAGCGCTTTACGTCGCGCTGACGCGGCCGATGCTGAAGCTGTATGTGCCGAAGGTCAAGGTGACATCGCGCAGCCGGCAATTCGCGGGACCGGTGGGCACGATCCTGTTGCCGGCGTTGGAGCAATCGTGTCCGGAAAAACTCGCGCCGTTGATTGCGGACGTGATTGTGCCGCCGCTATTTGCTGGGCCGGCGGCGCCGTCGCTATCAACGCCTGCGCCGATTGCAACCACCGCAGAGCCGATCGCGATCAGCGGGCCGCTCTTTGCCGCGCTGGACAGCCAGATCAGCAAGCGGCGCATTGTGGTGCGTTCGTTTTCGAGCATGGCCCGACATCATCTGATGCAGGTCGGAGAAGGCGCGAGCTTCGGCGAGCAAGCGCCCAGCCCAGAAGATGAGGCCGCGGCGCCAGCCGATCAGGAAGATCCGTTGCGCGGCCCCGTCTTCGGCGACATGGTGCACAAGGTCCTGGAAGCGATCGATTTCGCCGAGGTCGTCCGCGCCGCAGAACCGAGCGATCTCTGGCGCGCCGGTGCGCGAGCGCGGCAATGTCTGGACAAGGTGGTGCGCGAAGACAGCGCTCAGTTGCACACGCGCACGCCGATCGATCAGCTCGAAGAAGCGGCTCGTCGGCAGATCGCGCAGTTAGTTTGGCAAGCGTTGACGACGCCGCTGGACGCCATCGGTTGCCGCATCGGCGAAGTGCCAAAGAATGATCGTTTGCACGAAATCGAGTTTCTTTTCCCGGAACGCGCCGACGCGAATCAGCGCCGCGAGGAAGGTTTTGTGACAGGTTTCATGGATTTGCTTTTCCGCCGCGACGAACGTTATTATCTCCTCGATTGGAAAACCAACCTCTTGCCGGGCTATGCGCGCGAACACCTCCAGCGCAGCATGGCGGATTCCGATTATCATCGCCAGTATCGGCTTTACTTGCACGCCATCGAACGTTGGCTACGGCGCATGCACGGCAAGGTATTCGATTTCGAAAAGTGCTTCGGCGGTGTTTATTATCTCTACCTGCGCGGCATGAACGGCCGTGACGAGACGACCGGCGTGTATTTTCATGCGCCGACGAAGAAGGATCTGGTGCTTGAACCAATGTAGTCATCACGCTCCGCGTGATGAAATTGGGCTGCATTCACAGACGACCCAAGCCGTCTGTGAACAAGCGGAACTCCATCACGCGGAGCGTGATGACTACATTAACAAAACATGGCTGCACAATCCGAATACGTTTATTTCCTGAAAGACCTTTTCCCGACCGCCGGGCCGGAGCTGGCGCGCCTGTTTCAAGGGGCCGCCGACAACGCGTCGCTTTTGCGCAGCGACTTTCAGACGATCCGCGACTGGCTGCAAACGGCGGGCTACACGGATCGCGCCGAGGCGCACGCGCTTTTGCTCCTGATGCAGATCGCCCTGGACGAAGGCAGCTTGTGCATCGAGATCGCGCCCGCGCCGCTCACACGCCGGCTGCGCGATCTGGTGCCGGAAAAGGACGCCGACGATTGGGCGCGACGCATCGAATCGGCGCTCGCGGCCCCCGGCTTCCCGGCGTTGATCGGCAACGAGCCGAATGACCCCCGGCCGGTCATCGCCCACGCGTCCGGCGCGCGGCAATTCCTTTACTTTCAAAAGTACTTACACGCCGAACGCGAATTTCAGGCCGCGCTATCGCAACGACTCGCGTCCGAGCACACGCTCGGCGCGGCCAACTGGCCGACGATCGTGCGCGAGGTCCTGGGCGATTCGGCGTTTCCGTTCGATCCGGACCAGCAAATGGCGCTCGGTGCGGCCTTGCTGAACGATCTGGCGATCATCTCCGGCGGCCCAGGCACGGGAAAAACGTCGATCGTCCTGTCGCTCTTGCGCTGTCTGATCCGCGGCGGCGTCCCGGCCGAGCGCATCGCTCTCGCCGCGCCGACTGGCCGCGCCGCCCAGCGCTTGACCGACACGCTGCGCTCCGCCCCGGCTGCCGACGCGTCGTTGTCGCAACTGTCGGCAACGACGCTGCACCGCCTTCTCGCCTTTCGGCCGTCGCGAAACGTGTTCGCCCGCCATCGCGAGAATCCGATCCCGGCCGAGATCGTAATTGTCGATGAAGTCTCCATGGTCGGCGTCGTGCTGATGTCGCAGCTTTTGCAGGCACTCGCGCCGGGCGCCAGGCTCATTTTGCTGGGCGACAAGGATCAACTTCCGTCCGTCGATGCCGGCGCGGTGCTGGCCCATCTCGTGCCGGACGACTTTCGCAGCGGCTTTCATGGCGACACGGCGAAACATCTGGCTGAGATTTTTCCGGAGTTCACCGTGCCACGCGTCGATTCGTCGAGCCCGCTGCAAAATCGCGTCGTCTTGTTGCAAACGAATCATCGTTCGCAAG
>DAIOGM010000493.1:0-5405 GCA_036745215.1 Gemmataceae bacterium
GCTTTGCTTTTCCAGGATTTCGATGCAGCGCAAGAGCGGCACGCCCGCGCGCAACAGATCGGCCATTTGCGAGAAGAACGTCGCCATGTGCCGCGAGCTGACACGGCCGCCGCCACGCGCCACCACGGCCCCGCCCTTGGACATCTCGATGCGCAAGGGGAACAGGCCCTTGGCGTCGAGCATCGACACGACGTCGCGTTCGCTGTTCGCCGTCATGGTCCCGGCCGTGCGTGCGCCGGTGCCGCCCAGGGCTTCATAGGTAAAATCTGGCATGAGCAATTCCACCTAGAGTCTTGTTCAATCCACCTGTCCCGGCGCCGGGGACAGTTCATGATGCATACCGCGGCGTGAATCCTGGTTCGATTGTACTTGGGGGGTTCTTAATCATTCATTAGAATGCAGGCGTTGTGGGAAATCAATGGTGGATTCGCCCGCTTGTCGTTTAGCGCTCGCGTGGCGCCGCGCGAGCGCTAAACGCAAGCGGCGTCAATGAAGATCCGCCGCCGTCACGCGCGCCACTTCTTCGATCGTCGTTTGCCCCATCAGCACTTTTCGCCAGCCATCTTGCCGCAACGTGACCATGCCGGCCTTCAAGGCGATGCCGCGTAACATGTTTGCATTCGTCCGCTGCACAATCAGGTCCTTCAGTTCGTCGGTGTTGACCATCAACTCGTGAATGCCGGTTCGCCCCTTGTAGCCGGTCTGATGACATCTGCGGCAGCCACGCCCCTTCCACAGCTCTTTCGGGAAATCCCTTTCGATGACTCCGGGGAAATCGAGCGGCAACTCGCCTTCGTGCGGCTGATACGGCGCCTTGCATTCGCCGCAAATGGTGCGCACGAGCCGCTGGGCCATCACGCCTTCGACCGTGCTGGAGACGAGGAACGGCTCGACGCCCATGTCGATGAGACGCGTGAACGCGCTCGGCGCATCATTGGTATGCAGCGTCGAGAACACCAGGTGGCCCGTGAGCGACGCCTGAATGGCTGCCTCCGCCGTCTCGTGATCGCGCATTTCACCGATCAGAATGATGTCGGGATCGTGACGCAAAATGCTGCGCAAGCACGCGGCGAACGTGAGCCCGATCTTCGGATGAATCTGAATCTGGCTGATCTCGGGCTGTTGATACTCGACAGGATCCTCGACTGTGATGATCTTGGTCGTCTCTTCCTTGATCTCGTTGAGCGCGGAATAAAGCGTCGTGCTCTTGCCGGAACCGGTCGGCCCGGTCACCAGGATGATGCCGTGGGGCTGTTCGAGCATCTTGCGGAAAAGGGTGTACGTGCCGTCGAGCATGCCGACGCTCTTCAGGTCGAACTTCATGCGCCCCTTGTCGAGCAAACGCATGACGATGCCTTCGCCGTGAATCATCGGGATGATCGACACGCGAACGTCGATTTCCTTGTTGTGGACGCGCATCTTGATGCGGCCGTCCTGCGGCAGACGCTTCTCGGCGATGTTCAGACGCGCCATGATCTTGATGCGGCTGATGATGGCGGACTGAAATTGATTGATCTCCGGCGGCAGGTTCTGCGTCTGCAAAAGGCCGTCGATGCGGTAACGGATGCGCAGCGAATGTTCCTCCGGCTCGACGTGAATATCGCTCGCCTGCTCAGTGGCGGCTTCCATCAAGATTTCGTTGACGAGCTTGACGACCGACGCTTCCTGCGCCTGCTTGGCGATTTCGCTGTCGTCGGCTTCCAACTCCTCGAGCAGCTCGACCTCATCCTTCTGGCGTTCCTGCACCATCGCGGTGACGGTTTCGCCGCCGACGCCGAAGTGCGTCTTGATGAGCCGGCTGATTTCGCGCGGACTGGCCAGCACCGGATGCACGTGCAAGCCGGTCAGTGTTTGCAATTCGTCGATCGCGTAGACATCGAACGGATCGCCCGTCGCCACGACCAGCGAACCGTTCGCGCGCGAGAGCGGCATCAGGTTGCGGCGATGCACGAGCTTTATTGGCATGATGCGCAGCGTGTCCGCATCGACGCTCGCCTTGGTCAGATCGACCAGGTCCATGCCGAATTGTTCGGCCAACACCGGCAGCACATCCTCTTCCTTCGCGAAGTTCTGATCGATGATGACCGTGTGCAACGGCTTGTTCGGCGCCGCGGCGACGGCGGTCTGCAAACGACCGACGTCCGCTTCCTTCATCGCTCCGCAGTCCACCAAGATGCGCACCAGATTCATTGAGTTTCCTCTCGTGCTGTCAATCGGCCAAAGGTATGGGATTACCTTCAAGGTAACGGCAGGCGCATCCGCTGTCCATGACGAACCATTATTCCGATTGCGTCAAAGCTGCGAAATTGGGATGATTGTTTCACCGGTATCAACTTTGCGGTTCCTTCGCGTGGGCAGCGACTGCTTTTCTAACGGACCTATCATTAAGCGGAGATTAAAGATGCGCGTCAACTCTGCCTATTTGAACAGTCACGGCGCGGCCCGGTTTACCGCCGCGCTAACATTTGTTTTGCTGATTCCCGCGCTCGTTTTTGGACAGCAAGACGCCGAGGTCGCCCGACTGCGGAAAGAGAACCAGCAACTGGAAGCGCAGGTCAAGGTTTTGCAGGCCCAGGTGGTGGAGGCGCAGCTCGAAGCCAGGCGCTTGAAAGAAGCGGCCGTCGCTCAGAAGGTGCAATCGGATGTCTTGCGGGAACGCCTCGAACAATTGTTAGCACAGATTCGCAAAGAAAATGCAGCCAAGGCGGCGAATGACGCGAAAGCCGACGACGCCAATCCACCCGCCGAGCAGGTGAAAGGCAAGATTGAAAAAGTGGACGGCGATCTCGTGCAAATCAATCTCGGCACGGACGCGGGCGTCAACAAGAACCACACGCTGGAGGTCTATCGCGTGACTCCGGACGCGAAATATCTGGGCAGGATTCGCATTGTGGATGCGACGAAGAACCAATCGGTGGGGCGACTGGTTCCGGCAGGCAACGCTACGACTCGATCGCTGATGGTTGGCGATCTGGTTGTATCGAAATTACCGACGAAGTTGGAAAGCAAAAAGTAAGAGCGAGCCACGGGGTTTATCCCCGTGGAATGGATGTCCATACCACGGGGATTAACCCCGTGGCTCGCCGGAGAAGACTACCGGATTTATTATCCATTTGTTGATTCTTTGGAAGTTGAATCGATTCCTTTCGCGGCGCGGCGTCATCCGACACGGGACGCGTGAAGTCGGCGACAGTCGTGCGACCTGGCGTCACGGTTATTACCTGCTCCTGAATCATTTCCTGGCCTTTCACCATCCACGCTGCTCGGATTCGATAGGTGTACTCACTGCCCGGCTCCAATCTGGGCGTGTAATAGAGCCGATCGGTTCCCTTCGATTTGGTCAAAGTGCCGTCGAACCAAACTTTCGCCTCCGCGTCCGGAACCAGAACGCGAATGCTCGCCGACGCTGCTTGCACCTCCGGAGCCGGCACGCCGGGCTGGCCGATTGGCTCGACTGCGAAACCGTGCGAGCCGTAGGAGTACGCGTCATAGCTCGGATAAATGAAGCGAGTTGAATAGCCAATACCGAACACGAGGGAGGGCGGGCGAATTCCCGATGTTGGCGTGTAGCCTCGCACCCTTTGCGCATCGGCGACGGTGGGCAACATCAACACGGCGACAACGGTAACCAGAAACGCCGGCGCGATACGTATGGTCTTCATGATGCGTCCCTCGGTGGGCAAATCGCGCCTTCGCGAATGGCGTCGGCGCGCTACCATTCTAGATCAATTCGTCTTCGGGAATCAATGCGGACGTGCATCGGATGCCGGCAAAAAAACAAGGCGTCAAGATCCCTGTGAATCTTGACGCCTCTTCCTCGGCGGTTCCCGTAGTTCGCCGACGTAGTGTCGGCGAATCCAAACCGCGCCGAGTTTTCAGTGCGAACTATGGACGAATCGTGACGGTGTTGGCGATGCGCCGGTCCCCTTGCATCATGTATCCGAAGTTGACGTTCGAGCCGACGCGAACGTCCGTGAACGCGCCTGGATTCTGATTCAACATGAAGCGCGTTTGTGGATTGGTGTACACCGTGATTTGCTGGTTGTCACGGTTTTGAATCACGAAATGGTCCGGCCCCGTGCGGAGGACGCGTCCTTCAATCACTACGGCAGGCGCCGGATTCGTGACGATGGGCGCCGGATTTGTCACTGGCGCCGGTGTCGGCAGCGGATCCTGCGGCGACGACTGCGCCACACCCTGGTTGAACTCGACGGTCACGGATTGTCCAGGATTCACGTTGACGACGCGTTCCTGAATCATCTCGCGGCCGTTTTGCATCCACGCTGCGCGGACCCGGTAGCTGTTGGTCGCGCCGGCCTGGAGCGTCGGCGTGTAGAACCAGCGTTCGGTGCCGGTTTGCTGCGTTGGGTTGCCGTCAAACCAGACGCGTGCCTGCGAATCGGGCACGATCACGCGAATCTCCGCGTTGTTCGGCGGCGTGTTGGGCTCGACATTCGAATACGATTGGGAGGGCGCGTAATAATAGGACGTGCTCGGGTACGAATTTTGATAGCCCGAGTAGTAAGGCGAACGGTAAGAGTTGTTCCCGTACCCGCCCAAGTACCCGCCGACGAACGGCGCGACGTACCGGTACCAGTCGTTGTTGTTGTTGTTGTAGTAGTTGTTGTTGTAGCCGCCATAACCCGAGCCGTTATAGCGCCCACCGTTGTTCCAACCACTGTTGCCGCGACCATTCCCGCCCCCGCCCCCGCCCCCACGGCGCTGCGCGTGAGCCGTATCGGCCAACACCAACATCGACGCCAGGCCCAGGACGGCGACGATCAAATAAGACTTGCGAAACATTTCGGTATCCTCCGGTTTCTGACAGGCGACACTCAAAAACGAAACGGCGATGCGAACGACTTTTTCTATTCAAATTCTAAGCAGGCCAAAACGCGCGGAGCAACCCGACATCGCTGGTGAAATGACCCGGTTGAGGTGTAGAGGATTCCCGCAGCCGATGGCGAAAATGTGCGGAGATTACAGCGCTTCGCCGCAATAACTTGCCCACAACGCGTCGATTGGATGGGCGATGAGGAGATTGGGATGGCGAGTGCGCAGATAGCGGCCGATCTGCATCAGGCAGCCGACGTTGCCGGTGAAGACCGCGTCGGCGCCCGTGTCGAGGATGTTTTGTGCTTTGCGTTCGCCGAGCCGCTCGGCCATTTCCGGCTGCGTCAGGTTGTAACTCCCCGCGGCGCCGCAGCAGATTTCACTTTCGTTGAGGGGAACTAACTGCAACTCGGGAATCATTTCCAATAGCTGCCGCGGTTGCTTACGGATTTGCTGGCCGTGGCAAAGATGGCACGCGTCGTGATAGGCTGCTTTCAATTTGATCGGGTGCGTCGGCTTGACGGGGCCGAGCTCCATCAAGAACTCGCTGATGTCTTTGACTTTTTTGGTAA
>DAIOGM010000494.1:0-5385 GCA_036745215.1 Gemmataceae bacterium
GAAGACGTTGCCGACGGACGCGCCGCGATAGCCTTGCGTGGTCAGGCCGCGAACCTCGAAGATGAGTTCGCAATTGCCGTAATCGAAGACGGCCATCTGCGTGTTGGGCGTTTCGCCGTCGTCGGTGTAGCCGAAGCGGCCGCCGAGGCTGATGCAGGAGCGAGCCAGTTCGTTTTTGCCGAGGCCCCAGCGAGCGACATCCATTTGGTGGATGCCCTGGTTGCCGAGGTCGCCGTTGCCGTATTCCCAGGTCCAGTGCCAGTCGTAATGAACCGTGCCGAACGCGCGGTTGTTGCGTTGCGGCGGTCGGTAGGCGGCGGGTCCGCACCAGAGATTGTAATCCATGGTGCGCGGCGGCTCTTGCGGGCCGTTGACGCGACCAATGCTGTTGCGCGTCTTGTAGCACAGGCCGCGGGCGACGGTGCATTGGCCGAGCTTGCCGTCCTTGACGAACTGAATCGCGTCGCGCACGCCGGGGTTGGAGCGGATTTGCGTGCCGGCCTGGCAAATCTTGTTGTAATGACGCGCCGCCTCGACGAGCCGACGGCCTTCCCACACATTATGGCTTACCGGTTTTTCGACGTAGACATGCTTGCCGGCTTGCATCGCCCAGATCGCGGCGAGGGAGTGCCAGTGGTTCGGCGTCGCGATGGTGACGGCGTGGATTTCCTTGTTATCCATGATGCGGCGAAGATCTTGCACGATCGTCGGCGCCGCGCCCCCCTGCCCTTTCTGGACGCGCGTCACCGCCCCACCTGTGACGGCGGTATCGACGTCGCAAAGATGCGTGACTCGGCAATTGTGCCGGCCCGCCAGACCACTGATGTGATCGCCGCCTCGGCTGCGCACGCCGATGACGGCGATGTTGAGCCGCTCGTTGGCGCCGCCGCGCGGTTGCTCCTGCGGTTGCTCGGCCGTGAGCGCTTCGTTGGCGAAATAACCGGACGCGATCAAACCTGCGAGTCCGGCGGATTGTTGCAGAAACTCACGACGTTCGAAAAAACGCATGGTTGGCTCCCCGTGGTTAAATGCGGATTGGCGTATTTTCTCCAATCCTAGCCACAGCACGGGGGTTGCGTCAATCGTTTTGAAGGGATTTTGCGAGAAAAGCCGCTTGCGGTTTCGCGCTCGAGCGCTAAACCGCAAGCGGATGGATGAGCTCAGTCGAGAATTTCGATCGATTGCACGCGATACATCGCGGGCCCGTTGCGTTCGGTCGGCGGCACGAGGACGCCCTGGATACGAGCGTGCTGGCCGTCGCGAAGCTTGCTCAGATCCGCGCCTTCCAGCGTGACGACGCCGCCGTACCGATCTTCCTGCTCGATCGACGCGTAACGCAGCCGATAGGTCTTGCGATAAGCTTGCAACTGGCCGGTGACGGTGGTGAAATTCTCGCCGTGGCCATACTTAATATGAACGCTCTTCAGTGCGATGGTCTGCTCTTTCTTCGACGGATCGCCGGCGGGCAGCGACGGCGGCAGATGCACCGGCGGGTTTGGCTTCGGCGCCTGCTGCGTGGTTTCGTTCGGACGAGGCACGTAACTGCTCGAGGAAGCCATTGGCACGATTTCCTGGAATTGTTGCCGCGTCCCGTTCGGATTCACGTCCGCCGGCGGCACCGACGTGATCGGAATCTCCGGCAACACGGGCGGCAGGGAGCCGTCGCCGCTGGTGCCGATCGAGATCGAGGTCATCGCGCCTTCATAGCTCTTGACGCCGCCGGGCTTGACGACCTTGACGTTGGCGGAGGTCATGGTCCCCTTCTTCGGGGCGCTGGCAGCGACGCGATTGCGAACGCCGCCGTGAGACGATGCCGACGACGCCACGGCGCCGCATTTCTCACAGGGTTTGCGCGTGTCGAAGAGAGTGCAACCCGCCAGCCAGCTGATGCACGCGATTCCGATGCAGGAGGAGACGATTATTTTCCGCACGATGCGCCTCGCTTTTCGTCGCGCCAACGTCGGGGACGTCGGCGACGATGGTTTCGGGGGATGGGTCTGCGAGTTTTATCGACTTTCGCGGTTCCGAACATGAGGGTTTTTCAGGTTGTAGTCAAGTTGACGAGTTGCAGTGATATGACGGAAATACGCAAGGTAGTCTCCGGGCGGCCAAGTTCTTCCTCTCCTCTCCCCCGGCCTGCAACGACCGGTGACCGCGAATCGCAAAATGGCCGGGGGAGAGGGGAGGAAGATTCGCATCTCACCCAAACGAGATGAACGAGCTGGAAGTGACCGAGATGCTGACGATCAATACCTGCGATTGAGACTGTGACTGCGATTGCGACTGAGATTGAAACTGAAACTGCGATTGCGAGCCGCCCTGGAACGGTGGCTTGAACGGCGGCTTCTTCGGTGGCGGCAAATCGGGAACAATGAAATCGATCTTGATCTGCGACGACGCCAACTCATCGTCATTCAAGGTGAATTCAACTTGATACTGCCCGCCCGGCACATAGCGATGGAAGACGCGGAAGTTTCGCGTGCCGATCGGATAGCGGAACAACTGGCCGGTGCCGTCGCCCCAGTCGGCGCCCAACACGAAACTATCACGGCCCGGATCGTTGATCGTGCCCGTGAACATGATCCAGCCGCCGCCGAGCGACGTCACCGTCAGGTTATCGACGGTCGGCGCAACGTTTGTCACCTCGATCGGCAAGGCGGCGAAGCTCGAAACTTCATGCGGATCGCGCCAAAACGCATGAATCACAAAATTGCCGTTGTCGCGATAAAGGTGCGTGACGCTGACATCGCGCGGCGTGCCGGGCAGGAAGCGATAGGTCTGCGTCCGCGTGCCGTCGCCCCAGTTGACGAAGAGGAAGACGGTGTCGTTCGGGTCCGGATCCGCGATCGCGCCGCTCAAGGTCGCGACGCTGCCCTCGTCGATCGGCGAGGTGACATCGAGGCCTTCCAAAACAGGCGGCGTGTTGCGCGTGAGCGTGATGTCGGCGCCCTCGCCGCCGACGTAACTGATGCGGAACGACTGGCCGTTGACCAGGAACGATGCGCCTTCGCGAAGCACGAAGCCGTTCGTTCCCTTGAAGAAGCCTGGACCTTTCACGAGCGAATCGCTGTCTACGATCTTGAATTCCGTACCAACCGCCGGCATGAAGCCGAGGCGCACGTCGAGCGTCGGGAAGTTTTGCAGGAGCACGGCGGAGCTGGTTTGGAGTTGATCGAACTGCGCGCCCGGCGCGGCACCATTGAGTTCGACGACGAGCCTCGATGCGCCGTTGAAGTCGTCTCGAGGATGCCGGGGCTTTGGCCGGGACTAACGGCGCCGCGGTTGGCGATGATGGAACCGACGCGGCCCGTACCCGCCAGCGTGCCGCCGTTGACGATGATGGGCGACGGGCCATGCTGGCCGTTGATGACGAGCGTGCCAGCATTAATGATCGTGTTGCCGGTGTAGGTGTTGTCGCGCGTCAGCATCATCGTACCGCCGCCGTTCTTGATGAGAATGGCGCCCGTGCCGAAGAAGTCGTTGCCGACGATGGTCGAAGAGATGATGAGGTCTTGCGCCGCCGTTCCGTTGGCGACGTTGAAAACTTTCGGGCCGCCGCGGAGCGTGACCGTTGCCCCCGCACCGCCGGTGATCGTGGCGGGGGTCGCCGAGGCGTTGGTGACGACGTTGCCCAGGAGCCGAAGCGTGCCGGTGTTGACGGTGCCGCCGGTCATGTTCAGACCGCCGATGGATTCCTCTTGGCCGGCCATCTCGAACACGCCGGTGCTTCTGATGGTGACGATGGTCGTATTGGCAATTTGTTCCGGTTCGTTCAAGAATACAAAATCCGGGTCCGCGCCGACGCCGTTGCCGATAACGAGTGGGCCCGCGATTGCCGTTGCGCCAATCTTGCCGAGGAACAGGCCGCCCGCGTCAACCCTGGTCGCGCCGCGGTACGTGTTGTTCGTGTCGCCGGAAAAGATGGCGGCGCCGTCGCCGCGCTTGATGAACCCGCCGGCCGCGCCGCTGATGACGTTGCGGAATTCGATGACCTCGCCCGCTTCGACATTTACCTGCGTCAAACCAGCCGTGAGCGTGAAGTTGAGGTGAATGACCGTTGGATTGTCGGACAACGTATCTTGAGCGACGAAAATGCCACCCTGGCCGAGGACGATGCGGTTGCCCTGCAGTGAATAGCCGTCGTCGCGGAAGGTGATCGAGCGGAAGAACGTGCCGTCGGCGAAATCGTTGAGCGTGGTGTAGCTCGTGCTCGACGCGACCGGAAAGACGAGATGGTCGCCGGAGACGGGGGCGATGTTGTCTTCCCAGTTGAAGCGGTCGCTCCAGCGAAGATCGGCGCCGATGGCCGCGCCGCCGTCCCAGATGCGCGTCGCGGGAACGAGGCGTTCTTCCAGCACCTCCATTTGCAGGCGATAGTTCGGTCTGGCCTTGACGATCGGGGCGGGGCGCGGTGAGAACAAGTGACGGAGGCAGGATTGGACGAGGTTGGTCATAGCATCACCATTTATTGGACGACGGGGCGATGGAGGATTATCAGGGGAGGGATGCACTCTTGTCCAAGATAATTTGATGAAACCGAAAAATGCACGACGAGGCGAGCCGAGCCGCGTAAGCGGCCGGGTGAGTCGCTGCAAACTAACCCGGCCGCTTACGCGGCTCGGCTCGCCAGCCACGCGACCAGCCGATCGGGAAAATCCGTGGTGACGCCGTCCACGCCCCACGCGATCAGGCGTTGCCAGTCCTTTGATTCGTTGACCGTATACGGCACGATGCGCTTGCCGGCTTCGTGTACGCGCTGCACGATCTCGGCATCCACGAACTGAAAGTCCGGGCAATAAAGGTCCGCTTGCAACGCATCCAATAACGTGCCAACATCCGCCGGCGCCGTGTGGTGAGTCAGAACTGCGATCGAGATGTTTGGCTCTAACTTCTTCATCGCCCGAAGACTGCGATGATCGAAGCTGCGGATACGCGTCCGTTGCAAGACGTCCGCTTGCTGAATCGCATCGTGAATCCGCCGTTCAAGCAGTGCGGGAGCGGAGCCGTTGAAGCCATCGCCGATTGTTTCGGGTCGGAAGGGGACGCGCTTGAGTTCGAGTTCGAACCAAAGCCGGCGAGCGCGTTCTCGCTGCGCCGCGGTTTTGTCGGATGCGTCGGCGTATGCGGACACGAAAGCAAAAAACTCCGCGAGCGTCGGAATGCCGAACGGATCGAGGCCGCGCTCGTCGGCGAACCGTTTTGCCAACGGCGTCGCATTCGCATGGGACCCGACACGAAAACGGCGCAGCTCGGCGACGGTGAATGAGCGTATCAGCGGCGAGCCGTTGATGGACTGGGCCGGACACATTCGCTCGGTGATTGCCGCGTCGTGAAACAGGATCGGCACGTCGCGCCTTCGTGATCGCCCGCCCCCCGGGACATCAT
>DAIOGM010000495.1:0-5360 GCA_036745215.1 Gemmataceae bacterium
ATGGAGAGTCTACAAAATCCTGGCGATATGAGTCAAGGTGCGCTGTCGAACTAAGAGGCGGGCCAGGTCATTGAGTTGCCAACGCATGTGCTGATTGGCCAGAGCGAAAAACTGACGCACGGTCTCGGGTCGGACCTTCTGCAGCGCCGTGAGCAGCCCGGCCACCACGCCGTCGAGCAACTCGTCCGTTTCCAAGTTCAAAGGAGGCTGCGTCAAGCGCGGGTAATTCCGGTGCAGGATTGCGGCGCACAACAGACGTAGACGATCGACCGCGCGCTCCAGCAGGGCCCGGATGAGCGGTTCTGCCGGCGCGTCGCCTTGTAGCGCGTCCAAGCATCGCTGGATTACGGCGGTAGTCGGTTCATTATTCATGGCAAGGCAAACCGCTAACGTGAAAGGATTTCAGTCAGTGTAGCCGTTTTGGTGTCCACCGGCCCCTCCCAGGAATGCAGGGACAAAAGACACGAGCAGCTAAACCGGGAGTTAAATAGCCATGAAAGACCTGACTAACGATCAACGTTCATCCAGAGCCAAGGACGTGGCCCTATGGGCGCTGCAAATCCTAACTGCGGCCGCCTTCCTCATGGCCGGCCTCGGCGCGCTGTCGGGCCAGCCCATGATGGTCGAGACGTTCGACAAGATCGGCATCGGCCAGTGGTTTCGCTACGTCACCGGCAGCATCGAAGTTGCGTCGGCCATTCTACTGCTGATTCCCCGCCTGACGCCCGTCGGCGCGGCACTCCTGGTCTGCACGATGATCGGGGCGGTCCTGACCCATCTGGTGATCGGCGGCTCGCCCGTGCCGGCGCCGTCAAATCGGTTTTGCCAGTGGACTTTGGTTAGCGACCGGGTAAAATCGCCGCGTATAATGCGTATACACATTATCTGGAGACGGAAATGCTCCATGGTCGCGAACTACCCATGCTGCTGCGCGCCGCGTACTTCGGGATGCACCGCGTCTCCGACGCTCACTTTGCGTCGCACGGCGTGACCGCCGATCAATTCGTGATCCTGGCTTGCCTGAGGGAAGAGGACACGATCACGCAAAAGGACCTGGCCCGTCGCGCCAGTTCCGATCCAAGCACCATCCGGGCGATGCTGATTCTCCTGGAAGGCCGCGGATTGGTGGCGCGCGAGTGGAATCCCGCTGACAGCCGAGAACGCCTGGTAACCCTGACGGTCAAGGGGCGACGACTGTTCGAGCGCTTGTTCAAGTCGAGTGAGCCAATTCGCGTACAGATGTTGGCGGGATTTTCGGATGACGAAGCGCGCTTGCTGGTTGGCTGCCTGCGGCGCTTGATCGAGAACATGTCATCGGCGCGGGCACGCCGCGGCCGTCGGCGTGCCAAGCCGGCTCCTGCAAGTGCGGCTGGGAGCTGAAAGCAAGTCCATTAACCTTCGGAGTGAACCATGCGACACGCGACTTTGCCAATCGTCTGCGTATTACTGCTGGCCCCGGGCTACTCCAACGCGAGTGGTCAAGACAAAACGGCCAAGCAGGATTTTACTTCTGCTCCCAAGGGCTTCGATGCCAAGCGCGACGGCATTGCCCGGGGAAAGATGGAAGTCGTCGACTACGAGTCCAAAGTCAGCGGCGGAATGCGCAAGATGACCGTCTACACGCCACCGGGGTATTCGAAGGACAACAAGTATCCCGTCCTCTATTTGCTGCACGGCATCGGCGGCGACCACAATGAATGGCCAAGAGGCGGCGTGCCGCACAATATCCTGGATAACCTCATAGCCGACAAAAAAGCGGTTCCCATGATCGTGGTTATGCCCAACGGCCGCGCGTCCGGCGGATCGGCCGGCGGATTCAAAGGTGGCAAGGGCGGCAAGGGCGGCAATGCCTTCCAGGACTTCGGTACGTTCGACCAGAATCTGCTCAAGGATTTGATTCCCTATTTTGAGGCGAATTACTCGGCAAAAGCCGATCGTGAGCATCGCGCACTGGCGGGATTGTCGATGGGTGGCGGCCAGGCACTCAACTTCGGGCTCGGCAACCTCGACACCTTCGCCTGGGTCGGCGGCTTCTCGTCGGCCCCCAATACGAAGTCGCCGGCCACGCTCATCAAGGACCATGCGGAAGCGGCCAAAAAACTGCGGTTACTCTACGTCGCATGCGGCGACAAGGATAGTCTGTTCAAGATCAGCCAGGGCGTTCACAAGATGCTCGAAGAGAAAAACGTCTCGCACGTATACAACGTGATTCCCGGCGGCCAGCACGATTTCAAGGTGTGGAAGAACGACCTGTACCACTTCAGCCGGCTTATCTTTCGAGAAGACGAGCATAAGGAAAAGGCATTGGCGAAGAAGTCCGACGAACCGAAGCAGAAGACGCCGGACAAGAGCAGCGAGGAATCGAAGCCCGCTTCGACCAACGTCAACAACGCCGCGTACCCGCGTATTCACGCCGATCTGCGCGTCACCTTTCAGTTGAAAGCGCCCGACGTCAAGAAAGTCCAGGTCGTCGGCAATTTCGGGCTGGGCAAGGGCGGTCCCTGGGAGATGCAGCGCGATGATAGCGGCGTCTGGACGGTGACCACGCCGCCGGTCATCCCGGGGTTCCACTACTACACGCTGTCCATCGATGGCGTCAAGGTTAACGACCCCGCCAGCGATACCTTCTTCGGCACCGGCAGACCAACGAGCGGGATTGAGATTCCCGAGAAGGGCGTCGATTTTTACTACCCGAAGGATGTGCCCCACGGCGAGGTCCGCTCGCGCTGGTACCACTCCAAGGTGACGGGCCAACCACGTCGTGTGATGGTGTACACGCCGCCGGGCTACGACGCCGATCTTCAAAAACGCTACCCCGTCCTTTACCTGCAACATGGAGCTGGCGAGGACGAAACCGGTTGGAGCCGGCAGGGGCACATGAATTTTATCCTGGACAATCTGATCGCTGCGGGCAAAGCCAGCCCCATGATCGTTGTCATGGAAAAAGGCTACGCCACGAAGGCCGGCGCTCAGGCCGAACCGGGTGGCAAGGGAAAGGGATTTGGCAAGGGTTTCTTCAGCGCCTTTGAGGACGTCGTTGTCAAAGACCTGGTTCCGATGATCGACTCGACCTATCGGACGATGCCGCAACGAGAGCATCGAGCGATTGCTGGACTATCGATGGGCGCCGGCCAAGCCATGCAAATCGGCTTCACGCACCTGGATATGTTTTCCGCCATCGGCGCTTTCAGCGGAGGCGGCAAGGCCGATCCAAAGACGGCCTATGGCGGCGTGTTCACCGATCCCGTCGCCTTTGACAAGAAGGTCAGCCTGCTTTACCTCCACGCGGGCACCGCCAGCGGCGACGCCGGTCCTCTCAAGAGCGCGGAGAGCCTTGACAAAGCTCTGCAACAAGCCGGCATCAAGAACGTGGTCTTTCGTGATGCCAAGGGGTTGGCCCACGAATGGCACACCTGGCGGTATGCGCTTTACGATTTCGCGCCGCGACTGTTCAAGCAGACGGCGGTGAAGGTGGAACCCAAAGCGCCTGCCCAGCCTCCGTTAGGGAAAGAGCAAAAAGCAGCCGTAGACAAAGACGAATCACGACCCGCGACCACCAACATTGGCAACGCTCCTTATCCGCGTATCCATGCGGATCTGCGTTTGACATTTCAGTTCAAGGCCCCAGAGGCCAAATCGGTAAAGCTTCTGGGCGCGTCGAGCATCTTCAAAGGACCATTTGATATGCAACGCGGCGAGGAGGGTGTCTGGACGCTGACAACGTCGCCGGTCGTGCCCGGATTCTATTATTACCAGTTCCTCGTCGATGGCGTGGCCGTCAGTGACCCCGCCAGCGACTCGTTCTACGGCAACTTCAAGCGGTCCAGCGCGATTGATGTGCCCGCCAAGGGCGTGGACTTCTACGAAAACAAGGACGTGCCTCACGGCGAGGTCCGCGAGCGTTGGTATCACTCCAAGGTCACCGGCCAGCCGCGCCACATCTATGTCTACACTCCCCCAAGCTACGATGCCGATCCCCAAAAACGTTACCCCGTTCTCTATTTGCAGCATGGTTCGGGCGGAGACGAACGGCAATGGAGCATTCAGGGCCGAATGAATTTCATCATGGACAATCTGATCGCCGCGCGCAAAGCCAAGCCGATGATCGTGGTCATGGAGAAGGGCTATGCCACGAGGGCGGGGGCATCGGGCGGCGCTGGAGGCAAATTTGGCGGTAAAGGCAATAGTGCCTTGAAGGACGTCTTTATCCAAGAGCTGATCCCCTTGATCGACTCGACGTATCGCACGATTGCTAAACGGGAACAACGGGCCATCGCGGGTCTGTCGATGGGCGCCGGCCAAGCTCGGCAAATCGGTCTTGCGCACCTGGACACCTTTTCCGCCATCGGCTGCTTCAGCGGCGGAGGCGGCACGACCGATGTGAAAACGGCCCACGGCGGCGTCTTCGCCAACGCAGCCGAGTTCAACAAAAAATGCACGGTGTTTTACCTCCACGCGGGGACGGCAGAAACGGCGCAGCACAAGGGCGCGCGCGCCCTCCACGGCGCGTTACAAAAGGCCGGCATCAATAGCGTCTTTGAAGAGGTGCACGGAACGGCCCACGATTGGCAAACGTGGCGCTGGGCGCTTCATGGTTTCGCGCCACGGCTGTTTCAATAGATCGACGCGCAAGGTGAACCTGGCGCGTGTTGGTGGAAATTACACGTGCAACCAATGTGAACCAAGCGTGGATCCAATGTGAACCAGTTCCCCAAGCTACTCTGCGTCCACTTGGCCCGCAAGGCGCACACGTTTGTTTGGCGTGGGATCTCGATTCGGTGTTGAAGGTTGCCAACGATGATGAAGCGCCCTTTTTTTGCCCTACATGACGGTGGCAATTGGCTGAGAATGAAAGCGCCGAACTAGAAGTGGCGTAACGCTCAATGGCCTTGATGGTTGTGCTGATGACATGGCTTGGCCGGCACCAAGGAGTCAACCTAATCCACCGGCTTTCACCTCATTTGACCAGGACTGGAAATACGTTGGATCTTCTTTCCAGGTCTACACTTTACGTTGAAGGACAGGTGTCCTAGGTTTTGCCTGCGCTGGGCCTATATGGACCAATCCTGCCCTTTTTTTGCCCTCCAAACGCAAGCAAATGTTGAAGTGACCAGACGTGGGATGAGGTTCGAGCCAGGCCATGAGAACGGTCCCCGGGAGCGATGAATTCTACGCCTCCGGTCTCGCTCAGGACCAGCGGCGTAAATCCAACGCATTCCCAATTCTGCCCTTTTTTTGCCCTCCAAACGGGCTTGGTAAAAGGAAAAGGACCTGCGACCATTTGTCGCAAGTCCTTGTCACTTAAGGTGCCGGAGACAGGACTTGAACCTGCACTCCCATTACAGGAACCAGGCCCTCAA
>DAIOGM010000496.1:0-5356 GCA_036745215.1 Gemmataceae bacterium
TGAAAAGCTGCGCCCCCTTGCAGGCGATGCGGGCGCCGCCGGGGTGCGGATTGCACACCAGGGCGTTGCCGGCGGCGAGGATGTTGATGGCATTGTTTGCCAGCGTCGGCAGCGAGTGCGTCACCGGCGTGATGATGCCGACGATGCCGAACGGAGCGTATTCTTCGAGCGTCAGATTGTTCATGCTGCCGAACGCTGCCGTGCGCAGGAATTCGACGCCGGGAGATTTCTCGCCGGCGGTGATGAGCTTCTCGACCTTGTGCTTGAGGCGGCCGATTTTGGTTTCTTCAAACTCTTCGAGGCCGAGCATCTCCGCCTTCTCGATGCAGATTCTGCGGATGCAATCGGTCGCCTTTTTGCGAGCGTCGAGGCCGAGAGCGTCAAGTTGTTTTTGCGCTTTGACGGCGGCTTTGACGGCGTCGTCCACGTTGTCGAAGACGCCCCATCCTTGCTCCCTCCCCCCTTGCGGGGGAGGGCTGGGGTGGGGGGTTCGCGCCGCAACGACTTGCTTGCCTTTCATATGGCCGAGGACTTCTTGCACTACGTTGCGAATGAGATCGTCGGTGACTTGCAACATGTATTTGCACCTTCGTACCCCCGGCAATCGCTGCGCTCATGCCGGGGCTTGGGATGTTCATTTTTTTGCGTCAAAGATGGTTTTGTTTTCGACGTTCACGGTGTCAACAATGCCGATGATCGTCGCGTCCACGGGCAACTTTTCGACTTCGGGCGCCATGCGGGCGCTGGAACCTTGCACGATCAGCACCATTTCGCCCTGGCCGGCGCCGACGGTATCGACGCACACGAACGTGCGGCCGGTGCCGACGAGCTGATCGCGCTTGGCGGGATCGACGCGAAGCGGTTCGACCGTGAGCAGTTTGCTGCCAGTCATGCTGGCGACTTTTTGCGTCGCGACGACGCTGCCGGTGACGCGTGCTAGGAACATAGGTCATTTCCCCTGTAAGGCATCTCGCGACTGTCGGGCCACGACCAACTCTTCATTCGTCGGCATGATCCACAACTGCACGCGGCTCTTTGGAGCGTCGATACGAGCTTCGCCCTTGGCGATTTCATTCTTCATTGGATCGAGGTAAATACCGAACCAATCCAGATTTTGGCAAATTGCATGGCGCATCGTGCGTGAGTTCTCACCGATGCCGCCCGTGAATACGATGGCGTCGGCGCCATTCAGCAGCAGAAGATAGGCGCCAAGATAGTGCCGCACGGATGCGACATAAACGTCGATCGCTTCCTTGGCGTGCGGATCACCCGAATTCGCCGATTCTTCAATGTCGCGCAAATCGTTGCTGAAACCGCTCAATGCCTGCAATCCGGACTGGTTAGCCAAGAGGTCGAGGATTTGCTCAAGGGTGAATTTGCCTTCGCCCATGAGCGCGGGCAGTGCGAATACGTCAAAATCGCCCACACGATTGTTTTGCGGAATTCCACTCTGCGGCGACATTCCCATGCTCGTCGCGTCCGACATACACTCGGATATCGCGCACAAAGAACTACTGCCGCCCAAGTGACAAGAAATGATCTTCGCATCCGGATTGCCAAGCAACTTCGTCGCGCGTTCCGCGATGTAACGGTGACTGGCGCCGTGGAAGCCCCATCGCTCGACGCCCAAGGCCTCAAAACCTGCGGGCACGGCATAACGACGTTGAGCACGTTCAATGGTCTGATGAAACCCTGTTTCAAACGCGGCAATCAATGGAATCTCCGGCACTTCCTTGGCCAATAGTCGCATCGCCGTAACGTACGGCGGATTGTGTGCTGGCGCCACGCCGTTGTACGCCTCCATCGCCTGCAACACCGCCTCGTTAACGCGATGCACGCCCGTGATTCCCTTCGCGTGGACTGCCTTGAATCCAATGGCCGCCAACTCGTTCGGCGTTGACAGACATTTCTTGTCGGTCAACTGTTGCAAGCACAAGCGCACGGCAGCCGCGTGATCCTTCGCCTGGATCGTTGTCTCGTCTTTTTGACCGGCGACTTCGACGAAGCATTTCGACTCGGGCGAGCCGATGCGTTCAACGCCACCGCGCGCAAGGACCTTCTCGTCCGTCATGTCGAAGAGACGGTACTTGAAGCTGGTGCTGCCGAGGTTGGCTACTAACACTTTCATGGCGCCATCCCTGAGCCCGCAGGTTCGCTGCGCTCACCAGCGGGCTTGCATCGTTACTTTGCCAGGAACATTCCGAGGACGGATTCTTCGGGGCGCGGAATTACGTGAGCGCTCACCAGTTCGCCGTGCTGCTGCGCGGCGGCGGCGCCGGCGTCCACGGCGGCGCGGACGGAGCCGACGTCGCCCTTCACGAAAATCGCGACGAACGCGTTGCCGATCGCGACCTGATCGAGGATGGTGACTTTCGCTGCCTTGGCCATGGCGTCGGTGGCGGCGATGGAGGCGATCAGCCCTTTCGTTTCGATCATGCCCAGGGCTTCGTTCAATGTCTTCGACATAACAGGTTTCCTTTTTCGGATGGGTTTCATGGAATTAGGTTTTTATTCTTATGCGGTTTTCGGGAGCACGTTGCCGAGGTCCTCGGCCGGGCGCGGAATGACCTGCACGCCGACGACTTCGCCGACGCGCCCTGCCGCTGCGGCGCCGGCGTCAACCGCGGCTTTCACGGCGGCGACGTCGCCGACGACGAACGCGGTGACGAGGCCGCTGCCGATTTTTTGCCAGCCGACGAGCGTGACGTTGGCCGCTTTGAGCATGGCGTCGCACGCTTCGACGAGGGTGACCAGGCCCTTGGTTTCGATCATGCCGAGGGCTTCGAGTTGGGTTGCCATCTGTACCTCACTTTGAAAAAATGGTTACTTGAACAATTCAAATTTCGTCGCGCGCGGATGATTCACCGCGTTGCCTTCGTCCGTGTCGATATGGACCTCCAGCTTGCTCGCAGGCGACAAGCGCACGAGCAAATCCTCCAGAATGGCGCTGCAATCGCTTTTCACACGTAGGTGCAGGCGGTCGCCATCCTTGACGCCGTACGCCGCCGCGTCGCTTGGCCCAATGTGCACGTGCCGTTCGTGGCGAATGACGCCGCGCTGCAGGCGAATCATGCCGGCGGGGCCCATCATCCAGCAGCCAGGCGAATCGCGATGATCGCCGCTTTTGCGAACCGGCAGGTCCAGGCCAAGCTGCACCGCGTCGGTGAACGCCAGCTCCACCTGGCTGTGATCGCGGCACGGACCGAGAATGCGCACGTTAGGAATGATGCGCTGCCTTGGGCCGATCACGGTCACGGTCTCGGCCGCGGCGAAGAAGCCGTCTTGATAGAGCCACTTGAACGGCGTCAGTTGGTGGCCTTTGCCAAACAGGCGTTCCAGGTCTTCCTGCGTCACGTGGGCGTGGCGGGCGCTAACGTTGACGACGACATTATCCGAGACAACCGGGGCCTTACGGCCCTTGGCTCGGCCGAACTGTCGTCCCAGCGATTCGCGGACGATACGTTCCACGGCGCCGCGGTCGAGCGTGATCATGATTGAAACTCCGCTTTCACTCCCGCGACGATCAAGCGCACTTCCGCCTTTTCGATCAGGGCACACTGTTCTTTCTGAATTCCGGGATCAACGATCAACGTGTCGATGTCGGTCAGGCCGCACAGGAACGTCAGCGCTTTTTGGCCGATCTTCGTGTGATCCGCAAGGACCACGACCTCGTCGGCACACCGCATCATGGCGCGTTCGGTCTCGACGAGCAACAAGTTGCTGTTGAACAAGCCCTCGCTCGTGATGCCGCCGACGCCCATGATGAGCTGGCGGACATGAATGTCTTCCAGCATGCGAATCGTGAGCGGGCCAAGGGCGACGCCGGTGCGCGGGTACACATAACCGCCCAGAATCACCAGGTCCGTTTCGCGGCTCGACGCGAAGAGCTGGGCGATCGGCAAACTGTTGGTGACGATCTGCAACGGCCGGCCGATCAGGAGCTTCGCGAGTTCGAGCGTCGTCGTGCCGCCGTCGATCAGGATCGAGTCGCCGTTCTGGATGCGTTCGCAAGCCGCCTGGGCCACTTGACGCTTTTCGTCGATGGCACGCGAGGTTCGCTCCTCCAGGGCCGGCATCCCTTGCGCATCGTCGCGAAACATCGCGCCGCCGTGGGTGCGTTTGAGCAAGCCGTGCTCGTCCCAGTAATCGAGATCGCGACGGATCGTCGATTCCGAGGCGTTCAGCGTCTTTGCCAATTCACCCAAAGTGACGAAACTGCGCTCGTTAACCAGTTCCAGCACTTTCTGTCGTCGTTCTTCCACAATCACGGCACATCCTGCACTTTCGTGGAAACTTTCGGTCTATTATTGTCAGGCTATGATATATTTTGTGCATACTATGCAATCTAGTCAAGTGATATTTTGATAAAAATCTATCTAAACTTCTCAAGTTTCGTTTCGCCGCCGTCACCAAACGGCAAATGATGGTCTTTCACCGTTAGCAAACGGTCCGTTCCCGTTCTTCGCCTTTGCCGATTGGAGGTGGTTTGCTATTTTCCGCATGGACGTGTTCCAGGCTCGCAAGGAGTGCAACGCATGAAATGGCCGCTCGACCCGATGACGTTGATGTGGATCCAGGTCACGACCGGCGCCTTCGGGACGTTCACGCTCGTGTTCTTGGCGCGCTGGGTCATGCGGCGAATGGGCTGCATTGCGACGACGGAAATCTACTTCTCACCCAAGGGGGGTTGTCAGGCTGCGATTGTGCGCGAGCTGATGAAGGCGAAGAGCGAAGTGCTTGTGCAAGCGTACTCGTTCACGGCGGATCCGCTGACTTACGCGCTCGTCGAGGTGAAGAAGCAAGGCGTGATGGTGGAAATCGTCTTGGACAAGAGTAACGAACTTGATCGCTACTCCGACTTGAAGATCTTTCTCGATAAAGGGCTCGACGTCAAGATTGATCACGAACATGCCATCGCGCACAACAAGATCATCATCGTCGATCAGAAAGTCGTCATCACGGGCAGTTACAATTTCACGAATCAAGCGGAAGGGGACAACGCGGAGAACGTCGTCATTATCAAGGGTGATCGGGAAATTGTGCGGGCGTATCGGGAGAATTTCTTTAAGCATCGCGATCATGCGAAGCCGGCGCAGTTGCGCGAGGCGGACCAGCGAGATCGGCGGGCGAAGGCGGCATAGCTAAACCACAGATGAACACAGATGGACACAGATTGGACAAATTGAGAATACTGATTTTTTGTTGTTGAGGTTTGAACAATCGTTCGTTTCCCATCCTTGTCCATCCGTGCTACTAATGGTCAGAATCTTTGTTTCCTGCGCAAATTATCAAGCGCCGAAATCTCGGCGCTGTTAAACACAAATCCAACAAGGATTTGCGATTCTGGCCTCTGCGT
>DAIOGM010000497.1:0-2552 GCA_036745215.1 Gemmataceae bacterium
GCGGCGGGACAAGCTCTCCTCGTCACCAGCGCCCTGACCGCGGCGACGCAGACGATCCGCGCGACTTACACCGACACCGCCGTCGAAGCATTCAACACCAGCTTCGGCAATCTCACGAATTTCGTCGTCACCGCGGCTGCAACGACCATTACCTCGTTCACATCATCCACTCCCGCGGTGGCAGCCGGTCAATCGGTCACGCTCATGGCCAAAGTCGAATCGCAAAGTCCAAGCAGCGCAATCGTCAACGGCGTCGGCGCGGTCACCTTCATCGACACGACCACCGGCGTCACACTTGGCACGAGTTCGGTTGCTGCGAATGGCGTCGCGACGTTGAACACGTCCTTCGCCGCCATGGGCGTTCACACGCTGACGGCGAAGTACAACGGCTTCGCGCCAAACTTCAACGCCAGCAGCGTCGCCACGTTGAGCCAGTCGGTGCAGAAGGGCAGCGTCGTCAACGTGGTCCCGATCGTCGGCGCCCGCTTTGGCCAAACGTTGAACTTCGCGGTGACCGTTGCAGGTTCGCCGGGCGTTCCCACCGGCTCGGTGACCGTCACCGACACGAGCACGAATATCAACCATGGCCCGTTCAATCTCGACGCCGCCGGCAAGACGACGGCCACCATCATCGGCCTGAACGCCGGCACGAGCACGCTGCTATTCCGCTACAGCGGCGACACGACGCCCGCGCCGGGCTTTTTCCCGAACAACA
Organism: Gemmataceae bacterium; assembly: GCA_036745215.1. Classification (GTDB taxonomy): domain Bacteria; phylum Planctomycetota; class Planctomycetia; order Gemmatales; family Gemmataceae; genus SIAQ01. The sequence continues at coordinate 716 of DAIOGM010000497.1, forward strand.
AGACCATCGTGCAACCGATCAGCCCCGCCGTTACGACCACGACGCTCGGCGCGTCCTCAATGTCCATCTACGGCCAGGCCGTGACCTTCACCGCCACCGTTACCGGCGCGACCGGCGGGCATCCGACAATCGGCAACGTCACGTTCCGCGGCACACTCGGCGGCGTGACGATCGTGCTGGGCGTCGTGGCCCTCAATGGCAGCACGAACATTGCTCAAGTCACGATGACGGCCACGCAACTGGCCGCCGGCGTCCACAATATCACCGCGACGTTTGACGGCGCCGCCAATCACGCTGCCAGCGCCGCTTCGACGGTGCGGACGCAGACCGTGGCGAAGGCGGCCACGTCGCTGGCGTTGGCGTCGTCCGCACTCGCAGGCTCGACCTTTGGCAACAGAGTCACCTTCACCGCCGCCGTGACCACGACCGGCGGCTCACCCACGGCCGGCCACGTCGTCTTCAAACGCGGCACGCTCGTGCTCGGCACGGTTGCCGTCAATTTCGCAGGCTTCGCGACCTTCACCACCACGGCCCTGCAACTCCCCGTCGGCAATCTCCCGATCACGGCGGTCTATCTTGGCACGACCAATTTCTCGGCCAGCCCGATCGTGACAATTGTCCAAGTCGTCACCAAGGCGGCCACGCAAACGTCGCTCGCCTCCTCGCACGCGGGCGGCTCGACGTACGGTGCGATGGTGACTTTCACCGCCTCGGTAAACGTCACGAGCGGCGGCGCGGCGGGCAACCCGGCCGGCACCGTCACTTTCCGCAACGGAGCGACGATCCTGGCGACTGTCACGCTCGTCGGCGGCGTGGCCATCTTCAAGACCAAAACGCTCGGCATCGGCACGCACAACATCACCGCGACATTCAACGGCGCCGCCAACTTCGGCGTCAGCGCCGGCGCCCTCAGCCAGGACGTGGCCGCGGCCGACGCCATCGTGACCCTGTCGTCCACGCCCGCGATCTGGGCGATCGGCAAGTCCACGAAGTTCATCGCGACGGTCACGACCGCGACCGGCGCCGTGCCGCTCGGAACGGTCACGTTCACGATCGAAGGTCCCAGCGGCACCACCGTGCTCGGCCCCATCGCCGTCGTGGCCGGCAAGGCGATCTCGCCCGCACACCTCTTCCCGCTCGAGCGAGCCGACTACACGGTCACCGCGACCTTCACGCCAAGTTCCGCGAACTTCACGACCGGCGAAACCACGCAGACGCAGACGACCAAGAGTGCGACGAGCATCGCCCTCACGGGAAGCTCAACGCAGCAAGGCGTCACCTTGACCGCGAGAATCGTAGGCGGCGCTGGCGTGGGCATCCCGACCGGCACCGTCGATTTCTATGAAATCATCAACGGCGTCAAGACGTTGCTCGGCCAGGGCACGTTGAACTCCAGCGGCGTGGCAACGCTCTTCGTACGGCTTTCGTCCACCTATCACACCATCGTCGCGGAATACGCCGGCGACGTGCTGTTCAATCGCGCCGCCGCCTCGGCCCGGATTTACGGCACGGTTCCGGGACGCCTCGTCTAACCCCAACCGAGTTTGATGTTCTGACCGCCGCACTCCAAAGTAACGACAAATGTTGCGAAAACACTTGGCGGGCATTACAATCCTACCTTGAACACAAAGCATTCAATGGGGTTGGTTTCATGAAGCACTTCAAGAATTGGATCGCGATTGCCGCACTCGTGCTGCTGCCGTTCGGCTCAGCGACCGCTCAAGACATCAAGCTGCTGATCAACGACCCCGATGAGCCGATGGCGAAGAAGATCTCGTTCGCCAAGACCGCCGAGTTTCTCGATCACCAATCACGAGCCTGGACCGAGATCAAGAAG
>DAIOGM010000497.1:2562-5332 GCA_036745215.1 Gemmataceae bacterium
CACCAATTACCCCTACCTCATGGCCCGCGGCCAGCTCGGCGGCGATTTGACGGCCCTCAAGGAGGTTCGCGGCTTCTTCGAAGATCGCATCGCGAAATGGGACAGCGGCAAAAAGGAAGACCTGCCCAAGCGCGACACCGAAGTCATCGCAACCGCGGCGACGCTCGCGCTTCAAGACGCGCTGACGACCAAGAAACTCCACCCCCTCACGCGGAAAGCGCTCGATCGCATGTGGACGCTCCAACAGCCGAACGGCGCCTGGGATTGGCTCAAGTGCGGCTGGCCTCCGCTGGAGCACGACGATTATTACGGCGTCGTCTACGTCGCCGTCGCCGTCGGCCACGCTCCCGACGATTACGCGCAAGAACCGCAAGCCAAGAAAGGCCTCGACGGCTTCCGCAAGTTTTTCAAAAACAATCCGCCGCCAAGTTTGCACCACCGCGCGATGCTCTTGTGGGCGGCGCAAAAAGTCCCCTACCTCATGACGGACAGGCTCAAGAAATCGACCATCGATGAACTGCGCACGGCCCAGAAGAAGGACGGCGGCTGGAGTTTGCCGATGTTGGGCGACTGGGTCGGCTACGACGAACGACCCAACGATCGCACCGCGCCTAGCGACGGTTACGCGACCGGCCTCGTTGTTTACGTGTTGCGCCAGGCCGGCGTGCCCGCCAACGATCCCGCGATCGAGCGCGGCGTCGCATGGCTCAACAGCAACCAGCGCGAATCGGGGCGCTGGTTCACGAAATCGATCAATACGGATCGTTACCACTTCATCACGCACGCCGGCACCGCTTACGCGGTGATGGCGCTCAAGGCGTGCGAGTGAATTCTCGGCGAGCCGAGCCGCGTAAGCGGCCGGTTGAGCTTCGCGTCGTCCCGGGACCTTGAGACTCAAAACAGGAGATTGTCCATGGAACTGAAGATCAATCCACATGAATTGATTCTGATCGGCGAGAACTCTTTCGTTCGCCTGACGACGGACGGCGGCCAATCGGCGTCAACGCGTTGCAGTCACTGGCGCGTCTTGTGGTCGCCCGCCGGCCCCGGCCATGCTTTGTTCGCGGACAGCAGCCTCCTCGGCGGCGTGCGCATCTATGCGGACAGCGTTCCGCTGGCGCGTTTCTTGCAAAAGGAGATCGAACATTTGCTCTACAAGCCGTTCGGCGGCATGAACGTCGCGGTGACGGCGGCCACCTTCACGCGCGAAGGCACGCCGCCCGGCGTCTGCGGCGAAGTGATGCGCACCGACATGGACGAGATTCGTTTGAGCTGGAGCGATTTCCTCACGCCGTTCAACTTCGAGGCGCCGGTCGGCTTCGACAAGCGTCCGATCGGTTGCCAGACGACGTTCTTCCCCGCGAAGATTGCGTCGCTGTCGCTGAACAGCCGCAAAGCCGAGGGTGAGCCGTGGCGGCTGGATCGCGCCGGCAAGCATTGCACGACGGCGTGTTTGGCGTGGTGCGAGACATGGTTTCGGCCGTAACTTTCCGCAGCGCGGCGCGGGGATTTTTTCACCGATGAGCCCCGCACAAAGTACGCGACTGCGTGGCGCCCTGCCGTTTGCTGCGTGCGCGGCTCTTTGAACGGTCCGTGGATTGGGAACGTCGTTTCAAAAAGGAACGCGGTCATTTCAAAATCGACGGCGGTCTTTTCATTTTCGGACAACGTCTTTTCAGAATGGACACACGTCTTTTCAAAAAAGACGCGGGTCGTTTCATTTTTGACCCCGGTCGTTACAAAAAAAACTCTGGTCATTTCATTTTTGGACACGGTCTTTTCAAAAAAACACGCGGTGATTTCACGTTTTTTGGTGGGTCGTTTCACACTGCCAACCTTGACAGCGCCCCGGGAGACGCGGCAACGTCCATGATTAAATGGGCATAACCACAAGCCCCATCGTAACATCCGTTGCTCGGAACGCGAAGGTCGGTTGCGTCCGATTGGCAGCGCGCTGGTGAGTGGCGCGCGCGGCGTGAAACGACCGATGCGCTCCGAGTTTACGGCAACCGGCGTACGTACGCATAGAAAGCGCCGGCGAGGTCCGTTCCTGCCGCGTTTTGAAACCATGCTTGCAATTCCGTCGTGCCGCGTTCCAGGGTGACGCGCAGCACAATTTCCTTGGCGTCTTTCCCCGCTGATTTCGCGAACGCGGTCTTGCCTTGCACGGCAACCTTGGCCGACGCGATCGGCAACGCGACGCTCTTTGGATTATCGCTAATGGCGGAGAGCGCGAGATCCAGCTCGCTCGGCCAGCGTCGCAGCGCAATTTCATAGTCGCCGGCGGCGTCCACGTCGATGTGCCAAACGCCGCCGCGTGGGCCGCCCGCCGCCTGTGAGACGTGGCCGGCGTTGTCGGTGTAAAGATCCTGCCAATCCGAACTGGTCAGCGCCGTCAATGGTTGCATCTTCGAGCCGATGGTCGTCGCCACGAACTTGCTCGAGAGCGGCTCGAGATCGGACCACCATTTCTCGTAGTGAGCCTTCATCTTCTTGGCGACGTCGGGAAACTTGGCGCTCACGTCGTTCTTCTGAGCGCGATCGGCCTTCACGTCGTAGAGTTCGGTCCCGTGCACGAGCCGCCACTGGTTCCAGATGACGCACGATTCATACTTGGTGAGCTTGGCACGCGAATATTGCACGACCATCATGCGATCGGCCATTTCTTTTTTTGTGCCGCGTAAAAGATCAGCGAGACTGGCGCCGTCAAAGCTCGCGTCCTTGGGCGGCTTCGCGCCGGCGAGGTCAATCAACGTTGGAAACAGATCCT
>DAIOGM010000498.1:0-5315 GCA_036745215.1 Gemmataceae bacterium
TTGGTAATAGATAGGGCTCTGCCTGGGACGCAACTGCCGCGAGGCTCCGCCTCGCTGCACCTCGCGACGGTATCGCGCCACTCCAGGTGCGGCGAGGCAGAGCCTCGCGGGCAGTGCGGTCCCAGGCAGAGCCTGGGACCGAGGTTCATTTCTTGGTCCACTTCGCGACATCGACGACATACACCTGCCGATGCCCCTCGTGCCCGGAGTCGATGCAAACGTGCGTGCCGTCGCGATTCCAGCGCGGATGCAAATCGCAGCGAAACGGGCCGGTAAGTTTCTTGTCCAAAAAGAACGTGCCGAGGTCGATGCGCTTCTTCGCGAACGGATCGTACAGCATCAGCGTTTGCAATCGAGCACTATCGGGATATGTGTCATTCAGAATCCAGCGGCGATTGGGCGAATAGGAGCAATGCCCGTCCTTGACGAGCACCTTGTCGCCGACGATCGTTTTCTCGCCCGTGCGCAAATTGGCGACGTAGAAGCGGTCGCCATGCTCCTTGGTGCGGGCCCACGCCAAAACGTTGTCGTCGTCTTGCCAGTCGAAGTGCGAGATCATGCCGTCGTCGAAAACGAGCCGGCGCTCCGAGCCGTCAGCGTTCGCGACGTACATGCGCGTCCACCAGCCGCCGCCGTCCTTTTGCCAGCGATGCAAGAACAGGAATCGCTTGCCCGACGGGCTGAAGAGCAAATGATTGTACCAGTGGTGCTTGCCGGGCTTGAAGCGTTCATCGGGCTGGTTCTGAGCGGCCCAGGTGTAAGGGATGATGAGCTTGTTCGCGCCGGTCCGCATGTCCATGTGATAGATGCCCAGGTCCTTGGGCGCTGGATCGTCGGCGCCGCGTTCGGGCAGCGCGTTGTAACCGTAGCCGGGCCGCAAGCGATGCAGCCGAGCGAACTCCAGCGTAACCGCTTGCGTGCCGTCCGGCGACAGCGCGTAGATCGGCCGGGGCAACGTGCGCGTCTTGCCCGAGTGGACATCGCGAATCGTCGCCACATACGCGCCGTCCTTGACGCTGTTGTACACCACCTCGCGATCCGGCGCGGAGCCGAGCCATTGCAGCCGCGTGCCCATTTGCCAGCACCACGCAGTTGTTGTGTCGAGCGCGATGTACTTCTTGGTTTCGAGATCGACCATGCCGACCGTCAGCGGTTCACCGGGCTTGGGCTGGCGATCGATGAAATCGATTTCGTTCGCCAACAAATAGCGGCCCGTCTTGTCCCACGGCGTGATGTCGTAATAGCCGACGAAATGATGCTTTGGCCCCTGGGTCACGGCGATGGCTGCGGACGCGTTGCCTTTCTTGGCGTCGCTGGCATCAGCGATCGGCAGTGGAAACGACAAACACAAGATCGCCAACACGTATTTTCCCATGACGGTCAGCCTCCTGTCGCAACAGCATTAATATCCGAAGACCTCGCTTACGCGTCGGGTTAGTTTAGAGATACCAACCCGACGCGTAAGCGAGGAGCTCGATTAGCCGAACCTCGTGAATCTTGTTTCATCGCGTCGCGAATGGTTGCATTCCATCCGCTTTTCCTTTATCATCCAATGCTTCCCCGAATCGGCGCCTAATGCTCGGAGGTGACAGATGAGTGACATCAACGAAAAGCGAAATGGAGTGCTGCGCGTGGTCATGATTGCAGCGCTATTGGCGCTGCTGCCGACGCTCACGCCGAGTTTCGGACAAGGGAAAAAACCGGCCGGCGCGCTTGCGCCCACCAAGGTCCACTTGAAGTTTGACAATACGCCCATTGACCAGGCGGTCGCGGAGCTGAGCCGCAAGATCGGCTATTTCATTTTCCTGGACGACATCGACGGCAAGCTCAAGAATCGCACGATCACACTGGACACCGGCGAAGTGACCTTCTGGGAAGCCGTCGAGAAGGTGTGTGCGGAAGCCAAGCTGGTAGAAGGCTTGCCCGCGTTGGCCCTGGCGCCAAAAGAGTTGCCCAAGTTACCGCCGCTGCCGAAGCCGGGCGAGAAGATTCCGCTCATCAAGATCGGCGACGGCACGCCGATATTCCGCACCATCCGCGGCGTGATGACTCTCAAGGACGGCAAGCCGCTAGATCTGCCAACCGACACCGCGACCGCCGTGCGCATCAAGCCCTCCCGCCTTTTCGTCCCGGCGTCAACGCCTGGTGAAGTGACCTGCGGCCTGAAAGTGAGTCCCGAGCCGAAATTGCGCTGGAACGAAACCCTCGGCATTCGCATCGATAAAGCCGTTGACGACAATGGGCAGGTTCTCCAGCAAATCAAGAAGACAAACGTGCCGAAGTTCGGCGGCTCTTTTGGCGGCGGTACGCCGGGGCCCCTAGAAAACGACAACGTCGCTCAGGTCGCGGTGCGCCTGAGCAAGGGCGCGAAGGAAACCAAGATGCTCAAGGAATTGCGCGGCGTGATCTCCGCGAGCGTTTCCGTGTTTGGGTCGGAGGTGCTCACGGTGAATGACATCGTCAAATCGCAGGGCAAGTTGATCAAAGGCGCCAAGGGAGGATCGATCAAGGTCGGACCTGCGAAGGTCGACGATCAAGGCGAGGTGCAGTTGTCCCTTGAAATGAATCTGCCCGCGGCGTTTCTTCCGGTCGCCAAAATTGGCGGCGGATATTCCGCGACGCCGTTTGCGGGCTTGAAAGTTCTGGACGCCGCGGGCAAGGCCATTCCGATCGTCAGCATGTCTCCGATCAGTCCGAATCCGGGGCCTGGCGTCAACGTGGAGTATCTCGTCAAGGCACGACCCGCGCCGGATCAAACGCTCACCAAGGTCTCCTATGCCGTGCGGCAAAACGTAACCATGGACGTTCCATTCTCGCTCAAGGATGTCGCCGTGCCTTGACCGGCGCCTTCTTTTTCGCGTCGAGACGTTTGCCGTTCGCCGTGTTGGGCACGCTGGTCTTCGGGTCGTCCACGCCGTCAAGCGGCTGGCCGACCTTGACCGAGTCAAGCCGTTCCCGAATCCGTTGCGCGTAGTTTTCAGAAAACTCGAATCCAAGATAATCGCGGCCCAGTTTCTTGGCGACGATCAACGTGCTGCCCGAACCCGCGAAGGGATCCAGCACCAGCTCGCCCGCATTCGACGACACCTCGATGATCCGCCCCAGCACGCGCTCCGGCATCTGGCAACCGTGGAAGCCGGCCCGCTCCTTGAAGGTGCCGCACACGCGCGGGAAGTACCAGCTATCCTCGTCGGCCTGAAATCCTTCCGGCAAATCTTGTGGCCGCAATATCCAGGTGTCGTCCGGCAACCGACCTTTTGGATTGGCGCGAATGTCTTGATACACGAGCTGTCGCGCCGACGGCACTTTGATCGCGTCGGCGTTGAACGTGAACCGCGTCCGGTCCTTGACGAAGTGAAACAGATGCGTGTGGCTGCGGTTGAACTTCCGCGTGCAATTGACGCCGAACGTGTAGTACCAGATCACCCAGCTTCGGCACGAGAAGCCCAATTCGCGCGTGAAGAGCACCTTGAGTTCGGCCGCGAAGTCGTCGCCGATCGCGAGCCAGAACGTGCCGTCGGTTTTGAGCACGCGCTGGACTTGCTCGCCCCACGATTTCGTCCACGCGAGATATTCGTCGGCGTGCTTGCGATCTTCGTAGACGTCGTAATCGTAACCGATATTGAACGGCGGATCGGCGAAGACGAGATCGACGGCGCCGGCGTCGAGTTGGGACATGCCTTCGATGCAATCGCCGTGGTGGAGATGGTTGCGTCCGTTCATGGAGGTAACATATTCACGCGCGCTGCGGCGAGCAACCGGCGATATCATCGATGCGACTTCGTCCCCGCCGTCTCGACGAACACGTCCAACTGCTGCCCCACATACACCGCCGGCTCGCTCGGCTCAATCGCGTAAATCGCTTGAAGGACGCGCGTGTCCACGCGTTCGGTGTTGTCACCGGTAAGCGATTTCTTCGGCGTCACATAGCGTTCGACGCGAACGAACGTCAGCCGTAATTCTCTCTTCGAGTCGCCGCGCGCGAACGCTCGCGCCGAAGCGCCGACTGGAAAACGAGCAATGTCGTGCTCGTCAATATCGACGCGCACGTGCATTCGTGTCAGATCGCCCATCAAGATGAGCGCCTGGCCAGGCTGCGTGCCGACGTATTCGCCGGGCCGCACGTTGACTTTGAGGACATGCCCATCGCTCGGCGCTCGCACCAAGGCGCGTTCGATCTCCGTCTTCGTTTGCTCGATCTGTGCCTGAGCGAGCGCGATGGCCGCTCGGCTAACTTCCTTGTCGGGCTGCCAGGCGCCGGATTTGAGCAACGTCAGATCGGCATTGGCCTGTGCCCATTGCTGTTTCATCGTCTCGGCGGTCATTTGCCGTTGCGTGTGATCTTCCGGCGACAGAGCCCGCGTGGCCACCAGGGCGCGACCCCGGTCGGCTTGATCTTTCGCCAGGCGGTAGCTCGCCTCCGCGGCGCGCGCCTTGGCTTCGAGCGGCGGCACTTCCTCGGCGCGCGGCATCGCGTCGAGCTTGGCAAGCTGTGCCTGAGCCGCGACGAGGTTGGCTTCCTGAAACTTGAGCTGCGCACGTAAGTGGCGATCATCGACGCGGAACAGGGGCGTGCCCAACTTGACGAACGCGCCGACGTCGCTGCTCGGCACGTAAACCTCGAGCACGACGCCGGGAATCGCGGCGCCGATGGCGATGTTCTCGCCGCGCGCTTCCACCAATCCCGCCGCCGCGACCGTGCCATTGAACGAGGACCGTGCCGGCGGCGCGGGAGGCGACAACCTTTCATCCTTCGGCTGCGAACTCAACACGTGATATCCGCCGAACGCCAGCATCGTCACCGCGACGCCAGGCAACACGTATTTCACGATGAACGTATTCATGCTTGTCCTCCTTCACACTGCCATCGCCAGGCTCGACCGTTCTTCGATATGGTCGATGCGGCCGTCGCTCATCGCCACGATGCGGTCGCCGAAATTGAAGACGCGATTGTCGTGCGTCACGACAATCACCGCCCGATCGGCCTGCACCGCCACTTTGCGCAACAACTCCATGACCGTTTGCCCCGAATGGGCATCGAGGGCGGCGGTCGGCTCATCGCAGACCAACAGACGCGGCTCATGCACGAGCGACCTCGCGATGGCGACGCGCTGCTGCTGCCCGCCGGAAAGTTGGGTTGGATATGAGTTGACGCGATTGCCAAGTCCCACGTCATGGAGCATCTCCTTCGCTTTCTCGACCGCCTTCGCGCGCTGCCAGCCGGCGATCAACAGCGGCACGGCCGCGTTTTCCGCCGCGGTCAACGCGGGAAGCAGGTTGTATTGCTGAAACACGAAGCCGATTTCCTTGCCACG
>DAIOGM010000499.1:0-381 GCA_036745215.1 Gemmataceae bacterium
AAGGCCATCTTTACTGGATGAACGACGCGTCAGGCATCGCCTATTGCGCCGACGCCGCGACCGGCAAGACCGTCTACGAGGAACGCACGACGAACGGCATGGGCGTCTACGCCTCGCCCGTTCTCGCGGAGGGCCGGCTCTATTACGTCGCCCGCAATGGCCGCACGTACGTCCTTGCCGCGTCACCGCGTTATGAAGTGCTCGCCACGAACGACCTCGGCGAGCGCGCCATGTTCAATTCCAGCCCGGCGATTGCGGGAAGTAAGATCTACCTTCGCACGGACAAGTACCTTTATTGCATTGGCACGAAGTGAACATATGACGACATTCGCTGAGCGATGAATTGATTGACCGCACCGCCATGCGTCACGGAAAGGAGGT
>DAIOGM010000499.1:391-5312 GCA_036745215.1 Gemmataceae bacterium
GCCCCGCGTCCGGAATGATGACGTCGGCCTTAGACCGCGACGCCGGAAACACGCGGTCTCTGCCGCCGTGGATCTGGTGAATCGGCACGCGGCCAATCCCCGGCGACGGCTGCCAGCTCAGAATAGCGCGCGTTCCCCAGCGAAGAAACTCGGCGTCTGCGTCGGCGATTTGCGTCAACAGACTGCGCGTCGCGATCGTCGAGACATTCCCTGAAGTTTGTAAACAGGTCCGCGCCATTGAACTCACGACCGGATACGGCAATGTGAGCGCCATGCGCGCCTGCGGCCGAATCGCTCGCACCGACCACGCCATCTCTCGCGGCGAGCGAACGCTGCCGATCAAAAACACCGCCCGAGCGTTCAGGTGCGCGGCCATCTCCAGCGCGACGACGCCGCCAAACGACGCGCCGCCAAGATAGCATGGTTGATGTGGATCGATCGACTTCGCAAAACGCCGTGCATACGCGGAGAGCGTTTCATTTTTTGACGGCTCAATCCATGCCGGCGTGCGCAGCTGCGGAAATGCTGCACGTTGAGCGCGAAAGATTCGCGCATCGGCGCCCATGCCGGGAATCAGGATCAGGCAAGCATCACAGCTCATTGCAAACTCCAACCGCAGATTTGGGACAACTTAAACAGAAATCCGTCGAGCGTCCAGGCCGATTCTCATCGCCTTTTCACTTGACCCGACTCCCCGTTCGGTTACGTTGGATGTGGTTGTTAGCCTGCAATTCATTACCCCTGCCTGGGAGGGACCCATGAGACGCCTGCTGACCATCGCTGTGTTGTGCACTGGCTTGTTCGCCGCCGCCTTGATCGCTCAGGAGCAGCTGCCGCAAAAGAAAGCCGGGGACACGCCGGCGAAAGCTGCGGAGCCGATCCCCGGCGACATCGAGGTCAACTTTCTCAACGGCAGCATTGTGCGCATGATCGTGCTCTCCGACAAGCTCGAAGTCGATACGCTCTACGGCAAGCTCACCGTGCCGATCAAGGACGTCCGCGGCGTCGAGTTCGGCTTGCACTATCCCGAAGGCATGCAGGAGAAGATCGACATCGCCGTCAAGAAGCTGGCGAGCGGCGACTACCGCGAACGCGAAAAGAGCACTGCGAGCCTCCTCGAAATGGGGCCGTACTCGTATCCCGCCGTCGTCGATGCGACTCGATCGAAGGAAGTCGAGACCGCCCGGCGCGCCAAGGAAATCATGACCAAGATGCAGGCCAAGCATCCCAAGAAAGATCTGAAGACTTCGTCGGAAGACAAGGTGATCACGCAATCGTTCACGATTGTCGGCAAGATCATGACGCCGACGATCAAAGCAAAGACGGAGTACTTCGGTGAAGTGACATTGCACCTGGCGAAGATGCGGACGATGAAGGCCGTCGCCGCGCCGGGCGTTGATATGGATGTGGTCGTTGACGCGAGCAAGTATGCGAATCAGGGGCAGTGGATGGACACGAATTTCGCGGTGGACGGGAAATCGGCGCTCGTCATCACCGCGAAGGGGCTCGTGGATCAATGGCCGCAACAGCCGGGTAATTACATGTGCGGCCCCGGCGGCATGCAAGCGGGGCGCGTCAATTTCGGCGGCTTCGGCGGCGGCGGCGGCGGCATGCCTGCGATTGCCGGCGGGCGGCGTATTATCGGCCCGATCAACAACAACCAGTACGGCGGCATGCTCATCGCCAAGATCGGCGAGGACGGCGAAATGTTCATGATCGGCGATCGCTACGAAGCCACGCCCGAAAATGAAGGCAAGCTCTATTTGCACATCGGACCCAGCCCGTGGGGTTGCCAGTCGGGCGGGAATTACGATGTGAAAATCATGCGGAAGAATTAACTCAAATGCCGCTGCCGCCGAACTGCACGTCCAGATCGAGCGGCGCGCGGCGATTCTCTTCGGCGTACGCATTCATATCCCAGAGCAGCGCGTCGTAATCGCCGCTTTGAGCGCGGCTGCGCGTGTCGCGCTTGATCTCGACCTCAAGCGGCCGGCTGAAGTCGATCATGTAGCCAAGATTGAGCGAATCGTACGTGCGAGGTTGCACACGTCCGCCGGTTGAAGTCGCGCGAGCCAAGAGTGAATAGCGGCCGGGCGATGCGACTTCCCAGATGTATTCCCAGAGCGTCCACGAATACGGCGCTTGAGGGCCGATCAAATTGACCTTCGTCCACGTTTGACCGCCGTCGGTGCTGACGGCGACCTCCGCAATCGCTTCCTCGCCGGCCCACGCCAACCCGACGACGCGATTGGCGCCGAGACCGACGGTGTCGCCTTGCTTGGGCCGAATGATCTCCGACTTCACTGCCATCGGACCGACGATGACCGTTTCCGTGCCGGTCGGCGTCGGCCGTTTCATCGTGTACTTCGTCGTTTGAAAATAGCCCATGAACGGCTGATCGATCGCGGCGATTCGGCTCAGCCATTTCACCGACGCGACGCCATACCAGCCTGGTACAAACAGGCGCAACGGCGCGCCATGAATGGGCTCAAGCAACTCGCCGTTCATGCGATACGCGAGCAGCGTGTCGGGATGCAGCGCCTTTTCAAGCGGCAAGCTGCGCGCGAACGGCATCGGCTCGGGATGATCCGGCTCCGTACCGCGGTCCGCCCCTTCGAAGAGAATCTCGATTGTTTCCGGCTTGAGCTTCGCACGTTCCAGCAGCACCTTGACTGGCACGCCGGTCCATTCCGCATGGCCGATCGCGCCGGCGCCCCATTGCACGCCCGGCGCACGCTGCTCCAGAAACGAGCGGCCATTGCCGGCGCATTCGACGGTTGCGAACACGGTGCGTTCCGGCAATGCCATCAATTCATCGAGCGACCAGGAAATTGCGTGCTCGACGCAGCCTTCGATGCGCAGTCGCCATTTGGCTGCGTCGATCTGCGGCACTTCGAAGTGATTGCGCACGAAGAACAGCGGATTCGGCGTCACCCAGCCGCGCACCTGATCGAGCGGCGTCTCGCTGTTCTCGGGACTCTGTGTCACGAAGCGGCGTTGTTCGGGCATGGCCGACCTCCTCATTTACGAACTCGGCGCGGCCCCGGCGGCAGCGACGGGCTATTTGGTCGTTACTTGCCGCCGCCGAAGAAGCGTTTGAGCAAACTGAGCGGATCGTAAAATTTATCGACGACGCGTTCCTTCAAGGGAATGATCGCATTGTCCGTGATCGTGATGTGCTCGGGACAAACCTTGGTGCAGCACTTCGTGATATTGCAGAGCCCGATGCCGTCCTTGTCTTTCAAGTCCTGCAAACGATCCGCCGTGTCCAGCGGATGCATCTCGAGCGACGCAACGTAAACCAGGAAACGTGGGCCGATGAATTCCTGATGCATTTGATGATCGCGCAAAACATGACACACGTCCTGGCACAGGAAGCATTCGATGCACTTGCGAAACTCTTGTACGCGATCGACGTCGGCCTGGTCCATGCGCCAGGTGCCGTCGGGCGCGTCGGGCTTGCGCGGCTGAAACGGCTTGATGCGTTTCTTGACCTCGTAATTCCATGACACGTCCGTCACGAGGTCCTTCATCAGCGGAAACGCTTTGATAGGCTCCAGCACGATCGGCTGATCGGTCGGAACGTGCGCGAGTTGGGTCATGCACATCAAACGCGGCTGGCCGTTGATCTCGGCGGAGCAGGAGCCGCACTTGCCGGCCTTGCAATTCCAGCGCACCGCGAGATCGGTCGCTTGCGTCGCTTGCACCTGGTGGACGGCGTCGAGGACGACCATGCCCTCGGAGACCGGCGTGGTGTAATCGACGAACTTGCCGGACTGGCTGTCGCCGCGCCAGATGCGCAGGGTGACATTTTGCGTTGTCATGATCACTCCAAGCCCCGGGATGAGGTACTGCGAATCCCGGGGTTCGAACCCCGGGATTCGCAGTACCTCATCCCGGGGCTTGCTCTGATTACTTCATCTCTTCGATGATCTTCTTCAACTCATCGGGCATCGGCGGGATCGGCACTTCCTCGATCTGCATTTGCCCATCCGGCCCTTTGCGCGTCACGAGGTTGACGCCGCCCCACTTGGCGATCTTGTCGGGGAAGTCGTCGCGGAAGTGGCCGCCGCGGCTCTCTTTTCGCGCGATGCTGCACAGCGTGACGGCCTGCGAAACCGTGAGCAGATTGTGCAAGTCGAGCGCCGTGTGCCAGCCCGGATTGTACTCGCGATTGCCGACGACCTTCGCTTTCCTGGCGCGATCCCACAATTTCGCCAGGCCGTCGAGCGCCTTCTGCATTTCTTCTTCCCGGCGAACGATGCCGACCAGATCCTGCATCATGTCCTGTAAATCATGCTGAATCTTGTAAGGGCCTTCGTCGCCGCCTTGCCGTTCGAACGGCTCCAATGCCCATTTGGCGGCGGCGTCAAGTTGATCGGCGTGCAGCGTCGGGGCCATGTTTTCCTTGGCGTACTTGCCCGCGTATTCGCCGGCGCGTTTGCCGAACACGAGCAAATCGGACAGCGAATTGCCGCCGAGCCGATTGGCCCCGTTGATGCCGACCGCGCATTCGCCGCACGCGAACAGGCCGGGGATGCGCGACATTTGCGAATCGGCATCGACCTTGACGCCGCCCATGACGTAGTGCGTCGTCGGGCCGACTTCCATCGGCTCGGTGGTGATGTCGATGTTGCCGAGTTCCTTGAACTGATGATACATGCTCGGCAGTTTTTTCTTGATGTGCTCCGGCGCATTCGAGATTTTCGCCTTGATCCACGCGATGTCGAGATAGACGCCGCCGTGCGGGCTGCCGCGTCCAGCCTTGACCTCGCGCATGATGCAGCGAGCGACGTGGTCGCGCGTCAGGAGTTCCGCGGGGCGCTGGGCGTTGCGGTCGCCCTGACAGTAGCGCCAACCTTCCTCAGGGTCCTTGGCGGTCTGGTTCTTGTACAGGTCCGGAATGTCCTTGTACATGAAC
>DAIOGM010000500.1:0-5309 GCA_036745215.1 Gemmataceae bacterium
GAGGAACGCAGCTCGCTCGAAAGCGCCGATATCACCGAGGTCGTCGCCAAGCTCGCGCATCCTAATATCGTGCAGATTCATGAAGTCGGCGAGCACGATGGCCGGCCGTTTCTGTCGCTTGAATTCGTCGAAGGCGGCGGCCTCGACAAGAAGCTCGCCGGGGCGCCGATGCCGGCGCGCGAGGCGGCCCAGCTCGTCGAGACGCTGGCGCGGGCGATTCACCATGCGAACTTGCAAGGCGTCGTGCATCGCGATTTGAAGCCGGCCAATGTGCTCCTGTCCGCGGGCGGCACTCCCAAGATCACCGACTTTGGACTCGCTCGTCAAGGCGCCGGCTCCGGCGAAACACGCAGCGGCGATATTCTCGGTACTCCCAGCTACATGTCCCCCGAACAGGCCGCCGGTCGTAATAGCGAGATCGGCCCGGCCACCGATGTCTACGCGCTCGGCGCGACGCTTTATGAATTGTTGACAGGCCGGCCTCCGTTTCGAGCGGACAACGCGATCGAAACGTTGCGGCAAGTCGTCGATCAGGAGCCGGTGTCGCCGAGCCAGTTGCAGCCGAGCATGCCGCGCGACCTCGTGACGGTTTGCTTGAAGTGTCTGCAAAAGTCGCCAATCAAAAGATACGCCAGCGCGGAAGCGCTCGCCGACGATCTGCGGCGCTTTCTGGATGGGCGGCCGATTCAAGCACGTCAGACGCCGACTTGGGAGCGCACGCTGAAGTGGGCGCGGCGTCGCCCGGCGCTGGCGGGACTGTACGCGCTCGCCATCGTCGCGGCCGTGGTTTTGGGGCTTTACACGATTTGGCTGCGCGATGCCCTGGATGAAACGGAGCATCAGCGCTCCGCCGCCCAGAAAGCCCAGAAAGACGCCGAGGCCGCCGCCGAGGAACGCCGACTGCAACTGGTGCGTGCGCGCCTCGACGATGGTTCACGCCTGTTGGATGAAGGAGACTGGTTCGCCGCACTTTTACCGTTTGCCGATGCGTTGCAACTCGATCAAAAGGACACGAAGCGCGCTGAAATTCACCGCACGCGCCTGTCGGCGATTCTGCGCCAGTGTCCCCGGCTCGTGCAATTTTGGCCGCAGGAGGCCGACGTGGTCCATGCGGAATTCACCGCCGACGGCCGTCGCGTCTTGACCGCGTCCGGCAAGACGGCGCGATTGATCGATACGGACACGGGCAAGGATGCAGCGCCGCCGATGATTCACGATCAGACGATCTCGTCCGTGACGCTCAGCCCCGACGGTCTCCGCATTGCCACGGCGGCGGACGATCATACGGTGCAAATCTGGGACGCGGCGACGAGTCGGCGCATTGGTGAACCGCTCGCATTGCAGGAGCCGATCGTCAATGTGGCGTTTGCCGCCGACGTCGACCGCATCATCACGGCGACGCGCAACATTGCCTATCAAGTGACCATCCAGGCCTGGCAAGTTTCTTCGGGCAAGCCGATCAACAAACCGTTGACGACGCCGACGGGTCCATTATCGAGTGTCGCGTTCAGCGCGGACGGACGCCTGGCGGCGACGGCTCATCTCGTCAACACGAAGGCCGGCGATCACCCGGCGTTGACGGTCTGGGACGTCGGCTCTGGCAAGGCGGTCTTCGACGCCCGCAACGTGCCGGGTTCATTCATGCAAATCCGCTTCAGCCCGAACGGCGGTCGCGTCGCGGCGGCCAACGCGGATGGCACCGTGCGTGCCTGGGATTGCACAACCGGCAAGGAGACTGCCCACGTGCGGCAAGGGGCCCCGGTGCATCATCTCGCGTTCAGTCCCGACGGCCAGCGCCTCGCCACCGGCGGTCTCGACGGCGTTGCTCATATTTGGGAAGCCGGCACGGGCAAATTGCTTGTCACGCTTCGGCACGGCATGGCGTTCACGCACGCCGTCAACTACGTGGCATTCAGTCCGGACGGACTCTTCGCCGTCACCGCGGGTGCCGACAACACGGCGCGCGTCTGGGACGCGACCACGGGAATGGCGACCGCGCCGCCTTTGCGACATGGCGACAAGGTGACGCGCGCAACTTTCGGCCGCGATGGCCGGCTCGTCTTGACCGCCAGCGCCGACCGGGCGGTGCGCGTCTGGGATCTGGCAACCGGCCGGCTGGCGACGCCGCCGCTGGAGCACGAGGACGCCGTCGCCCATGCCTCGTTCGATCGCGACGGCAAACGCGCCGTCACCGCGGGCGCCGACCGGATTGCACGCGTGTGGGACGTTGCCTCGGGCCGAACGCAGGGGCCGCCCCTGGTTCATCCTCACAAGCTTCGTTACGCAGCATTCAACGCGGACGGCCACGTCGTGACCACCGGCGAAAACAACGTCGGCTTCGTTGGAGACGCGACCGTCTGGGAAACGTCCGGCAAGCTCCGGTTTCGCCGCACGACCGCGCAGAAGATCCTGGGCGTGCCGGACACCGATCACACGGTCCGCCGCGCCTGGTTCAGTGCGGACGGCCGCTGGCTGGTCGCCGTGGATCGGGCCGGCGCCGCTCAGATCTGGAACGTCGCAACCGGAGAGCCGACATCAGGCGTCCTCGATGTCGGCTCCGCGGTGACCGGCGTGTCGTTCAGCGCCGACGGCCGCCACGTGCTCACGGAAACTTTCTTGCCCGAATTCACCGTCCGCGCCTTGCAACTGTCGGGAGAACAAGCCAGGACGCTTGGCAATCTCATTCAAATCCTGCCGCGATCCAACACCGTGAAAGTGTGGGAGGTCTCCGGCGGCAAGTGCGTGGCGTCGATCGGTCCCTGGAGCGATGGGACGTCGCTGTCCTTTCGCCGCGCCGCCTTTAACTCCGATGGAAAAACACTTTTAGTAGTCAGCGACGGCGAGGCGCGTCTGTGGGATATCACCGAAGGCCGCGTCGTCCGGCGGTTCCGCAAGCCTGGCGCGGGCGTCGCCAACGCGGCACTGAGTCCCGATGGCCGCATTCTGGTCACGACCACCGACGACCAAACCGCTCAGCTTTGGAACGCAGCCAATGGCGAACTTGTGTCCACGCCGGTCCAATTTCGCAGTGGCGGCCAGTTTTGGCCGCCGCGCTTCAGCCGGGACGGCCGCTTTCTGGTGACGAGCAGCTGGAAGACCGGCGTTCGCATCTGGGACGCGGCAACGGGGGATCCGATCACGCCGCCGCTGGACCACGTGACGTCCGTGGAGTCGGTTGAATTCAGTGCCGACGGCCGTCTGTTGGTGACCGCCGCGGACCGCGCGGCACGAGTCTGGTCCTTGAGCGCGGAAGATCGCAGCGCGGACGACTGGTTGCGGCTCGCGCATTTGTTGAGCTGTTCAAGGATGCATCCGCAGGGCGGCCGACCCGTTCCGCTCTTGCCGGACGAATTGCGCACCGCGTGGGAGGAACTGCGTGTCAAGGCTTCGAACTCGTTCGCGATCGCGCCCAAGGATGCGATCACCTGGCACGCCGAGGCGGCGCGCGTGTGCGAGAAGTTGAATCGATGGAACGCCGCGCTGCCTCACCTGGAGTTCCTGGCCAACCACGATCCGGAGCGGCTGGAACTCCACGCCCGCCGCGGGCGCGCCTACGCCGATGTTGGCCAATGGAAAAACGCCGCCGCGGATTTCGAGAAGGCCGCGTCCCTTGACAAGGACAAACATCGGCACTGGTTTCGGCACGCCCTCGTGCGCCTTCACCTCGGCGAGCGCGACGCACATCGGCGTGTGTGCGCCGAAATGCTCGATCGCTTCGAATCGTCCAAGGATCTCTTCGGCGCTCAGCAAGCTGCCTGGGCCGGCTCGCTTGCGCCCGCCCCAGCGAAAGATGCCGCCCGGATGGTGCTCGCCGCGGAACGTGCCGCCCTCGGGAGTCCGGAGAACCACGCCCGCCTTCTCACGCTCGGCGCCGCCCTGTTTCGTGCCGGCCGCCATGAGGACGCGGTGCGCAAGCTCGACTACGCCATCAAGGTTTGGGGCAAGGACGACACGGTCTGGGATTGGCTGTTCCTATCAATGGCCCACCATCATCTTGGCGCAAGCGAGCAGGCCAAGGCCAATTTCGATCGCGCCGCCAAATGGATCGATCAGCGGCAAGTCAAAGGCGTGGATGGCACAATCACCTCGACGCTGTTCTGGTCCGACCGGCTGGAGTTAACGCTGCTGCGTCGCGAGGCCGAGGGCTATCTTGGTAAAACTCCCGATAAGTGACTTGCAGGGTGGGCCTCGAAGACTCGGCCCATCCTACTTCAATAATCTTGTCCGCTCGACTTTCCGATTGCGATACGTCTGGTGAGGCACGCCCCGCTTGTTGAGCGTGCCGATTCACCACAAGCAAAAGGAAAGTAAAAAATGCGACATCTATCTATTGCACTGACGTTCTTGATCGCAGCCAGCGCCGCGATGGCTCAAGGCGACGATCCGGAAGAGTATGCTCGAAAAACCATCGGCAAGGCGCTCAAGGCGACCGGAGTCGAGGGGAAAGCGATTCCCAAAGCATTACGCGTGAAAAACAAATTCACGGTCGAGGTGTTCGACGGCAAGGCGGAACCACAAGAGGTGAAAGTCGCCCAGACGTTCACCATTCGATTTCCCCTTCAGTTCAAGGAAGTCAACGAACTCACCGCGATGGGCGAAACGATGACGTCCACGACGATTTTCGACGGCAAGAACGGCTGGACGAAATTCAACGGCCGAGTGGACGACGCGGACGCGGAGGCGCTCAAGGGATTCAAGGATACGGCGAACGTGGTCGAGGCAACCTTCTTCCTGACGCCGCTTCTGGACAAACAAAAGTACAAGCTGAAGGCCATCGGCATGGCGCTCGTTGAAGGCCGGCGAACCGCGGAAATCCTCGTTTCCATTGAAGGATTCCGCGATATGAAATTGTATTTCGATTACCGCACGAACCTGCTGGTGAAGATGGAGAGCAAGGTCCGTGATTCCAAGACCGGAATGGAATGCGACGAATCGCGAATGTACCGGTCATACGAAAAAATCAATGGCCGAATGGTGCCCATGACGGTCTCCATACTTCGCAACGGCGAGCTGGCCGTTGAAATTCAGACGGTGGACTACACCGAGCTGAACGATGTCGATCCCAAGGAATTCGCGCGACCGTCCGAGTTGAATTGATGGCTCGTTCCCAGGCTCTGCCTGGGAACGCACTACTCGCAAGGCTCCGCCTTGCCGTACCGCCCTCGACAGGACGCCACAGCCGGCAGCATTGTTTGCGCGCCCTGGATGTGGCATCACGTTAGCCGCGGGTTCGGCGAGGCGGAGCCTCGCGGGTAGTGCGTTCCCAGGCGGAGCCCTATCTATTACCAACATCGCAGCTGACGAATAGA
>DAIOGM010000501.1:0-5307 GCA_036745215.1 Gemmataceae bacterium
CCCCGTGGCTCGCAGTTTATTTTACCCGCCGCTGACCGGCGGCAACAGGGCCACTTCCGCGCCGGCCGGAATCGGCGTTTCATCGTCCGCGAACTCATCGTTGATCGCGAACGCCGATTTCTCCAGCAGCCCGGCCATCGATGGAAAACGACGCATCAATGCTCGTCGCAAATCCCGCACGAAGGCAGCGTCCTCGACGTCGATGCGATCCGCGCCGACGAGATCGCGCGCTCGCGCAAAAAGAAGGATCGTCATCGCAACACCAGTTCTCGCAACGGCTCGCGCAAACGGTCCGCGAGCTCCGGCATCAGGCCATATGCCAGGGCCAAATACTGCACCGGATGCAGCGTGCGTTTCTCGGCGCCGTCCTCCATTTGCATGCGGCAGGTGGAACACTCCGTGGAGCCGAACAAATTCTGCGGTCGGCGCAATTCCGTCAACATCGCGGCGCCGGCCTGGCGCGAAAGTTCAAAATTAGCTGACTTCATGCCGAACGTGCCCGCCATCCCCGAGCAACCGACGTCGATGGCATTCAAGCGCAAGCGCGGCACGAGCCGCAAGAGGTCCGGCCCGGCGACCGGCCCGGCAAGCGCTTTCACATGGCACGGCACGTGATGGCCGACGCTGACATCGAGTGGCTTCAGATCGGTGCGCAACCTGCCTTGCCGATGCAGGCTCAAAAGAAACGCACTGAGTTCCACGGTGCGTGCCGCGATGGCCCGCGTGTCCGCATCGTCCTGCAAGGCCAGATAATCCTGCGTCAACATCAACGCAGCGCTCGGCTCCGAACACACGATCGGCCATTCCGCCCGCGCCGCCTCGGCCAAAAGACGCAGGTTTTTCTGCGCGATCTCACGCGCGGTCTCGACGTCGCCGTGAACCAGCGCGTCCAGGCCGCTGCCGCATTGATCCGCCGGGATGAAGACATCGAAGCCGTTGTGCTCGAGGACGGCCACGGTCGCTTCCGCAATTTGCGGATCGATGAAATTGGCGTACAGATCGACGAAATACAAAACGACGGGCCGCGCTCCGTTCGGCTTGCGCGTCCAGCCGCGCCGCTTGGCCTGCGCCATGAACGAGCGCGGCGCGAACGGCGGCAAGCGGCGCTCGGGCGCGACGCCGAACAGCTTGTCCAAAAGCCAGCGCGACGTTCGGCTGCGCAGCGCCAGGTTGGCCATGAACGACACCGCGCTGCCCCAGCGCAGCATCGATTCCAGACGAGCAAAAAACCAATCAGTGCGATCCATGCCATGTTCGCCGAAGTTAGCCGCCTTCGCTTCCAGCATCAATTTTGGAATATTGACGCGGGCCGGGCATTCGTCGGCGCACATGCGACAATTGACGCACAAGTCGGCGACGGCGCGTACCTCCTCGGCGCCGATCGGCATGCCGCCCGCTTGACGTTGCAGTAAATCGCGAAGCAGGTTCGCCTTGGCGCGCGGCGTCGCCTCTTCGCCGTGCGTGGCGCGAAAAATAGGGCACATCCGCTGGCCGGGCAGCTCGGTCCGGCAATGTCCGCAGCCGTTACAGTGATTCGCCTCGGCCAGCATCGCGTCGGGCTGCCAGTGGAGCGACAATGTCACCGGCGTTGCTTCCGTGCGCGGCGACGCTCGCAGCGGCCGGGTGGCTTGATCCGGATTCGGGTCGACGATCTTGCCTGGATTGAAAATGCCCTTCGGATCGAAAATCGCTTTGACCTGACGAAAGACCGGGTAAAGCGGGCCGTATTGTCGCACCACCCAGGGCGTGCGCGCCATTCCCGTTCCATGTTGCGTGCTGACGGTGCCGCCCAGTTCCAGGGCAAGCGCATGCACCTTATCAGCAATCGACCACAGGCGCGACACTTCGTCGGAGTTTTGCAAATCCAGAAACGGGCGCGTATGAACCTGCCCGGCGCCGGCGTGCACCAGGAAGCTCGCCGTCGTGTCGTGCTCCTGCAAAATATCCTGGACGCGGCGCATGTATTCATGCAAGGCATCCACGGGGACGGCCACATCCTCGATGTACGCGATCGGCTGTGCTCCACCGCGCATGCCGTAGAGACTCGGCAACGCGATCTCGCGGATTTGCCAGATTTGCTCCTGCCGATCCGGCTCGAACGCTGCGATTGCCTGGATGACGGCAGAATCCTGGGCGAGGCGCGTCTGGATCTCATCGGCGATGCGACGCGCTTCGCTGACCGTGTCCGTCTCATATTCGATCAAGAGGACCGCCTCGGCATTCGCGGAGACGATGCCGCCTTCGACGCCGCGCGCCAGGCTGAGCAGCCGTCGATCAATCAGATCGCACGCCGTTGGTCCGGTTGGCAGCAGGCGATGGACGATTTGGATGGCCCGATCCAGACTCGACACGTTGACCAGGACGACGACGCGGCCACCTGGCACCGGCATTGTCTGGACCGTCGCTTCCGTGAACAACGCCAGCGTCCCCTCGGAACCGATGAGCAAGCGCGGCAAATCAAGCGAATCGCCGGTGAGCACGCCCTCGAGCTGATACGCCAGTCGATTGAAGCGAGTGCGCGGCTGATTGGCCGCAATCAATTCTTGACTCTGCTCCAACAGCACGCCGAGCGCCATCGCGACATCATGCAAATGGCCCGGCGTCTCGCCAGCAGCTAGCGTCAAGGTTTGTTTGGCGATGGATACGGCGTCGCCATTGTCCAGCACGGCTCGCAGCGATTGCACGTGATCGCGCGTGTAGCCATAGCGCATGGCGCGGGCGCCGGACGCGTTCGTCGCCAGCATGCCGCCGATCGTGCACACGGCGCCGCTGGATGGATCAGGCGCGAACCGTCGGCCGATCTCCGCCAGCTTCGCATTGAGCGCGGCATACGTGACGCCCGGTTGGACGCGTGCCGTCGTCGCGCCGATTTCGACGATGCTGCGAAAATGCTTGCTGAGATCGACGATGAGTCCGGCGCCGAGAGCCTCTCCCGCCAAGCCCGTTCCGGCGCCTCGTGCGACCAACGGTATGTCATTTTCCTGGGCATAACGTACCAGAAGCGACACGTCCTCCTCATCGCGCGGCAACACGACGCCCGCCGGCTTCAGTTGAAAAATGCTCGCGTCGGTGCTGTAGAGCAGGCGCGATACGTCGTCGAAGTACGTCTCGCCCTTGAAGAAGCCGTGCAAATCGTCTTGGAGTCGGCGCAGATCCATGAATGGGACTCAGCATTGCAATTATTCGGACTTCAGCCGTTCTTTGCGGATTCTTTCTTGCCGATAGCGTTCGCCGATCGTGATCTCGAACGGCTCATGCGCATCGATCGGCTTCAGGCCCTTGTGATGAGCGTTGCAGCGATAACAGACGACGACATCGCCAACCATCAGATACAACACGCCGTCGATGATTGCGGAGCCGATGAGGAACGACCAGGTCCACCATTTCTCGTAGGCGTAATACGTAATCGTCGAAAGCGTGAGCGCGACCAGGAGAATGCCGGAGCCGAGCCAGTGGGGGAAGTCCTTCTTCTTGTAGAGCTCGTGATTGCCACAGGCGGAGCAGTTGGACAGGCTCGTTTCACCGGCGCTCAGGCGCAAACGATGCTCGCACGCCGGGCACTGCCAGTCGCTCGGTCCTTCGACGCGCACCATCGCCGGTCGATCGCATGCAGGGCATGTGAATGTCACTTTCAAAGCGTCAGCCTCGTTTTCTCAACCAGCAGCATGCTCATCAACTCGCCGAGGAAGCACACGATAACGACCACGTACAAGATCCCAGTCGCCGACTGCGTCGAACGGATGCGCGCCGTTTCCCACGCCATCCAGCCGAGGATCAAGGGCGCGATCAATCCGAGCGCCCAGCGCACCGATAACCAGAGGATGAACTCATTATCTAGGTTACTCGCACTGTTCGACGAAGTCCATTGCCACAGGCCGAACGCGGCAATGCCGATACGCAAAAACACCGACGCGGCGCCGGCGCCGAGCAGCCGTATCAAGGGCGCCATCGTCATCGCCGGCGCGATCAGGTACGAATGCCCCATCAGCATCGCCGTCGTGGCGCTGCCGACGACCAGCGCGGACGCCAGGTCATCGGCGATGCGCAACATCGAATCGGCGTCGCCGCGCTGGAGCATGCCGGCGTAAATCAAGCACGAGGTCACCGCGATCGGCGCGGCCAGCGCGATCGCTTTGCCGCCTGGAGCTTCATGCAAGTGCCACAAGATGGAGCCGATCACGCAGCCCAGCGCCGCGGCGCCGAACAGAACCCAAAACAGCGCGTCCGCCGATTCCAGGAAAAACATCGCGGCGACCGTCAACAAGCCGAGCGCCGTCAGGAAATGCACGCGATAAAAGCGAGGCGGAATCTGAGCGGCAGGCAGGATCGGCAACATCAACAATAGGCCCGCCGCCAACCGGAGGCAGAACGTGGCAACCACGCTAATTCCCTGTTTGAATCAAGGCCATGAACTCCGAGCGCGTGGACAGGTTCGACTGAAAGACGCCGCGCATGGCACTGGTCGCACACACGCTCTCGGCCTTGCGCACGCCGCGAATGGCCATGCACGTGTGCGTCGCCTCGACGACAACGCCGACGCCGCGGGCATCCAGTTCTTGCATTACGAGGTCCGCCAGTTCCTGCGTCATGCGTTCCTGCACCTGCGGCCGATGCGACAGAATTTCCACGATCCGCGCCAATTTGCTCAAGCCGACAATATGGCCGTTCGGCAGATACGCGATGTGCGCCTTGCCGAAAAACGGCAGCAAGTGATGCTCGCACATGCTCTCGAAGTTGATGTTCTTGACCAGCACCATCTCGTCGTATTTCTCGGTGAACGTTTTTCGCAACACGACGGCGGGATCTTTGCGCAGGCCGGAGAACATCTCGTCGTACATGCGGGCGACGCGCTGCGGCGTTTCTTGAAGGCCTTCGCGATCGGGATCCTCGCCGATGGCCAGGAGGATTTCACGCACGGCTGCGGCAATTCGATCGAGATCGACCGGCTCACTCAGCTCGCGCGACGGTTTCTTTTTTTTGGACAGCGAATTGGCGTGCGTTTCAATGCTCATGGGATCGCCCTGGAGAGGAAGATCGTGCCGGGTGGCGAGGACGTTCGTGTCGGACTGCGGTGTCGGCAGACAAGCGATCCCTTCTTGTCGCGCCTTCTGATCTGTTCATTCTATGAGATTACTTCCGCCGATTCACCTTTGGAACCAGCGGCGCACCCAGGCGATCACATCGCGCCCGCTCACGTCGCGGCGCAACAGTTCGTCCATGATCGCGCACATGAGCAACGCGCCACCAATGACGGTCTGCTCCAGCTCGCTGCGGATGCCCCACATGTTTGCCAGGTTGGGCAAAAGC
>DAIOGM010000502.1:0-5306 GCA_036745215.1 Gemmataceae bacterium
CCCTGTTTCGTGCGCAACTTCTCGCGGGCGCCGAGCAATCCGGCGCCGGTAGCGGCGCTTCCGTAAAACGGCTGGCGGCCGGCGGTGTGGCCCAGCGCGTAACGCAAACGCAAATGATTCAAGCCAAAACCCTCGGGGCTGCCGCGGCCCAGCGGCGACGCCATCGCGAGAATGGCGACGGTGATCTTGTCGCCGGGCCTCGTCGGCATCGGCGCGTTGCTCATCCACGCGGTCGGCGGCAGATTGGTGAACGCGTACATGCCGTCCTTGCTCCAAAGGCCCGCGTTCTTGCCGTTGACGTAGGTGTAAATCTCCCAGCTGCCGCGCACGTTGCTCTCGATGCCCAGCGTGTAGCCGTTCTTGGGCATGGGAATCTTGCCGAGCTTGTCGGGAACGACGAAGCGGATGCGATACCAGCCAGCCGCGCCTGGTTGATCCTGGCCGAATACCTCGTACGGATTTTTGAGCACGGTCATCTTCGATTCATCCGCGTCGAAGGCGTAAAGCGACGGCTCCACGCCGGCGCGGAACTTCACCTCCTTGGCGAGGTCGTTGGAGTCGAGCTGAATGAGACGATCGATCAGCTTGGTCAAATCGTCGGCCGTCTGAGCTTGAGCGCTTTCGATGGAGCCGAAAAGAAGCCCGACGACCACAATCAACAAAACGCGACGCATGGAATTCACTCCTAACGGGCGTTGATTTCCCCCTCGTTCCCAGGCTCTGCCTGGGAACGCACGGTCTTGCAGGCTCTGCCTGCCGTCCCTTGAAACGAATTCGCTGCGTGGGACGGCGAGGCAGGGCCTCGCAGGCAGTGCGTTCCCAGGCGGAGCCTGGGAACGAGACGGATGCTGGTTTTATCATGGCGTAATCTATTTGCCCTTGCGGACGCTATCGATGAAATCCAGCGACTCGACGATCACTTCGTCGGTCACGCGCATGTGCCCTTTTTTCTTGTGAATGGACAGCCGATGCGGCGTCTTCGCTTTCTTGAGCGCGTCGGCCATCTCCTGCGCTTGCAGTACGGGCACGGAGCCGTCGTTGTCGGAGTGCAGGATCAGGATCGGCGTTGACTTGGCGCTGACGTGCTGAATCGGCGACGCGAGGCGGCGCGCGGCCAGTTGGTCGCCGCTCGCCGGTTTCCACAGCGTGCCCCACGAGAGCTTTTCGAGATCGTACGGGCCCGACAGGCTGATGACGCCGCGAATCGTGTTCGGCTGTTTCTCCCAGCCGCCGGTGCGCGGAAACGGCCCATCGCCAAGCGTGGCCGCCAGCGAGACGAGATGGCCGCCTGCCGACATACCGATTAAGAAGACGCGCTCAGGATCGATTGGATACTTGTCCTTGTGCGCATGAACCCAGCGAATCGCGCATTGCACATCCTGATAACAGGCTGGCGGCGCCGAACAGCCCACGAGCCGATAGTCGATCGACATTGCGAAGAGTCCGTGGCCGGCCCACTTCTTGACATCGATGGCGCCTTCGCCCGGATCAGCGCGATGGCTCGCGACCCAGCGGCCGCCGTGCACGGACAGGATGACCGGCAACGGTCCCTTGCCTTCGGGATACGCGATGTCGGCCAGCAAGCCGGCGCCATGCACGTTGCCGTAGACGACGTCTTTTTTGACGACGACGCTGGCCTGCTGTGCGCGGGCGGACGAAGTCAAGGCGAGAACAAATATCGTGAAGACGATTCGCCGGAGCATGGAACCACCTTTGAAGCGTAAGAGAAGGCAGTTGGCGGGATAAGCCCATTCTATGTTACTAACATCTTCGTGACGCGCAAAGAATCTGCGAAATGACGAATGCCGAAGCACGAATGACGAAAGAATGACGAAACCCAAATGCCGAATGAATGCCGTCTGCGTTGAATTCGGGATTCGTCATTCGTGCTTCTTTCGTCATTCGTGCTTCGTCATTCGTCATTTGCGTTAGTGGTTGCGTCTCAGCCGCGCCAAGTAAACGAAAGGTCGATGTTGCCGCAGCCGACCTATTACGGTGGAAAGCCAACCGCGGCGCGAGTAAACTGATGGTGTCCGCAACGGCGAGTCCCACCCCGCAATCTCTGATCCGAGAACCATGCCATGAATCTCTCCGCGATGTTCGGTCGGTTTGTTCTTGCGCTACTTTTGATCCCGCCATTCGCGATCGGCGCCGTTGGTCAGCAACCAAAGGAAAAGCTCCATCTGGATCCGCTCAATATCGAGCCGCAGGCCATCAAGCAGGACGCATCGGTCAAGTACGATTACGACATCGTTTATGTGCGTGCGCCGCGGCCGGTCGGAAAAGTGTCGTCGCGCTGGGCGGAGGTCGGCGATCCGCGCACGATGGATCCGGGCGCCGATCTCATGCTCTTGCATCCCGACGGTTCCGAAGAGGTGCTCGTCGCGGTCAAGCCGCACGAGTCGATCGCCGATCCGTTCGTGTCGTTCGACGGGCAATGGGTTTACTATGCGAAGATGCACGACGCCCTGAAGCACAAGGGAGCGGACATCTACAAGGTGCACGTGCCGAGCGGTAAGATCGTGCAATTGACGACGCAGACGTTCACGCCGAACACGGGCGCCGCCGACTGGTCGAAGACGCCGCTGCCGAGCTGGGGCGTGTACAATCTCGGCCCGACACCGGTGCCGGGCGGCAAGATCGCCTTCGTCAGCGATCGTAACGCGTACAAGGGGACGAACACCGGCTATGCACCCAAGGCGCTCGCGTTGCAGCTCTTCGTGATGGACGAGGACGGCAAGAACGTCGAGTTGATCGGCCATCTCAATCACGGCATGGCGCTCCATCCGGTGATCTTGAAAGACGGTCGGATCATGTTCAGCTCGCTCGAATCGCAGGGCTTGCGCAGCCATCACATGTGGGGCATCTGGGCGATCCATCCCGACGGCTCGAACTGGTCGCCGCTCGTCAGCGCGTTCGACACGTCCAACGGCACGACCGATTCGTTCCATTTCCAGACGCAGCTCACCGACGGCAGCATCGTCGTGCAATCGTATTACAACCTCAACAACTTCGGCTTCGGCATGTATTTTAAGCAGCCGATCGCGCCGCCGGAGGGCTATCCGCCGTTCGGCCCCGCGTTTCCGCAAGATCCGCGCAATTCGCCGCTGCGCAACGGTCGCTACGGCAACGGCCGGCCGCAATTGTTGCGTCTGCCGTTCACGCCGCACGGCATGGAGACGCTGACGACGTTCATGCATCGGCAAGACACGCCCGCGGCCGAGGCGGTGCTGAACAAGAAGGATTCGCCGCGCGTCGGCAAGGTCACGCATCCATCCGGCGCCCCGGACAATCATCTGCTCACCGTCTGGGCGCCGGGCCGCGTCAACGGCTCCTCAACTTCGCTCATGGATAGCGGCATCTATCTCATCAAGGACAGCAAGCCGTTTGAAGAGCCGGGCCAGATGTTGCAGATCAAGAACGATCCGAAGTACAACGAGCAATGGCCGCGCGCGGTCGTGCCGTACAAGCGCATCTACGGCATCGACGCGCCGCCGGTGCTGACGCCGATTGCGAATGACGGCAAGAAGTCGAAGCATTTGCCCGAAGGCACGCCGTTCGGCCTGGTCGGCACGTCGAGCTTGTACAAGCGCGAGAGCTATCCGTTCGGCGTCGTCCCGCCCGGCAAGGTGACTTCGACGTTCGCCGGGCAGAAAGATCCGCAAGGCGATCGCGGCATCCTCGGCAATTCGCACTGGAGCGTGCAGGGCTCGGACGCCGGCCTGTATTCAAATGACGACATTCACGCCATCCGCATTCTTTTGCTCGAACCCAACACCGAACGCGAAGGCGGCCCCAAGGCGGGCCGACTGTTTTACAACCACGCCCACGAACGCATGCGTATTCTCGGCGAGTTCCCGGTGCGTCATTTCGACAAAAACAACCAACAACCGCTCGACCCGGATGGCAATCCCGACACCAGCTTCCTCGCCAAGATCCCCGCCGACGTCGCGTGGACGTTTCAAACGCTCGACAAGAACAACATGGTGCTGAACATGGCGCAGACCTGGCATCAGCTCCGCCCCGGTGAAATCCGCAACGACTGCGGCGGCTGCCACGCTCACAGCCAGAAGCCGACGCGTTTCGAAGACACCGCCGCCGCGAAGCCCGATTACGCCGTCTTTGATCTCACGAAAAAAACGCCGCTGATAACCAGCAAGAAGTCCGATCAATCGAACCGCAAGTGGGACGTCAAGGACGAAACCGGCGTACGTTACGAGAGCGGTCCGCGAACCGTCGAGTATCATCGCGACATCAAGCCGATCTTCGAACGCAGTTGCAACGCATGCCACACGCACAAATCGGACAAGCCTGCCGGCCAACTCGTGCTCGACGACGAACGCATCGTCGAGGCGCAGAATCCCGTCACGCTCGGTTTCGCCATTCGCGTGCCGGGCACGTACAAACGCCTCGCCGCCGACGCGAAGGGCGAGTTCGGCGTCAAGCCGCTGCATCGCCACGGCTGGACGAATCAAAGCGCCTCGCGCTACGTCCGCGCCATGCAAGCGCGGCGTAGCTTGCTCATCTGGAAAATCTATGGCGAGCGCCTCGACGGCTTCTCGAACGACGACTTCGTTCACGACGCGGTGCCCGGCGATGCCACGTCGCTGCGATTCCAGGGCAAGCCGGTCGCCGACACGCCCGCGAACCGCGAACGCATTCAGATCGCCTATACCGGCGGCATCATGCCTCCCCCGGAAGCCGTCAAGAGCGGCAAGGTGCAGCCGCTCAGCGATGAAGACAAACGCACGCTGGTGCGCTGGGTCGATCTCGGTTGCCCCATCGATCTGGATTTCGACGCCAAGAACCCGCAAGCAACCGGATTTGGTTGGATGCTCGACGACCAGCGGCCGACGTTGACGGTTACGCATCCGCGTCCCGGCGCCAACTCGGAGTTGTCGCGCATTCTAATTGGTATGAATGATTATGGCGCCGGCATCGATGCGAAGAGCTACTCAGTCAGCGCCGATTTCCCGATCGACGACGTCAAGCCCGGCGAAAATCTGGCATCGCGCTTCAAAGTGAAATCCGATGGCGTGTTCGAATTGATATTTACTACGCCAATCACGAAGCTCGAACGCGGAACGTTGACCGTTGTGGTTCGCGATCGGCAGGGCAACACGACGCGAATCGAACGGACTTTCTCGGTCGGCGGCAAGTAGCCGTCGTTTGATCCCAGGGGCTCGGAGTACTTCGCCCTCCTGGCAACGCCGCGAAGAATTTGTGTTGTAAATTCTGTGTTTTGGCGATGGTAGATGAACCCGAAACAACGCCAACGGCGTTGCATCTCAAAGCCCAGCGTCGCG
>DAIOGM010000503.1:0-5162 GCA_036745215.1 Gemmataceae bacterium
CGCCTGGAGCGCATCGACCATCTTGGCGGCCCAGACGTTCTCGAACGCGATCAGGATCGATTGGCCCGCGAGCACCTTGCCGGCTTTGAGCCATTGCACATACGACGGCACGCGCAAGACGCCATGCGAGTCGTGGCCGACGAGGTTCGCTTCGACGAGGTGCACGGCAATGCGTTCGGCTTCCGCGGCGTCGCAGCCGGCGGCGCGGAAGATGGAGGTGGTGAGGGTTCGCAGGCTGTCGGGGTGAATGTTCATGATTGTCCTGTTTACGTTTAGCGTTCGCGTGGCGCCGTGCGAGCGCTAAACGTGAACGGGATCGCGCACGAACTTCTGCAGCGAATGACACGTCCCCGGCACCACCCCCGAGCGGCCGCCCGCGGATAACGTCACCTCGGACACATAGACATCGCCGCGCGAATCGACCCAGATGTCGTGTGGCGCGAAGAAATCGCCGGCGGCACATGGATTCTCGCCGCCGCCCCAGCGAGCGTGCAGTTTGCCTTCTCGATCAAAGATGCTCACGCGGCCGCCCGTCTGTCCGGGTTCGTGCGTCCCCATCCACGGCCAACGTCCGGCGCGGAACCCCAGCTCGGCGACGTGAAACATGCCGTTCTTGTCGATGAACACTTCGCACGGCCGAGCCACGTCCGTCCAGGCGCCTAGGTGTTTTCCATTATCAGAAAAAATCTGTATGCGGCTATTCTCGCGATCGCACACATAGACCACGCCGGCATTGTCAACCGCGATGCCGTGCGGCACATGAAACTGCCCCGGCCCATCGCCCGGCTCGCCCCACGATTGAATCAGCCGCCCGTCCGGCGCAAAGCGATGCACGCGGGCGTTGCCGTAGCCGTCGGCGACAAACATCTCGCCGGTCGGCCCAAGAGCGAGATTACATGGCCGATTGAACGGCCCAGCGGGGCGTTGAATCGTGCGATAGTCGATGCTGGTTGAGCCGGTGTCGGACGGTTTGTCCGGCGTGCCGAGCGTGAATCGCAATTTGCCGTCCGAGGTGAAGGCGCGGACGGTGTGCTCGAAATCGTCGGTGCAGTAAACCGTGTCGTCCGGTCCGATGAAAATGCCGTGCGGCCGCTTGAAGACGCCTTCGCCCCAGTTCATGACCGGTTTGCCTTCGCGATCGAAGACTTGCACTGGCTTGGGGCCGCGCAAAAATACATAAACGCGGTCCCTCGAATCGCAGGCAACGCCGACCGCTTCGCCGTCGCTGGCGCCGCAGGGGAAGGTCGGCCAAGATTCATCGACGCGATAGCGATGCGGTGGGCTGCCGACGATGACGGCTTGAGGTGGCATTGGTTGGTCCCAATGATATCGGCCTGTCGTTGCCGTTCATCATACGGATGTGGACGAAACCGATCGCGAAATCTCCGTTTCTTTGCGGCGCGGAATCGGCTACAATTCACTCATGGATCCCACCACGACAACAACCTGGAAACATCTGGCGCCAAATCCGAAATCGGCGTACAAGCAGCTTTTCATCAAGAATCGCCGCATTCGCGCTCGCGTCCTCTTCGGGATGTACATGAGCGAGGAAGAGCCCATGACGCCGGAGGAGATCGCGGCCGATTATGACTTGCCGCTCGAAGCAGTCAAGGAAGCGATCGCCTATTGTCAGAGCGACCCGCCGGAAATCCGCGAGGACTTCGAACGTGAGGAACGTCTCATGGAAGCGAGCGGGATGAACGATCCCGACTACAAGTTCGGCGGAAAATTCAAGCTGGTGCCACCCGAGGAGATCGCTCGGATCCTCGACTCATGAAGCTCTATCTTGATGATGACAGCGCGGACCCACTTTTGGCGAGATTGTTTCGCAACGCCGGCCATGACGTCAAGATGCCAAGCGATGTCGGCCTGGCGGGCAAGAAAGATCCCATTCACCTTACCTTTTGCATCCGCGATGGTCGAAATTGTCTCACGAAGAACTACGATGATTATTGGCTCTTGCACACGTTGTTGACGCAGGGCCGGGGCAATCATCCCGGCATTTTGATCGTTCGCCAGGACAACGATCCATCGCGCGATCTGACGTCGAAGGGCATCGTGGCTGCGATTCGCAAGCTCGAAGCGGCGGGTGTGCCGATTGCGAATGAGTACATTGTCCTGAATCACTGGCGGTAGTTGAAGGCGGCGTTTAGCGCCCGCATGGCGCCCAGGTCGCGATGCATGTGCCGTCGCGTTCGAAGACTTGCACCGGCTTTGGGCCGCGCAGGAAGACGTAGACGCGATCCTTCCAATCGTAAGCGATGCCGACGGCTTCGCCGTCAACGGCGCCGCACGGGAAGGCGGTCCAGGCTTTCATCGAAATCTGGAATCGGCTACAATTCACCCATGAACCCAACCGCCTCAACGACGTGGAAGTACCTCGCGCCGAATCCGAAATCGGTGTACAAACAGCTCTTCATCAAAGACCGCCGCATTCGTGCCCGCGTCTTGTACGGACTGTACATGAGCGAGGAAGAGCCGCTGACGCCGGAGGAAATCGCCGCCAACTATGACTTGCCGCTCGACGCCGTCAAGGAAGCGATTGCGTATTGCCAAAGCGACCCGCCGGAAATCCGCGAGGATTTCGAGCGCGAGGAGCGGATCATGGAAGCCACCGGTATGAATGATCCGGATTACAAGTATGGCGGCAAGTATCGAATGTTAACACCCCAGGAGCGTGCCCGGCTCTTATGAGAATCTATATTGACGAAGACATGGCCTCCAGTTTGTTAATTTGCCTGTTACAAAATGCCGGGCATGACGTAGTTGGGCCCGCGTCCGTCGGAAAGCTAGGCAGTTCAGATCCCGTTCAATTCACTTATGCAATTCACGAAAATCGCGTTTGTTTGAGTGCAAACTACGGCGACTATGAAGAACTCCACTTACTCATTCACGAAGCTCATGGTAATCATCCCGGCATCTTGGTCGTTCGCCAAGAAAACAACCCGGCGCGCGACTTGACGCCGAAAGGTATCGTTGCCGCGATACGCAAATTGGAAGCGGCCGGCGTGCCGATTGCGGACGAGTATGTGGTGCTGAATCAATGGCGGTAATTGAGACGTTTAGCGCCCGCGTGGCGCCCCATGCGGGCGCTAAACGAAGAAATCGGATTACACAATCGCCTCGCGAATAATCGGCGCGTCCTCGTTGATGAGGCGGATCGGCCGATTGTTCAGCATGTTGACGACCGTGTGCGGGTCGATGCCGAGCAAATGATAAAGCGTCGCGCCGAAGCTTTCGACCTTGTAGAACTTGTCGATGACTTGCTCGCCCTTGCGGTCCGTCGCCCCGACGACGCAGCCGCGCCGGAAGCCGCCGCCGGCGCACAACGCGAACTGGGCGTAATCCCAGTGATCGCGGCCAGCGCCGGCGCTCGTGCCGCACTGCGGTTTGCGGCCCATCTCGCCCAGCGCGAGAACGATCGTCGATTCGAGCAGGCCGCGTTGATCGAGATCTTCGAGCAAGGCGGACAACGCGACGTCGAACATCGGAATCTGCTGGCGGCCCGCGATGAAGTTTTCGCCGTGCCAGTCCCAGTAGCCGAAGCTGAAGTGCACGTTCGGCACGCCCGCTTCGATCAAGCGACGGGCCATGATGAAATGACGCACGTTGCCCGCGGGATAGCGCGTGCGGCTCAGTTCGCCGCCGGTGTAGCGTTCGATGTTGCGCGCCGGCTCCTTCGACAGATCGAGCGCGTCGCGCAATTTCGGCGAACGCAGCAAATCGAACGCGGTCTGTTGATTGCGATCCAGCCCCGCAATGATCGGATCGAGCGAATCCTGCCGGCGCAAACGATTATCGACCGACCGCAGCAAATCGGCGTCGCGCTGAAACGACGGCAGCTCGATCTGCGGCGTCAGCATGCGAGCCACATCGTCGCGCGCTTGCAACGGATCGAAGATGAACGGATTGTATGCCGGGCCAAGAAAGCTCGGCGCGATTGCATTATTAATGTGATGATCAATCTTGCCGAGCACGGTGAACGTCGGCAGATCGTCCGGCCCCGGCTGCAGCTTGCTGACGACGCTGCCGTACATTGGATACTGCGGCGTGCCGGTCGGCAGGCGAGGGTTGCCGGTGAGCCAGTACATCGGCGCCCGCGAGTGATCGCCGGGCCGATTCATCGTGGTGACCGAGCGGATGATCGTGTACTTATCGGCTTGCTGCGCCAGGCGCGGCATCAACTCGCAAACGTCGAGGCCTGGCAGGTTCGAGCGAATGGGCCGAAATTCGCCGCGATAATCGACCGGCGAATCGGGCTTCATATCGAACATATCGGTGTGCGGCGGCCCGCCGGCCATCCAGACGCAGATCATCTGTTTCGCCGGCGAGCCGCGGCCTGTAAGGGCCCGGTTGCTGGCTTGAGTCTGCGAGGCGAGAATATCGAGGAGATTGACGCCGCACAGCGTCGCGCCGCCGATGCGCAGGAAATTGCGGCGATTCATTTGCTTGAATGAGTTGCAGCCGATGGTCATGAGTTCCCCCCTCGTGGCTCATGGATTTCAATACTCATCGGTATATTTTGCCATTCGCCATGAAAGATGCAAGGGAAATCCTGCGGCTAATGTTAGACGCGCAAGCGACGGTGCCCCGCGGACAACGGTCGCTTGCGCATCCGGCTAACGACTAATCGATCGGCCATCGGCCGGAAATAAGTTGCTCGGTCGTTTCACGAGTATTGCGCCACCCACACCCTCGGCGCCGGGCGGCCGCAACCGACCTTGGCACTCCGAAACGCCGATGTTACGATTTGGATTGAGGTTGCGTTTCCTTGGTTATCGATGCGGCAGCGCCGGCGTCTGGGCGACCGAGTCGGAAAGGTGAAACGACCCCCCAAAAAGGGTGAAATCTCTGCCTTTTTTTTGAAAAGACCGCATCCGAAAATGAAAAGACCGGGGTCCATTTTGAAACGACCACGGGCAAAAATGAAAAGACCGGGGTTGATTTTGAAACGACCAGGGTCCATATTGAAACGACGCTGACCAAAAATGAAACGACCGGCGTCGATTTTGAAAAGACCGCGCCCTTTTTTGAAACGACCAAACACGCACGGCGCCGCTGCGGTCCAACCCGAATCGGTGCGGCTCGGCTTGCGCGATGGACGCCAGCGCCGTTGCGGCGCTAGCCCTGCCGCCATGGGATCTTTCGTCAATTCTCAGTGT
>DAIOGM010000504.1:0-4547 GCA_036745215.1 Gemmataceae bacterium
GAAGCTCGTGAATCTCGTCGTCGGGTAACGCGCCGCGAGCCACGGGGTTTATCCCCGTGGTACGGACTTCCATTCCACGGGGATAAACCCCGTGGCTCGCCGAACCACTTTTTTCTTGACATTTCACACCGATCAACTATCTTCATGCGGATGCAGCTGGAATCCATGGTTGCGAGTGAAAGGACATCCCATGACGCATCCGCAGCGATTCATGCAGAACATCCTCCTGCGCCCCGAGGACGATTCCCCGCGTCTGCAATACGCCCGCTGGCTCTCCGGCCGCGGCGATCCGTTTGGCGAATTCATCTATCATCAATGCGTCCTCGAACGCGACGCCTACGATACCCCGCTCGCCGTCCATGAACGCCGCGCTCAGGAATTGCTCGCGGAATACTACGATCACTGGGCCGACCCGATCACGAGCCGCGTTTCGTGGTGCAGCTTTCGCCGCGGCTTCGTCGAGGAGATTTCCTTGAGCGATCGGCAATTGATCAAATTTGCCCACGAGCTGTTTCAGCATGCGCCCGTGCTCGACATTCATCTGCAATCGGACGGCCGTCGGCTCGATCGACTGCCGGAATTGCCGGGCGTGAAGCAGACGCTATTTCTCGATCTGTCCTCGCAAGGCGTCGGCGATGCCGGCATCGAACGGCTCGCCGAAGCGCCGATGCTCGAGCAAGTGCACGGCCTGAATCTTGGCAGTACGTACATGGGCGACGTCGGCCTGGAGGCGCTCGCTCATTCGCTGCGCGTCGGCCGATTGCGCGAGCTTTATCTCAACGACAATCTCATCACGGACGAAGGCCTGCGCCATTTCGTGATGTCGCCGCTCGTCGAGCAACTCGACGTGCTTGATGTGCGATTTACGCAAATTAGCAACGAGGGGATTGACGTGCTCAAACGAATTCTTGGTCAGAATGTGATGTGCTGATGTTGCAACTTCGGGTATGATGCATCTCAGACACCTGGTGCTGGGTATTTCACTCATGAGTACGGTCGTTGACAACCTTGCGAATCGTTCGTCGGAAGAGAAAAAGCAACTCCTGGCGGCGTTGTTGCGGGAGTTGGTCCAGCAATCTTCGCGGCATCCGATTACCATTCAAGACGACAATGGGGAACTCATTGGGCTGTTTTCGCCGGTTGGGAGCATTTCCGAAGATGACTTTTTTGTCGAAGGCTCATCGGCTTTCTACCGCGAGTTGGAACAGCGTCGTCTGAGCAAGAAAGGCGTTTCCGCGGAGGAAGCGATCGGCTATTTGCAACCTCAAGCAAGCCGAGGATAGCCTCGGTTGAAGTTCATTGGTTAGGCACAAATCCTTCAACGATGACCGTCAGGTCGTCATCCGGCAAAACACTGTATATGACGGTGACGGGGCCGACGGGCCACCGGACATACGAAATCTTCCCTTCAGGCGAGGTTCGAGTTTCGCCTTTGGCAAGCGGGTCGTCCGCAAGTTGTTCAATAATCCATGCCGCCAACTTGCGGACAAGGTCTGCCGTTTCGGGATGATTATTCGCAATGCGATCGATATCGTGCAAGGCTTCCGTGCGCACCCAGCGGTTGTATCGCATGGCGTCCCTCAAAACCAATATACGACGTTGATTCGTTCAACTACTCGCTTTCATCCGAACGGGATTCGTCAACCGCCCGATGCCAGCAATGTCGATGTGAACAATATCGCCCTCCGCCAGCGTGAAATCATCCGGCGGAACGACGCCCGTTCCCGTCAGCAGGATAGCTCCATTGGGAAAGCTCGTCTCTCGGCCGAGCCAGTCGATCAACTCTTGAAAGCTTCGCTTCATCGCGGACACCTTCGTCGAGCCGTCGAACACCGGCTTGCCGGCGCGCTCGATGACGAGGCGAATCACGGTCTCGTCCGCGCCCGGCATCTGATCCACGAGCGTGATGCACGGGCCGACGGCGCAGGAACGATCGTAAAACTTCGCCTGCGGCAAATAGAGCGGATTCTCGCCCTCGATGTCGCGCGAACTCATGTCATTGCCGATCGTGAAGCCGACCAGTTTTAGCTGCGGCGAAATGACGAGCGCCAGTTCCGGCTCCGGCACGTTCCATTTGCTGTCGCGGCGAATGTGCACGGCGTCAGCATGTCCGACGACGCGATAGGCGGGCGCTTTGAAAAAGAGTTCGGGCCGCGGCGCGGAATAGACGAGATCGTAAAACCGGGCCGCCCCTTCCGATTCGCGTTCGCGCGCCTCCTGGCTGCGCTTGTACGTGACGCCGGCGGCCCAGATCTCTTGCTGATCGACCGGCGCGACCAGTTTGGCGTGATCGAGCGGAACCGTCGTCCGGCTGTTATCGACGGACTGCGTGATCGCCTTCGCCGGCGACGCCGCGTGCAAGAGATCGGCAAGGCTTTGAGCCTTCAGGATGCGCAAATGGCCGCCGTCGATCCA
Organism: Gemmataceae bacterium; assembly: GCA_036745215.1. Taxonomy (GTDB): domain Bacteria; phylum Planctomycetota; class Planctomycetia; order Gemmatales; family Gemmataceae; genus SIAQ01. Next base: position 2,416 of record DAIOGM010000504.1, read on the forward strand.
TGCTGCCACGGAATCGCCTGTTGCCAATCGCATTTTGCAAACGCGCATGATGGTTCCTCCCTGAGCGGACCGGGTTTGCATCTTTTGAATGCAATCAGTATATTCGGTGATTGAAGTTCAACCGCTCGGTTTCGCCTCGGACGAAGCGCGACACGGAACATGCCCTCATTTGTCTGTCCTCATTGCCGAAAGTCCGTCACGGCGACGTTGCCGACAACGGCGACGCAGATGCGCTGTCCGCACTGTCAGCGCGCCGTTGCCGTGCCCGCCGCCAAGACGGCGAAGGAAGATGCCCCGGCGTCTCGGCCCTTTCCTTGGTTGGTTGCAGCGTTGGCGGGTAGCGCTGCCTGTGCCTTGCTAGCTTGTTGCATCGTCGGCGCCGTCGTCTTTTTCAAGACGCGCACGCCTGCGGACGTCAAACACGTTGACGCGGACCGCAAAAAAGTCAACGACAAGACGCAAGACGCGGACAAGCCGAACAATGACGTTGTTCAACCAAAGGACGACGATCGGACCAAGCCGATCATCGAGAAAAAACCGATTGGGCCGGAGCGATCGAAGAACATCGACGAATTCGTGGCGCTGCTGAATCGCCATCGCAAGGCCGCGGGGCTCGGCCTGGTGACGCTCGATGCCGACCTGAGCCGCGGCTGCCAGGCGCATGCGGAGTATCTCGGCATCAACTTTGACGCGGCCAGGCCGGAATCGTCGAAAGCCGACGAAGAAAAACCAGGCAGGAATGGCTACAGCGTCGAAGGCGAACGCGCGGCGTCGAATTCGATCGTGACTCTTCAGGAGCCGCTCGCCGCGCTCGACCGCTGGATGGCGCGCATGCCAAGTCGCGTGCCGCTCTTGCATCCGGAAATGCAATCCATCGGCGTCGGCGCCATCAAGAATGAACGCGGCGCCTGGTTCTGCGTCGCCGACATCCAGCGCGGCCGCGGCGAGGCGATCGTTGTCTATCCCGCAGCGAATCAGACGGAGGTGCCGATTTCATTCTCCGGCGGCACGGACGTACCGGACCCGAAGCTGCCCGCCGGCTTTCCGATCACCGTGTCGTTCGGCCCAAAAATACAAGTCGCTAATGCCCAGATCGCGTTGCACGACGAAAAAAGCAACTCCATCGACGGCTGGCTCTGGACGCCGGACAAGTTGCCGCGCCCCGGCCAAAAACTCAACGCGATCGGCTTCGTGCCCAAGAAGCTGTTGAATGCGAACGCGGTTTACAAAGTCAAGGCGTCCGCTCAACTCGACGACAAGCCCTGGAGCTTGACGTGGTCCTTCACGACGGATGATGACAGCGACCGAAACGGCGCATGGGCAAAGAAGGCGGTCGAGAAAGTCAATGCGTATCGAAACGCGGCGGGCCTCAAGCCGGTTGTCCTCGATGAAAAGTTGAGCGCCGGTTGCCTCAAGCATGCGCGTTACCTCGTGATCAACGAAGGACATCCATCCTTGCTCGGCTTGAAAGCGCATGAAGAAGACGAGAAACTCCCAGGCTACAGCAAAGTAGGACACGAATCGGGCAAGGCGTCCGACATCGGCATCGGCGATTACGAGCCCATAGATGCGGTCGATGCGTGGATGGGCACGCTTTACCATCGGGCGCCGATCCTGGCGCCGAACCTCAAGGCCGTCGGCTTCGCGAGCGTTCGCGGCCGTCGCCAAGGCTGGGCGACGGTGATGAACGTGCAAAACGGCCGCGACAAGTCGGCGTCGCACGCGGTTTTCTATCCGCAAGCCGATCAAATCGACGTGCCGCTCGCGTTTCCCAACAGCGGCGAGGAGCCGAACCCGATTCCCGATGACAAGGACAGCCGCGCCGGCTATCCCATCACGGCATTCTTCCCACCCAACGAAACAATCAAGAACGCGACCGGCAAGCTCACCATTGGCAAGGATGTTGAGATTCCCTGCTGGTTCTCGTCGCCCGAGAAACCGGCGAATGCACAGCATGTGAAGGCACAGGGCAACGCGGTCTGCCTGATTGCCATGGACCCGCTGACGCCGAAGAGGACGTATCAGGTTCATCTGAAAGGCACGCTGGCCGGGAAGGCATGGGAGAAGAAATGGAAATTCACGACGCGTGACGCGGGTTTTTTGCCTCCCACGAAGATGGCGGCGTGACGTAA
>DAIOGM010000504.1:4557-5139 GCA_036745215.1 Gemmataceae bacterium
GACAATGCGGCTCGCGATGTCGTCAATCGACTCAATCAATTTCGCACGCAGGCGGGCCTGAGCGAAGTTGCGCTCGATGAATCGCTCGCGCGCGGCTGCCGGCTGCATGCGGAGTATTTGGCGAAGAACGCGGATGCATTGAAAGCGTCCAAGTATTCGGTCAGAGATGAGGATCCCGAACTGCCCTGGTTCACCGCCGAAGGTCGGCGCTCGGCCATGCAATCGCTCATATTCACCAACGCGCCGACGCCGGTGATGCAGATCGACGACCAGATGGCGACTTTCACGAGCCGTGTCTACTTGCTCAATCCGAACCTGCATCGCGTCGGCTTCGGCGCGGCGCACGACGTCGGCCGCGGCTGGCGCTGCGTTCTCGATCCAAACGGCGGCCGCGGCGATCCACGCATCATCGTTTACCCTGCGCCCAATCAAACCGACGTGCCGCTGCTGGGCTACGATGCGGTCGCGGACGCCAAGGGGCCTCTCGGCTTTCCGATCACGGTGACGTTTCCGCAACGGGCCGACGTGCGCGACGCCCGGGCGTCGATGAAGGATGGGAATGATGCCAATGTCCGTTTCACG
>DAIOGM010000505.1:0-5132 GCA_036745215.1 Gemmataceae bacterium
CAGACCCGTTCTTTGAACGGGTCTGCCATTTATTTTAACATGGCCCTCAAAGCGTCGCCTGTGGCGCGCGCACGCGGCGCATGTCTTCCTCCTTCTTCCAGACTTCCATACAGTAGTTCGCCAGCGAGAAATCTTGCAGCATGGTCATGAACCGGACCATGACGCTTCCAAGCTCTTTCTGTTCGGCGAGCCGCTTCATGCTCACCGTCCACGTCGTAGATTTGCCAGGATTGCCCGGCCAGGTTTGCCATTTCTTTCAACACCGACGCCTTGGTGGATGCCTTGAGCGGAACCGCGATGGTGCTCTCCGTCAACATCGCGCATACAAGCGGTTCATCGGCGACATACGCGACGGCGCCGCGGCGTTCGAGGGCTTCGAGTTCTTGCTCCGTGAACGCGTGCATCTGCGTTTCGATCCAGTAATTGATCTCCGTGGAGGCAAAACGCCATTCGCCGCCGACTTTCTTGCCGGGCAGGTAGCCGCGATTGGCCAGCTTGCTCACCTCGCGAACGTCGCGATGCAAATAAGCGGCCAACTGCTGCAGATCCATGACTTCGTTCTCCACAGCTCGCCCTCTATGGAATAAGGCAACGATTCGGTACAATCGTTATCTTAGGAGTTCCCGGAATCGCGCACTTATTTTCGCGCGGATGCGGACTGATCCATCGAGAAACTGCGCAAACTCTTCCGATTAGCTAAGATTTATTGTCCGCCGGAGGCCGCAACGTTGTCAAGACCAGTACATCTTCTGTTGCCGCGTCAGTTTTATTTAGAGATGCTAGAGCACGCAAAAGCGGAACTGCCGAACGAGTGCTGCGGCCTTCTAGCGGGTGTGCGCGACGGCGATGTGTTGCGCGTGGAAGCCTGCTACAAGTTGAAAAATGAAGCAGAGAGTCCAACCGAATTCTTCGCCGCAAACGGACTTGGTGAAATCAACGCCAAGATGCGGGCATGCCGACATGAAATCGTCGCGATCTACCATTCGCATCCGACCAGTGAACCGATTCCAAGCAACAAGGATCTGGAACGCAATTATTACGGCGACTGCGTCGTGCATTTCATCATCGGCCTGAATGGCGCAGAGCCAGAAATGCGCGGCTGGTGGTTGCTGGAAAAATCGTCCGAACCGGCGAAATGGAAGATCGATGAATCGGAATCGGGAACAGCGTAGACGGCCTTCGGCCTAATTTCTATAGTAACGTTTTGAGAAATTGAGTTTGACAAGGGACATTGTAATGTACGCAATCTTCGAAGACGGCTCGCGTCAGTATCGCGTGCAGGAAGGCGACGTCGTCAACGTCGATTTCCGCGACGTGCAAGTCGGCGCCAGCCTCGAGTTCAAACGCGTCCTTCTTTTGCAGAAAGACACCGACGCCACGATCGGCCAGCCGACGATAAACGGCGCTCGCGTGGTCGGCGAAGTGGTCGGGTTGCCGTCCACCAAGGTTTATGTGCAGCATTTCAAGCGGCGCAAGAATCAACGCCGCTTCCGGGGGCACACGCAGCCGTACACGGCCGTGAAGATCAAGCAGATTGTCGTTTAGGCGCGATTGAAAAAGATTGAACGGATGAGCGAGCCGTGAGATACTTCTCACGGCTTTTTTTTGCGAGCCACGGGGTTTATCCCCGTGGAAGGGACCTCCATTCCACGGGGATAAACCCCGCGGCTCGCAATGGATGGAGTACCCCGCATGTCCGCCGTTCACATCAGCCAGCATCCATTGCTTTTGCACCGCGTGGGACAATTGCGCGACCAATCAACGCCGTCGCCGATGTTTCGCCGCCTGGTGCGCGAGATCGCCCAGCTCTTGTTCTGGGAGGCGTCGCAGGACTTGCCGGTCGAAAGCCATTCCGTGAAAACGCCGCTCGCCGATTGTCCGTCGCAGCGAATTGTTCAACGCATCGGCCTGGTGCCGATTCTCCGCGCCGGCCTCGGCATGGCGGACGCGATTGTCGAACTGATCCCCGAGGCCCAGGTCTGGCACCTGGGGCTTTATCGCGATCACAAGACGCTCAAGCCGATCACCTATTACAACAAGCTGTCCGATCAAGCGCGACTCGATATTTGCTACGTCGTCGATCCGATGCTCGCCACCGGCGGCTCCGCGGCGGCGGCGCTGGCCATCCTCAAGCAATGGAATGTGCCCCGGCTTCGCTTTCTCGCCATCATCGCGGCGCCGGAGGGAGTCGAGGTGCTGCGTCAAGCGCACCCGGATGTGCCGATTCACCTCGCGGCGCTGGACACGCATCTCAACGAGCAAAGTTACATCGTGCCGGGCCTCGGCGATGCGGGCGATCGGCAATTCGGCACGGAGACGGAATAGCGAGCCACGGGGTTTATCCCCGTGGTTTGGAGGTCCATTCCACGGGGCTTTGCAACGTAATTGAACCACAGAGACACAGAGGCACAGAGAAAGGCAGGATGGGTAAGAAAAATCCCGCGTCTCATTTCCCCGTCTTCTCTTCTCTGTGTCTCTGTGCCTCTGTGGTTCAAATGCGTTGCAAAGCTATTCCACGGGGATAAACCCCGTGGCTCGCCAGGCTGACGTCATTGAATAATGAGGTCGTTCCCGCCGCCGCCGATCAGGATATCGACGCCGGGCCCGCCGATGAGCACGTCGTCGCCGATGCCGCCGAGGATCGTGTCGATGCCGGAGCTGCCGACGAGGATGTCGTTGCCGTCGCCGCCGTCTTCGGTCAATTGAATCGCATTCGCCAAGAGATTGCCGGCGTAAATGACATCGTTGCCGCCGAGCGCGTTGACCGTCAGGCGATCGTTGACGGCCTCGTGCCCGATGATGTTGACCACTGCGAACAGGCCGACGGCGGTGACTTTGTTCACGTTGCCGGAAATCAGGATGGCGTCGAGGTCCGCCGTGCCGTTGAGGATGATCGAGTCGGCCGCCGCGTCGCCGGCGCCGCCGGTCGCCTTGAGATCGACATTGATCTCCTTCACATCCGTGCCCGCCAGGTCGTTGACGACGACGATGTCGGCGCCGCCGAACGCGGCGAAGTTGATGCGTTCCACGTCGTTGAGGTCCATCGCGACCGAGGCCACATCGCGGAAGAAGATGACGCGGCCGCCGTTCGGCGAAATCGTGATGTTCTCGGCGACGATGGAGCCGTTGAACTGCATGGTATCGATGCCGGCCTGGCCTTCGAGCACGTCGTTGTCGTCGCCGGGGTTCCAGACGAACGTGTCGTTGCCGGCGCCCATGAGCGCGGTGTCGTTGCCATCGCCGCCGTTGATCAGATCGGCGCCCTGACTGCCGAGCAGCACATCGACGTCGGCCCCACCGTTCAGTTCCAGACCGATCTTGTTGGCCTGAACGCTCGCCGCACTGATGACGTCCGCGCCCCCCAGGCCGTTGATAATCAAGCGGTCCTTGGCGGGCTCGGCCGAGACGATGGTGAGGACGCGTGAATCTTGTGTCACGGTGATTCCCTGGGCCGAACTGGCCGCGACAATAACGTCCGCAATCGTCGAACCGTTGTAAAAGACCTGATCGACCTGGCCATCGCCGGCCGTGCCGTTCAGCGCGGCCGCGAGGAAGACATTGACATTCAGGACGTTGGTGGGCGCGAGATCGCTGACGCTGATGAAGTCGGCGCCGCCGAACACTTTCAGATCGACGATTTCAAAGTCATCGACATCCAGGAACACGCCGCCGACATCGCGAAAGAGGCGAAGGCGAGCGCCGTTGGCGGAGAGATCGAAAGTTTCGACGACGTTGGCGCCGTTGACGATCAAGCGATCGGACCCTTCCTGTCCTTCGAGGATGTCGTTGCCGTCGCCGGCGTTCCAGAAGAACTTGTCGTCCCCGCCGCCGAAAAAGATGGTGTCGGCGCCCTGCCTGCCGACGATGGAGTCGTTGCCGAGTTGGCCAAAGATCAAATCCGCGCCGGGGCTGCCGTTGATGATGTCGTCGTCGTCGCCGCCGTTCAGAGTAAGCCCGACGCCGAGCAGCACCATGCCGCCGTTCAGGTTGTCTTTGCCGCCGAGAGCGTCGATCGAGACGCGATCTCCGGCGCCGTCGGCGTTGTGGACGGTCACCAGCGCCTTCAGCCCGGTCACGGAATGGACGTTGCCGTTCTTGATGACGCTGATGGTGTCCGCGCCCTCGGTTCCATTGACAAAGACGGAATCCGCCGCTTCGTCGCCAGCCGTGCCGCCGAGGATGGCTGCCAGGTTAATGTCCATCATGGTGAGGTCGGTCCCAACCATGTTGTTGACGGTGATCTGATCCGCGCCGCCCAGCGCGTTCAGCAGAATGCGCTCCGTGTCATTGAGATCCATGGTGATGGCGCCGAGGTTGCGAGTAAAGCGCACGCGCTCGCCGACGGCGGAGGCTTCGAAGATCTCGTCGCCGTTGCTGCCGTTGAAGAGGAGGCGATCGAAGCCGGCCTGGCCTTCGACGGTGTCGTTGCCGTCGCCCGGGTCCCATTGGAAGGTGTCGTTGCCGGCGCCGAGGAAGGCGACGTCATTGCCTTGTTGCCCGTCGATGAAGTCGTGGCCGTCGCCGCCGAGGAGCGTGTCAACGCCGTTGCTGCCGTTGATGGTGTCGTTGCCGGCGCCGCCGTCCACGGTGATCCCGATGAGCGCGGCGAGGTTGCCGGTCGCGAAGAAAGTGTCGTTGCCGGCGCCGGCATTGAGGATGAGGGCCTCGGTCGTGCCGATGTCGATCGAGAAGAGGGGCGCGGTGAGGCCGTCGAAGCGGACGCGAACGCCGTTGGCGGAGGCGACGAAGTTCTCGTTGCCGATGCCGCCGTTGACGACCGTAGTGTCGTTGCCGATGCCGCCTTCATTGAGGTCGGTGTCGTCGCCGAAATTCCAGAACATGCGGTCGTCGCCTTCGTCGCCGAAGACCTGATCGCCGCCGTCGCCGCCGATGAGCGTGTCTTCGTCATCGCCGCCGAAGAGGAAATCGGCGCCGCCTTTGCCAAACAGGGTATCGTTGCCCGTTTGCCCCAAGAGTTCGTCGGCCCGCGAGGCGCCGACGATGGTGTCGTTGCCATCGCCCCCCGCGAGGACGCCCCTCGGCAAGGCGCCGCCGGCTTCGTTGAGGGTGATCATGTCGTTGCCGCCGAGGCCAAAGCCACGAATGACGGTCGTGTTGGCGACCGTCGCGGG
>DAIOGM010000506.1:0-5126 GCA_036745215.1 Gemmataceae bacterium
AAAGGTGTCCAATAAAGGGTCCTGAGGGTCCTGAGACCTTTTATTGGACACCTTTTTCGGCGCCCGCGTTTCTTCTGTCAAGGTCGGTTGTATAATTCCGTTGCTTCTGCCGCGCACTCGTGGGTAAAAGCCCCGAAAACGCCAACAAACGCCGTGTTTTTCGCGTTTCTTGTTACCCAACTGCTGTTGGGTAAAAGGGTCCGATTGGGCAACACTACCGCAACTCCGGCAACGCGATCGGCCGGGAGCGCAAGTTCTCCGCCTTGAAGTCGCCCAGGTTGTTGCGCCAGAAGTGGCGGCGGCTCAGATCCACGTCGGCGGTGATGACCGTGCCCCACTTCTCGGCTTTCGCGAGCGGTTGGCCGGCGTGATCGTAAACCGCGGTCAGGGTCCATTTGCTCGCGCTGTCGGTGTAGGTGCTCGACACTAAGTGCACGTGGTTCTCGCAGGCGCGGGCGCTCGCCAGCATCGGATTGCAACCCCAGACCGGCCAGGCGATGATCTCGGCGCCGCGCTTCGTCAGCTCGCGGGCCGGCTCCGGGAAGAAGCCGTCGTAGCACACCATCATGCCGACCTTGCCGAGCTTCGTCTCGAACACCGGATAATCCCGGCCCGGCGCCAGCCCCGCATCGACTTCGCCGCGCGGCAAGCAGACCTTGCGGTACTTGCCGATAATGCGTCCATCGGGGCCGATCAGCACCGCGACGTTGTAGATGAGATGGCCGTCGCGTTCGACCAGGCCGACGACGATGTGAATGTTGTACTTTTTCGCGAGGGCACAGAAGTATTCCGTGGACGGCCCCGGAATCGGCTCCGCGACGTCGGCGAACGTCTTGCCCAGGCCGACGTAGGTGATCGTCTCGCCGAGCACAACGAGGTCGGCCTTCTGCTTCGCGGCGTCGGCGATGTGCGGCTCGAACATCTTGCAATTGTCCATCGGCGTCTTGCCGCCACGCGGGATGAAGTGCACGGCAGCCAAACGCACCGGCCGGCTCTTGGGCGGCGCGGATTCGGCGAACGCGACTTCGCTCCAATCGATGCGGCCATTCGGCGCCCAGCGCAGGTGCAATTCGACGATCGCCTTGGTCGCCTTCGACGGCGCTTGATAGAGGCCAACCACGTCGGTCCAGTCGCCGCGTGTTTCGCCGTCGGCAGGATATTCCGGCTCGGCGCGCGGCAGGCCTTTGCCGGAATCGTCCTTGGTCGGCGGATCGACGTAGACCGTCTTGCCGGCGGCGTCTTGCCAGAGGACGCGGGCAACGGCGCTGCGGCGCGGCGTTTCAACGCCGGCCGTCTTGCGCGCTGCGTGGAACTGATAATGCTTGCCGCTGACGATCGGATACGTTTTTTGCCACCAGCCGTGCAAGCCCTCGCGCTCGTCGGCGATGATGACGAGGCTTCCGGTGTTCTTCGGCCCGCCCTTGGCGTTGTGGTCGAAGCGCGGCTTGATTTCGTCGCGCGGCGCCATCGGTTGCCAGCCGTCGGAAACGGCCGGCTGCGACGCGGCGGTCACCGTTAACGTTGTCGTGATGACCAGCGTCATGAACAGTTTTCGCACCATGGGAATCTCCTATTTTCGCGTCGCGGCCAGGTATCGGCTCAGAACCGCGACGTTGCGATTGAACGTTGCCACATTGATGATTTGCGCCGTCGTGTCGTCCGCGCCTTGAGACTTCAGTTTGCCCTTGTCCACCCAACGGCCGTCGGCGTCCATCGATTTCAACACGGATTCCACTTGCGCGATCAACGCATCGGTGACCTTCGGACGCTCGGAAGGTTTCTTTTTCTTGAGTTCGTTGGGGCTCAACTTGATGAGCCGTTCGTATTCCTTCGCGATCTGATCGAGCTTCTGGCCGACCTTGAACCCGTAGTGCGTCGGCATGTCGTCATCCTTGTAGGTCAACTCATATTTTTTCGTGAAGTAAAGCGGCCGATTCGTTTTGAGTTCATAGAAGCGAGCGAGTTGTCCATTCGGCAAAAGCGATTTGCGATAATACGCCAGCGCTCGCGGGATCGGCTCGAGGAACTTCTTGTCGCCGGACTCCGCGTAGAGTTTGAGCAGCGAACGCATGACGCCTTGCGATTCGCCGCCGGTCACCGCCGGCGGCTCGAACTTGCGGGCCCACGCCGGCTGCATGTCGAGATCATATTGCTGCGCCCAGCCCGGCTGCGGTTCCGGCATCTGCGCCAGAATCATGAAATCGCCCGCCTTGAGCGCCGCCTGACGATAGCGCGGCTCATCATAATGACTCGTGGCCAGGAGCATCGTGTCGATCATGGTCGCGATCGAATTGTCGTTGAATGTGTAGTAACCCTTGTAGTCCTTGGCCGGATGTTCGCGCGGCCATGACTCTGGATAATTTGCTTTCTTGGCGGGAAACTTCGCGGGATCGGGAGATTCGGAGAAACGTTGCGGCCAGGCGCCGTTGGGATACTGTGCCTTCACAAGCTTTTCGAGTGCGTATTCGACAGCGCCCTTGATCTTGACATCTTTGCGCCCAAGCGCGTGATCGACGTTCATGAGGAAGCGCAACGCGGCCTGCGTGGTGTCGTCGTCGAGTGTCGAGACGTTTTTCTTGCCGGCGACGTTGTTGTCGGCGTGATAGGCGATGGCCTTGCGTTTGGCGGGATCGAAGTCGATGGAGTAATCCCAGCCGCCGGAGATGAGCTGGCCGCGCACGAGGGCGTGAGCGGTGGCGACGGCGCCGTCGAGATAATAGCGGTCGCCAGTCGCGTGATGGGCGTCAAGCCAGACCTGGCCGACGGTGGGCGTGCCGGGCGGTTGCACCCAGACTTGCGTCGCGGTGGCCTTGCCTTCGCCTTCGCGTTTGGACAGATCGGCGCTGTAACGCCAGAGATAGCCGCCTTCCGCGCTAACCTTGTCGCGAAGATAACCGCACGCCTTTCTCAAACCGGCAGCGGCGCGTTCCGGCAAACTGGCCTGCTGGCATAATGCGGAGGCTGGGGTGAGCATCAACAAAATGAACGCGGACAGCCCAAGCATTGTGCGGATCATGGTTCGCTCCTCGTGCTGCGGTGCCGCGGATTTTAACAGGCCGAGTCGTCGGTTTCCAGGAGATCGTTGCGAAATTCCATGATCGCCTTGGCCCACTCACGGCTCACGTCAAACGCGGCGCCGAATGTGAAAATTTCGTACGAGCCGTCCATGCGTTCGACGCGCAAGGCGCCGTTGATGAAGCCGAGAATCGAACACGGCGCGGCGCGGCGAATGTCGGCGAGCGGGATGGTAATCTTGTACGCCCACGGCTCGGCCGGATTGGCGCGGAATTCAAGGACGTCATTGGTCAGGAACAACCTCCCGCCGACGGAGTCCCAGAACATCCACGGCTTGCCCGAGCGGAAATGGGCCATGCTGCCGGAAGATTTGGCCCACACGACCTCGCTGTCGCCGAGCTCATCTCCGGGAACATCGAGTTGTCTCATGCGAATGGTGTAGATGACGAGGTAGGCGCCGCCGCCGACCAAAAGCAACGTCCCGAAGCCGAGACCGCCCGCGCGCGGGATGGCTTCTTCCTCGGCACCGAGGAAATAAGCGAGCACTGTCACGACGGCCGCGAGCAGAAGTACCGCGATCGTTAGTAGCACTGCTTTCATGATTTGTGGCGCGGAGCAGTTAACCGCCGTCTGTCGTGCGCGGAATCGCCTTGCCCGGATCGTGCGGCAAATTGAGAACGCCAGCGGGGAAGAAATCGACGACGAAGTGCACGATGTCCTTCACGGACAAAACGCCGATGGCCCTGCCGATGCGGTCCACGATGGGGATGTGGCGATAGCCGTCCACGCTCATCTTGTTGAGCGCGTAAGCAACGGAGGCCGTTGGCGGCAGCGTTTCCGGATTGGGCGTCATGACCGAATCGACTTTCCAGGTCTGATTGCCGTCGCGGAAGATGACCTTGCGCAGCACGTCGCGTTCGGTGAAGATGCCGACCAGTCGGCCGCCTTTCTGCACAAGAACGCAGCCGGTCTTGCGCTCATTCATCGCGTTGACGGCCGCGACGACGCTCGCGTCGGCGTCCACGACGAGTGGATCGGAAGCCATGAGTTCGCCGATCTCGGTTTCGAGAACGGCGCCGCGCACGCGATCCAGTTCGTCTTCATAAGAATCTTCGAATTCGCTGTTCATGAATGCCTCCCAGCTGAGATTTGGAGGCGAGTTTACCATAGCTGCAAATAGAATTCCAGCGTTTCCGGCGACAATTTGCGAGTTACATCGGCTGGCCCGAATTGCTGCATTCTGCATTCTGCGAAAACAATCAGCCGGGAATGCGAACTTGACCTCGCGGTCCCGTCCACTCTCCCGGCTGCGTAGTTCATGCGGCGGTTACGTGTTCAAATCAGGTTGTCCAGGTATTTGCCCGTCATGAACATGTCAACCCAGGCAGCGCCGGTGACGTCGATGCCGCTGAATGTCGTGCCCATGAACGAAAGATAAATCTCCTGGTGATTGCTGTTGAGTATGCCATCTTCGAGGTCGGCGCACAAAGCAGCCGCGTATTCGTCCACAAAATCCTGCCGGCGAAAATGCATGACCAAATCGAGGTCGCCGTCGTTATCGACATCGCTTAAGGCCACATGGCTCGGCGCCGCGCCGGAAAGGCGAAGCGTGGCCGGATCGAGCGATGTCGCCAAGAACGCCGGTGTTGACAAGGCGACAACCTGAAAAACACCATTGCCGTTCAAGTTGATCTGTGGTGGATTGATGTGAAGTTGGACCGTCGTCGAGTTGTTGATCACAAGGCTGAAGCTGGCAATGGGCACGGCGCCGGCCCCATCGTCGCCGAAGATGGTCACGGTTTGGCTGACGGCGCCGCCGGTGTTGAACGACCAGTTCCAGTGCCCGCCGCCGGTGTCGATGACCGTCCCGACCGAAGCGGACAAGGTGACCGGATCGGCCGGATCGCTGAACGTGCCGGTGTTGTTGGCAGTGGCGCCTGCGTTGACGGTCACCGTCGCATTGTCGGCGGTGCCGTTTGGTGCGACGTTGTTGACGATGAGGCCAAAGGTTGCGATCGGCACGGCGCCTTCGCCATCGTTGCCGAAGATAGTCACCGACTGGCTATCATCGGGCCCATCGCTGGTAGTCCACGACCAGCTCCACGTGCCGC
>DAIOGM010000507.1:0-5118 GCA_036745215.1 Gemmataceae bacterium
CGGGTCGCCGCAAGGCCGGCGGCGGGAACAACAGCACCGACAAGAGCACGCTGCTCTCCGGCGGCGCTTGCCAGGTGCGGCCATATTGCCCGCGGCCGGCGGTTTGCGAATGAGCCAATATAACGAGGCCGTTCTTGGTCGGATCCTGGCCAAAGGAGAGAGCGAGTGTGTTGGTGCTTTCGACAGAATCATGGACGAGAACATTCCGACCGAGAAGTTGATCGCCTAAATGCCAGGCCGTCGCGGGGATCTCGTGGCTCATGGTTTGTCCGGATCGACGCCCATGGATCGCAGTTTTTTCGCCAAGACATCGGCGCGTTGCTTTTCCTGCTCGGCGCGTTGCTTTTCCTGCTCGGCTCGTTGCTTCTCCTGCTCGGCTCGTTGCTTCTCCTGCTCGGCCCGAAGATTCGCTAGATCGGCTTGCCGCTGTTGCTGGGCGATTTTTTCCTCAGGCGTGGCGATCAAGTTGCCTTTTTCGTCGCACCAGCGCAACCAATCGGCCTCCAGGTCATGGTAAACGCCATGCCAGATCGCGACGCCCAGGCCGATCTCGCGAAACACCTCGCCGTTCAATTTGTACTTTCCAACCTCAAGGCTGAAGCATTGCAGCGTTTGCTCGCTCAGATAACGGTCCGGGTCCCAGACGACGTAATAGGGAATGCCGATCCTTTGATAGATTCGTTTCTTTCTGCCCAATTCCTCTCCATCCGTGCCCAATACGATTTCAATCGCCGCGTCCGGCGCTTTGCCGTACTCCCAGACAAAGTACGATTTGAATTTCGGATCCAGCGCCACGTCGAGGCCAAGCATCACATCCGGAACGACCGGATGCTCGCGAAATGCATAAAACAGTCCGACATCTGAAAGCACAAAAAACGGTCGGCCATCTCCAGGTCCGGGCCAGCATGCGTACAACGGGGCGGTCAACAAGTGCATTTGTTTTTCTGTGAATGGTCGATCCACGGGTTTGCCATCCGACGAGATGATGCGATCGTAATCAATTTGACCGTCGGGCAATAACGCCTCCCCGGCCGTGTGAACCATTTGTCGTGTCGCAACCGTAGACATTGCTTCCCTCTCTTGCCAACATGATACCCGGCTTTCGCCCGGGATGCAAACGCGATCACGTTTCAAAATCGAGCGCAATATCGAGCGCCGGCGCTGAGTGCGTGAGCGCCCCGACGCTGATTCGATCGACGCCGGTTTCCGCGATGGCCCGCACCGTTTCCAGCGTGACGCCGCCGGACGCTTCGAGCAGAATGTTCGGCGCGACGGCGTTACGGCGCTTGACGGCTTCGCGCATCATGTCGAGCGGCATGTTGTCGAGGAGGATGATGTCGGGCTTGCCGGCGAGAGCTTCGTCGAGTTGGGCGAGGGATTCGACTTCAATCTCGATTGGAACGTTGGGGTGATGCTCGTGCAAGTAACGAAGCGATTCCTTAAGATCAGTCTCTTCTTCGCGGAATGCGGCCCAATGATTGTCCTTGATCAAAAACATGTCGAAGAGGCCCATGCGATGATTATGCCCGCCGCCCTGACGCACGGCGTACTTCGCCAACAACCTCCAGCCTGGAATTGTTTTGCGCGTGTCCATGATCTTGGCGGCACGACCTGAAACCGTCACGACATAACGATTTGTCATGGTCGCGATGCCGCTGAGATGTTGCAAAAAATTGAGCGCCGTTCGTTCCGCGGTAAAGATCGAAGTTAACAAGCCCGAGATCGACGCAATGCGGTCGCCTGATTCCAACGAGGAGCCATCGTTGATTAATGCGACAAATCTCAACTGGGAATCGAATTTTTCAAACACCATGGCCGCGGCCGGCAGCCCCGCGAGGATTCCCGCACATCGCGCAACGAGGAACGCCGTCCCCTCCGCAAGGGGATCGACAAATGCGGACGACGTGAGGTCCGAATCCGTCGATTTTTGCGGGCCAAGATCTTCTTCCATGGCCCACTCGATCAGTCGGCTGCATGCGGCCGTCTCGGCTTGCGTGAAGCCAGCCATGAGTACACCTCGAAACATCTCGCGGACGTTGCCTCATCAGTGGTGTATGATTTTTCTTGCACCGGAGAATGGCTCCTTGAGATTGCTCCCGATGGATGAATCGCTCTTTCGAGAATTGATCGACAAACAGCAGACGGCGCTCGCAGAACTGGATTCATTGCTCAACGCCAAAGAAACCAGCATCACGCAATTGCCCACCTCGCCGCGCGACGCCAAGCCGCGCGTTCATCGCGAAATGCTCCAGCAAGACCGAGCATTGCAAACGCGATTCGACGACGCGTGCCGGCTCCTTGCCGACGCCTACCTGATGTGCGACGACCGGCAGCGCGCTGTCCTTCGCGAATTGGTGCAGAGCTTTCGCGGCGTCATCGCGTGCATGTGGATCGATTGCGCGGAGATTCGCACCAAGATTGATGGTCCGCGCTTTCGACTGGCGTTGATCTATGAGTCGCTCAAGGACCTTCACCCGGACGCCCAGGACGCGGTTGACCAGCTCGAGTTCCTCCGCCGCAGCGCAAAGAATGCGGGCTTCGATCCCAATCCTTATTTCCTCGAGATTGCGGAGGCGGCCAATACGGTCGGCCATTCCGGCAAAGGCTCGATGCGGGAGTTGATGCTTGCCATGGTCGCGGAAACCGACCGATTGCGTTGCGAGCGTTGCGATTTTTTGTATTCCGCCGAGTTGCCGCAATGTCCGTTTTGCGGCGCCTTCACTCCGTGGCCCGAGGGCAAATCTCCGCCACAATCGACTGCCGATGACGAGCCTGGCCCGGACCAGCTTGGTTTTGCGATCGAAGTTCAAGTATCGACGTTGAGACTTCTGGGATATGTTCTGGTGCTCATAGCTCCCGTAATCTTGGTCATCTTGATTATCGGCCAAATCGTTTGGACGTTTCAAGTAGAGAATTACCATGCAACGCGCGGGGCGTGGTCGCACAAGTTCGTCATTGTCATTTTGGCAGGAATCATCTACTGCTGCCGTTCCGCTTATGCTCACATGGCCGATCGTTACCGGCGCGGCTACGCCCTCTTCATGGGTTGCGGCCAGATGCTGGCCGTGTTCGCCGCGCTGGTCGGACTGACGGCAGCAATAATCGCGTTCGTGTCGAATTATGGAATGTTGCTGGGGTGGTAGTCACTTGAAAAACTCCACCGCATTGCGAAACAATCGCAAGCCATCCCCTTCCGGCGCCAACCCCAAGCGCGTCCACTGCGGATGCTGCGTCGGCAACACGTGCCGCTCCGGATGCGGCATCAAGCCCAGCACGCGGCCGGTCGGATCGCACACGCCCGCGATGTCCGCTTGCGAGCCATTCGGATTGATCGGAAACGGCCCCGGTTTGCCGTCCGCGTCAACATAGCGCAGCACAACCTGCCCGGCTTGAACCAGGCCTTTCAAGATCCATTCTTGCGAACAGACGAAGTTGCCCTCGCCGTGCGCGATTGGCAAGTGGAGCCGTTGATAGCCTTTGAGGAACGGACATTTGCCGGGCGTCGCTTCTAGGTGAATCCACCGATCCTCGAACTTGCCGTGCGAGTTGTGGGCGAGCGTCGCGACCGGGCCTTCGTCCAGATCGGGCGGCACGATCAAGCCGGCTTTGAGCAGGCATTGAAAGCCGTTGCAGATGCCCAGGATGAGGCGTTCCTTGTCGCGGAATTCACGCAAGACTTCGCCAAGGAAGTGCTGCAGCTGAACCGCCAAGATCTTGCCAGCTGCGACGTCGTCCCCGTACGTGAAGCCGCCGGGAATCGTCATAATCTGGTACTGCAAAAGGAGTTTCGGATTGTCGCGTAGCCGTTGGATGTGGAGGCGATCGACGAGGGCGCCGGCTTTTTCGAACGCGAATTGCGTCTCGCCGTCGCAGTTGGCGCCGGGCGCGCGGAGGACCAAAACACGCGGTTGTGGCATGGGAATATCTCGGAAAACAGGGCCTTCCGGTCTTCGTTTAGCGCTCGCATGGCGCCACGCGAGCGCTAAACGAAGATTCTGTTATCGATCTACGCTTTTCCTGGCGAATGTCCGCAAAAAACAGCGCGAACCATTTTTGCGCAACCACTGTCCAAAAAACAAGTTGTGAGCGGAATTGTTTTTTTAACAAAAATAATTCACAAACCGTTGACATCGTACCGATCCGCTTCGTATACTTCTCAATAAGTCACCTATGGTTGACGCGAGAACAAGTCGCTGGCAACAGCGGCTTTTTTCATCGTTCTTTGACAACTCGGTAAGCACCTTTTTTAAAAAGCCAATGCGAGGATGTGTTAATGCTTAGGGCATGACACAAACTCGCAATGACGGTGGCGGAGTTCGCAAGAATTCCGAAACCTTGTCATTCAATTTGAGTCGTGACCTGAGCAGACCATTAATGTTCAAGCCGATGCAATCACAGGTTTTCGTCGAATCCACTGGATTCGTCAAGACAACGGAACTTTCACGAGTCCGTTCTTCCTCGACTGTTTAGCCACTCTCGAGCGAAGCGATTGCGAAAGCAACTCGTTTAAAAACGGTCCTGCAGTAGCCGTCGATCAATTTGGTCGCCGAGCTATTCAGGCCGTCATGAAGCGAATAACTTTTGAAGGGTTTGATTCTGGCTCAGAACGAACGTTGGCGGCGTGGATTAGGCATGCAAGTCGAACGAATGCTGGCTTTGTAGCAATACCGAGCCAGAGGAAGTGGCGAAAGGGGCAGTAATGCATGGATAACCTACCTTGGGGATGGGGATAGCCGTTCTAACGAGCGGGTAATACCCAGAGATTCAGCGGGGCGGCATCGTTCTGCTGGGAAATGAGTTTCGCCTCGAGAGGGGTCCATGTGCTATTAGCTAGTTGGTGAGGTAACGGCTCACCAAGGCAAAGATGGCTAGCGGGTGTGAGAGCACGACCCGCGCCACTGGCACTGAGACACTGGCCAGACACCTACGGGTGGCTGCAGTCGAGGATCTTCGTCAATGGGCGCAAGCCTGAACGAGCGACGCCGCGTGCGCGATGAAGGCCTTCGGGTTGTAAAGCGCGAAAGTGGGGATAAAGCCGAAAGGTTGATAGATCCACAGTAAGGACGGGCTAAGTTCGTGCCAGCAGCCGCGGTAAGACGAACTGTCCTAACGTTGTTC
>DAIOGM010000508.1:0-5116 GCA_036745215.1 Gemmataceae bacterium
GGAGAGTCTACAAAATCCTGGCGATATGAGTCAAGGTGCGCTGTCGAATTAGTTCGACCTGATACGCAATACGATACAATGAAATAAAGTATGGAATCGTCAGAATGGATCATTCGCCCAAACAGACAGCCTGGTTGGGGTCTTCCAGAGAGGACTTGCGCAGCTTTCCAAAATCGGTACGGAAAAAAATAGGCCACAATCTTTGGCAGGCGCAACGTGGGGGTTTTCCTCCCAGTGCGAAAGCCCTACACGGATTCGGCGGCGCGAACGTAATGGAAATTCGTGCAGATGACGCCCGAAGCACTTATCGAGCGGTTTACGCTGTTCAATTTGCGGGTTTCATTTATGTATTGCACGTGTTCCAGAAGAAATCAAAAAAAGGCGTCAAGACGCCTCCGAACATAATCGAGCTGATTCGTAAACGTCTTAGGACTGCGGAGCAGGATTATGAGAACTGGAAAGCAAAAAACCAAGACCCGAATCAAGATTGAAGAGTCTTCGGGAAACGTGTTTCGCGATATCGGTTTGGAGAACCCAGACCTGTTACTCGCAAAATCCACAATCATTGGAGACATTCACGCCTTTGTCAATGACCACGAAATGACATTCGAGGATGCCGCAAAACGAATCGGCATCACAACCGATGACCTTGACCAGATCATTCGCGGCGACCTTGATCGATATTCAAAACGTGAATTGAAGCGTTTTCTCGGCGAGCTTCGGAACCATGCAAACGCGTCAAAAAACGGAATGAGCAAAACGAGGAAAACGTCAAAGATCAAACGGTAGGTTGACCAAAGCCGATGAAGGAAAATCCGCAAGGAGAAGTTGTTCATGTCCCATCCGACTCGAAATTTTTGCCGCCGCACGCGTCGCGAATTCCTCTGGGAAGCCGGCGCCGGCTTCACGGGCCTCGCGCTCACGGGCCTCCTGTCGCAAGATCGCTTCTTCGCGCAGGAGCCGGCGCGGCCCGGCGCCAATCCGCTCGCGCCGCGGCCGCCGCACTTCCCGGCGAAGGCGAAGAGCGTCATCTTTCTCTTCATGTACGGTGGGCCGAGCCAGGTCGATACGTTCGACTACAAGCCCGACATGTATCGGCTCGATGGCCGAACCGTCAACGTGCGCACCTTTGGCCGCGGCGGACATCGCAACGGCGGCCGCGTCGTCGGGCCGAAGTGGCGGTTCAAGCAGTACGGCCAATGCGGCAAATGGATCAGCGATCTTTTCCCGAACCTCGGCACGTGCGCGGACGACATCGCGTTCCTGCACTCGATGATCGCCGACTCGCCGATTCACGGCAGCGCGATGCTGCAAATGAACACGGGCAAGATTCTCTCCGGCAGCCCGTGCCTCGGCTCCTGGGTCAACTATGGCCTCGGCACCGAGAATCAGAATCTGCCGGGCTTCTGCGTCATGCTCGATCCGACCGGCGGACCGATCTCCGGCGCCAAGAACTGGACGAGCGGCTACATGCCCGCGTCGTATCAGGGCACGATCCTGCGCGGTGTCGGCCAGCCGATCCTCGACTTGCATCGCCCCGCCGGCACGACGGAAGCGATGCAACGCCGCATGCTCGATACGCTGGGCGAATTCAATCGCGAACACGAGGCGCCGCGGGCGCACAACAGCAACCTGTCGGCCCGCATCGCGTCATATGAACTTGCCTATCGCATGCAAGCGCACGCGGAATCCGCCGTCGATCTGAATCAGGAGACGGAGGAAACCAAGCGGCTCTACGGCTACGACAATCCGACGACGCAGGACTTCGCCCGCAAGTGCATGCTCGCGCGGCGACTCGTCGAACGCGGCGTGCGCTTCATCCAGATTTACTCCGGCGGCAATCACAACGATGAAAACTGGGACGCCCACGGCGACATGGTGTTCAACCACAATCGCCACGCGGGCCGCACCGACAAGCCGATCGCGGGCCTCATCAAGGATTTGAAACGCCGCGGCCTGTTGGATGAAACCTTGATCGTCTGGGGCGGCGAGTTCGGCCGACAACCGACGGCGGAGTACGCCACCGGCACCGGCCGCGATCACAACGCGTACGGCTTCACGATGTGGATGGCCGGCGGCGGCGTCAAAGGCGGAATCAGCGTCGGCACGACCGATGAACTTGGCGCGGAAGCGGTTGAGGATCGCTATCACGTCAAGAATTTGCATTCCACGATTCTGACGCTGATGGGGCTTGATCCGGATCGGCTGTCGTTCTTTTATGGCGGGCTGGATCAAAAGCTCGTTGGCGTCGAGGGGGCGGAGGTGATTGAGAAGGTGATTGCGTGATAATCAAATCAGTGGATTGACCAACTGGATGCCGTCGATTGTCGTCGGTGCTCCCATGTCTTCCGTGTACAGCGAGGTGATCCCCGCTTCCTGACAGGCGCCGAGCAGCATGCTGTCCCAATGCGACAAACTGAATCGGTTTGCCAGATCGATGGCTCGATCCAAGACGGCGACGGTGGGAAGTAAAACCGGGAAAAGATTTCGAAAGATCTGCACGTGCTGCGTGCTCTCCACAGCGGTGAGTTTACCTTGATCGCGCCAGCGCCGAAGTTGGCCTACCAGTTCTCCCAGCACTTGCCAAAGAACGTACGTTGGCTCCGGAGTTGAACGTAGCTGATTAAGCAACAGTTGCGCCTTGATTTGCTTTGCCGGCTCATGCCGGTCAACGGAATATAGAAGAATATTCGTATCAACGGCGTTCATGGAGCTGCTCGCGGGTTAAACGATCCCCCTTCGAGTCGAACGCCGATGTCTGCCAAAGCCGTTGAAGATCCTGCCATGCTTTTTGGCGGAGAGCGTCATCGTCACCGTCGAGCAGATTCACCATCAAACGAACACGCGCATTTGGCGATAGATTTAGCGGTTGATCTGGAACCAAGACGCCGTTCTCGAAAGTAGCTTCAGTTACCTGGACCATGAGAAAATCCTCCCGCAAATCATGCACCTCATTGTAGCTGGAACGACGTTGTCGAACAAGGACAAGGGCAGTCCTGGGGCTCCGAGTGAGAGCGGTGTGGTCGAATCGACTGGCCCGTCGGCATCGACGCGGTTCGCCACGATCAGCCAACCGGCGGCCAACCTCGTGGATCGCGTCCAAAAACGGATCGATATGCTGCCACCGTCTTGGGAGGCGGTTGTTTGGCCGCCTCTGCCATGGCTTCGCAATTGCCTTCATCCAGACGTTCGCGGAGTTCGGCCAGTTCACGGTCGCGCCTAGCGTCTTCCTGTTCTTTTTCGAGTGCTTCTTCTGGCGAATAGTTGACCCACTCGGGTCCTTCCTTCTCCTTGAGCGCATCACGCAAAGGCCGCAAATCGACCGCGTGAAGCGTCGGGAATTGGTAGATCCAATCACAGCCACGTTCATTGAGACGCCGAAAGATCATCTGATACACTGGCGTCAGGTCAGCCCGATCGGTAACCCAAACGGTGCCCAGGTAGAAATCCATGTAGTCGTAGCGGGACGTTTCGAGTTTTCGATTCAGATAGTCAGCCAGCATGCCCCCCGCGTAACGAAATGAGCCCAGATCAAACGTGCGGCCATCCGGCGCGATGACTTCGTGGTTTTCCGAAAAAATCTCCCAGAGGCATCGACCGACGAGGCTGCGGACTTCCTCCAGAACGTCAATCGGAGTCGCGGCGTGGTCTTTTTTGATTTCTTCCAGGCTCGGTTCGGGCGCCGTCGGCGTCGAACGTTTAGATCGAGCCAGCGATTGCACGTTTCGATGAATGCGTACGCATTCCTCGTAGACCTGTTCGGCCGATGGATGGAAAACCGCCAAAAGCGGGGAATTGACCCAGCCCTGCGGCGCGATTTCCCGAATCACATCGTCGCCTGCGAATCCTTGCGGAAACAAACGATCGAATTCGGCAAAGCACTCGGCTTCGGTCAAGGTTTTGCCGTCTTCTGCGAACATGGCTCTGGTTCCTCGGGAGTAAGTCATCCGTCCAACATTACGTAGATGGATACGACCCAATCGCTAAAGGTTCACGCTCAACGCATCATACAATGAATTCACGCCGCCAAACCATGGATAGCATTCGCAACAACACCGGCGTTACGCAGAGATGGCGACAAGATGCAAGTTCTCGAACACCTCGGCCGCTTCACCTCCTTCGCTCTCACGGCGCTGCCCGCAGCGCTTTTGGCGTGGCGCAAGCCCGGCGAACTCTTCCGGCAGCTCTATCTCATCTGGCTCGGCGCGATCCCGCTGGGCGTCGTCGCTGGAGTGGCGCTCGGGTTCGTCGTCTGGATTCATCTGCACGGCGTCGTCGATCAGGCGATTCGCAGCGAGGTGCCGCGCTTCGTCGCCTACGCTATCGTCCTCGAATTCGCGCCGCTCGGCGCCGGCCTGATTCTCGCGGGGCGATCGGGCGCGAGCCTCGGCGCGGAACTCGGCTCGATGAAGCTCTCCGAGCAGATCGACGCCATCGAAGTGCTCGGCCTGTCGCCGATGACGCAGCTCGTCGGCCCGCGCGTGCTGGCGTCGATGATCACATTGCCGCTCCTCACCATCCTCATGGCATACACCGCGATCGGCTCGAGTTGGCTGGCGGAGTATCTCGGCGGAACGATGTCGTGGAACCTGTATATGAATAGCGTCATGCGCGGCCTCGATCCCATTCAGCTCAAGCTCGTGCTCTCGACGCTCAAGACCATCGTGTTCGGCTACTTGGTCGCAGTCACCGGCTGCTGGTTTGGCATGAACGCGACCGGCGGCACCGAAGGCGTCGGCAAGGCGGCGACGCGCGGCGTCGTGGCGTCGATCTTTCTGGTATTGATCGCGAATGTGTTTCTGGTGAAGTTGATTGGGATGGTGAGTTGATCAATCCAGTTTACGTTTAGCGTTCGCGCGGCGCCACGCGAACGCTAAACGAAAACACCTTATCGCAATATCCCTTCGATCACACTACCGCCGCTCAAGGGCAACGGCCGATTGAGCGCGTCGCGCACCTCCGCGTGCGGATCGACGCCGAGCATGTGAAACATCGTCGCCGACAAATCCTCCGGCCGCACCGGATCGCGCGACGGATACGCCCCGACGCGATCGCTGACGCCATGCACGTGCCCGCCGCGCACGCCGCCGCCTGCCATCAAGACGGTGTAGCATTG